>DAHVSB010000005.1 GCA_027324795.1 Alcanivoracaceae bacterium
GGCAAAAACGTCATGGGTAAAATATAACCTAGCCCCGCGCCGGCATAAGACATAAATAGCGGCACACTGTATCTATCAAACAGTTTGGCCTTGCCATGTTGCTGGGAAGCAGTGGCAGTTAAGGGTTCAAACTGAAGCCCCTTAAGCTGCTTTAAGCACCACCAAGTGATGGGAACTGCGACCACAAAGGCAGGCCACCAACGTGCAGGCCCCCACAATACGTCGGCAAACATAGACACTAGCAAACTCGAAACTAAAAGACCTGCGCCAACGCCTAAATACATTAGCCCGCTCAGGTTGGCACGCCCTTGCACCACCAGCCACTCAAGGATAAGTGCTGGGGCTTGGACAAAAACCACGCCATTGGTAATGCCATTCACCAAACGCAAAAACGATAGCACCGCGATACTTTCTGTTTGGGTTTGAGCCAGTGTACACAACACATTAAGCACGAGCGCCTTGGGCAAAATGCGTTGAATTTGGCTCACTTTACTCCACCGGATGGCAAGCATGGCTCCAAGCAAGTAACCCACATAGTTCCAAGTGGCCACGTCGGCACCCTGAGAAATGGTGAGCATGCCGTCTTCGATTAAGCGTGGCAGTAACGGCGTGTATATAAAACGGCCCAAGGTGTGCACCACCAAGAGTGTTAACGCCCCAGCAACAACAACCCTCACACCCCTGTTGCTTGTATCACTCATAAACCGTTCCCGTGCTGATTTAAAAGACTGCAAAGTATAGCAGCCCTACACCTTCATTATTACAGACGAAAATAAAAGGCCCGCATCGCTGCGGGCCTATCGGTTTAATAAAGTTGGCTATTCAGCACTTTTATCCGTGTCGTTAATTTCATACCAAATAGCGTTCAAGATACCAAAGCTTGCGGCTAGGCCTAAACCAAGCATCCAGCTGAAATACCACATAGTGCCTCCTAGTACATATCGTCGTTAATGTCATCTTCACTCAAGGTACCCCACAGCACCTTGTATACCCAAGCGGTGTAAGCGAGCACTATGGGCAGCAACAATACGGTGGCGATGAGCATAATCCACAGTGTGGAATGGCTCGAGGAAGCATCCCATACCGTCAAGCTGTGGCTTGGATGGCTGCTACTCGGCAATATCATGGGGAACATGGTCACACCCACAGTGGTAATAATAGCTGCCACCGATAGCTTAGAACCCAAAAAGCTCAGGGCATTTCGTTGCGAGCGCAAACCTAGCCACGCCATGGCAGCACCAACAAAACCAAGCAGAGGCACTAGCCACAAGGCAGGGGTTTGTTTGAAATTGCTCAGCCAGTAGCCAGCGCTTTCCACCACTTCTTTGCGCAATGGGTTGCTTGGCCCTGCTGTGTTCATGGCGGTGGTAATTTCAAATCCATTGATAAAATGTATCCACACCCCACCAATGGCGAACAAGGCCACAACCGCAAGCGCGGCATAGCGTCCCCAGCGGCTTGCCCTTTGTGCTGTTTCACCGCTGGCTTTAAGCTGCAAATAGGTAGCGCCATGGAGCAATAACATTGCCACAGAAAGCAAGCCACACAACAACGCAAAAGGGTTGAAGAGCGCAAAGAAGGAGCCGGTATAAATGGGCCTTAAGCTGTCATCAAAATGAAACGGCACCCCTTGCAACACATTACCCACTGCCACACCAAACACTAAGGGTGGCACCACACCACTAAAGCTTAGCGCCCAATCCCAACGAGTGCGCCACTTAGCGTCGGCTCGCTTAGAGCGAAATTTAAACGCCACAGGGCGAATAATAAGCGCCACCAGCACTAGCATCATGGCGAAATAAAAGCCTGAAAAGCTCACCGCATAAAGTGCAGGCCAGGCGGCAAAAATCGCACCACCACCAAGAATAAACCACACTTGGTTGCCCTCCCACACGGGGCCCACCGTATTAATGACTAAGCGTCTCTGCTTATCATCTTTTGCGATAAAGGGCAGTAGTGCAGCAACCCCCATATCAAATCCATCAGTGACGGCAAAGCCTATGAGTAAGACCCCTAGCAATGCCCACCAAATTAAACGAAGTGTTTCATAATCTAATAGCATGGGTTATCTCCTTAGGCGTGCTCAGCAGAAAAGCTAATAGCATCACTGCTTAGCTCTTGCTGTTCAGGCTCGGGGCCTAAACGAATAAACTTCAACATTAAGCGAATCTCAATAATGGCTAGCACTGTGTAAATAACAAAGAAGCCAGCGATACTGATGATTAAATCCATGGCATTTAGGTGGCTCACTCCTAAAAAAGTGGGTAAAACGCCCTCAATCACCCAGGGCTGTCGGCCGTACTCGGCCACAAACCAACCGAGCTCTGCTGCTAGCCAAGGTAAAGGCAATGCCCAGAACGCTAAGCGTAAAAAGACTTTATTTTCGAAACGACGGCGACTCACCAAATAAAATGCTACGCCAAAAAGCGCTACAAAGAAGAAGCCAATGGCCACCATAAAGCGGAAAGACCAGAACAAAGCTCCCACATTAGGTAACGTGTCTTTCATTACGGAAGCAATTTGCTCAGGGGTGGCATCCCGCGGGTCTTCCACGTATTTTTTCAACAACAAGGCATAGCCCATGTGCTCTTGGTGCTTAAGGAATGTTTCCTTCGCTTCTTTGTGCTGCGGATCTTGCTTTAAGGTTTCTAGGGCATCATACGCTTTAAGCCCGCTAGCAATATGGTCCTCAGCCACCACCATTAACTCTAAAATGCCTGGCACTTCTTGGTTAAAGCTGCGGGTGGCAATCAACCCCATGGCCCATGGAATTTGTAGCTCAAAGTGGGTTTTTTGTGCTTCTTGATCTGGAATGCCCACTACAGTAAAGGGCGCTGGCGGCTCGTAGGTTTCCCAAGAGGCTTCAATTAAGGCGAGTTTCATCTTTTGGTTATCGGTGAGTGCGTAACCCGATTCATCACCGAGCACCACCACAGACAAAGAGGCGGCTAAGCCAAAGGCCGCTGCCACTGTTAAAGAGCGCTTAGCAATTTCTAAATGCCTGCCTTTCAACAGATACCAAGCACTAATGGATAAAACAAAAATGGCCCCAGTCACATAACCCGCCGCTACTGTGTGCACAAACTTAGCTTGGGCCACGGGGTTGAAGAGTACATCGACGAAGTTGGTGACTTCCATGCGCAGGGTTTCAGGATTAAATTCAGCCCCCACAGGGTTTTGCATCCAACCGTTGGCAATCAAAATCCACAGAGCAGACAGGTTCGACCCAATGGCCACTAACCAAGTGACAGCTAAGTGTTGTAAACGGCTTAGCTTGTCCCAACCAAAGAAGAAGAGCCCCACCAAGGTGGCCTCGAGGAAGAAAGCCATTAACCCTTCAATGGCTAAAGGAGCACCGAAAATATCACCCACGTAGTGGCTATAAAATGCCCAGTTAGTCCCAAACTGGAATTCCATAACCACCCCTGTGGCTACCCCCATGGCAAAGTTAATGCCAAATAAGGTGCCCCAGAATTTAGTCATGTCGCGCCAAATCGTGCGACCCGTCATCACATATACACTTTCCATAATGGCCACCAACACTGAGAGCCCCAGGGTTAACGGCACAAACAAAAAGTGATACATGGCAGTTAAAGCAAATTGGAACCGCGACAGTTCCACCAGCGTTGCATCAATCATTTTCGACCTCTAGCTATATTTACAACCGACCTCGCACAATGTTTTCTTAGCGTTAATGCAGAAATCATTATTCGCGGCTAGTATAACGGCCTCATTACGCAGCCAAGGTTTACCTTGCCCTGCTGCCCTTTGTTGCTAACAACTTAACTATAAGTGTTGAAACTTTATGAGTTCAAACTTAAATCAAGATTTATTAATATACCCTAAAAATTGGCTTGCTGAACAGAAAGAGCTTGGCGCTCGCGGTTTCCAATATTTGGTGGCTGCGGGCTTACTAGACGCCCTACTCGCCATCAGCCAAGCGTATTTTATTGCCCTCACAGCGCACCAGTTGATGTTTGCGAGCCATTTATCACTCGCAGCAGTCACCGGTTTGTTGGCCACCCTACTTCTTCGCACTGCCAATTCTGCTTGGCGTGCCAGCACAGCAGCTAGCACCGAAGCAAGGATTACATTAGCTATTCGTGAACTTATTGCCAAAGCCATGCTGCGCGGCAAAATGTCGCAGCACACCACGGGGGCGGCCAGCAATGCCTTGCTAGAACAAAGCCTTGCGGTGGGCCGTTTCCACGCAAATTTTGCTCCCCAACAAAAAATTGTGGCCTACGCCATGGTGATTTTCTTAATCGTGGCCTTTGCCACTGATTGGATGGTGGGCCTTATTTTTATGGTTACCGCGCCACTGATACCTTTGTTCATGGCCTTAGTGGGTTCTGGGGCACAAAAGGCCGCGGACACTCGCTTGGCAACGATGGATTTTTTAGGCGGGTACTTTCTCGACCGTTTAAAGGGTGCCCTCACATTGCGTGCCTTTGGCCGTGAAGTGGCAGAAACAAAAGCGGTGGACAAGGCCAACGCTGAATTTAGAAAAAGCACCATGGGTGTGCTTAAAATCGCTTTTTTAACTTCCACAGTGTTAGAGCTATTTTCTGCATTGGCGGTGGCTTTGGTAGCCGTTTATGTGGGGCTTCATTTACTCAATTTAATCAGCATTGGGCCAGGGCCCAAACTGGATTTTCGTACTGGCTTATTTTTGCTGTTATTGGCACCGGAGTTCTATGCTCCCATGCGACAAATGGCCGCCAGTTATCACGATAGAGCCGGCGGGCTTGCCGCCGCTAAAGTGTTAGCACCCGTGCTCGGCGATGTTGACTTAGCACCCGCAGACGCCAAGCCCTTAGCCAGTGCACCCACCATCGAGGTGCGCGATCTTAGCTATCGCTACGACACCACCAACACTACTATTTTTGAAGGAGTTAACCTCTACATAAATAGCGGTGAATGCTTAATAGTAAGAGGCGATAGCGGCACCGGAAAAAGCACCTTTTTAAAATTGCTCGCGGGGTTGTTAACTCCGCAAACGGGCACCATTAGCTACCAGGATAACGTCAATACATCCTTCGCTTTGCCCGCAGGAAGCTATGCTTGGGTAAGTCAAAAACCCTGGTTTATCCATGGCACTGTGGCGGACAACTTATTGCAAGCCAACCCGAAGGCCACCCCGCAAGAGTTAGAACAGACCTTGCGCCTATGCGGCCTTGCCCATATTGATTTACACGCCCAGCTCGATGAGCAAGGCGTCGGACTATCAGGGGGTGAAGGTCGCCGCTTGGGTATCGCACGTGCTGTTTTAAGCCGTGCTCCCCTGTGGTTTATGGATGAGCCCACCGCTGAGCTCGACACTGAAAGCGAAGCAGATATAGTGGCGCTTATCCGACAATTTAAAGGCCAGCACACTTTGGTTATCGCCACCCATTCAGAACAATGTGCAACCTTAGCGGACACTACGCTCTGGGTGGAACCTATCCCTACTCAGCAAGGAGAATCCAATGAATAAGCTGCCCAACTCTTGGGCCACGTTGCAGTGGTTGTCGCAACATTTTAAAGAGGCCAAAACAAGCTTATTTATCGCTATCTTGCTAGCACTTACCACTGCTATCTCGGGCATGGCTTTACTTGGGGTGGCAGGTTGGTTTATTGGTGCTGCCGCCTTAGCTGGCATCTCCGCAGCTGGGGCAGCTGTGACCTTTAACCTATTCTCACCCAGTGCAGGAATTCGTGGTTTTGCTTTAGGGCGCACCGTATCCCGCTACTTAGAGCGACTCATTAGCCATAAAGGCACATTCGAGGTAATGCAGCATTTACGCACAAAAATGTTTGGTCATATTATTCCTCGTATTCCTGGCTCCTTGTCTGCCATCAGCCAAGGACATTTGCTAGAGCGCTTATTTAAAGATGTTGAGCGACTCGAAGCGGCTTGGCTAGAGCAAGCTCAGCCCGCGCTGCTAGCGCTGGGGATTAGCGCCGCGCTGGCCCTTTTCCTATTCCTCACTGGCCAGCACATCAGCTTTGTTTTGCTATTGGGGCTATTTATCGCACTCGGCTTGTGGCTCTTTTATAGCAACCGCAATGTGCTGCAACCCTTAGATATCATTAGCACAGAGCAAGAAGCACTGCGTAGCGAAACCGTGCAGGCACTCACTGGCTTGCCCGAGGTTATTGCCTACGAAATACGTTCACGGTTATTACAACGTTGGCAGGCGCGCTTTCAAGCGTTGGCCGATGCTGAGCAACAGCTGGTGCGCCAACAAGCCATTAACGGTGCTCTCATCCAAGGTGCGGTACAAGTATTAGGGGTCATCACATTGCTACTGGCGGTGCCACTTGTTCAAGGAACACAGCTAACGGCACCATTAGCACTCGCTTCTTTGTTATTAATTTTTGGTGGTGTGGAAGTTTACCAACCCCTTGCCCGCACTGCGCAGCGCTGGTGGGAAACCCGCGCTACAGTGGCGCGCATGCGCGAGATAGAAAACGCTCCCCTGCCTGTACAGGCTTGCCAGGGAAGCGCAATTCCCCATGCGGATGGCAAATTGCAGGTGCACAACCTAGGCTTCCACTGGCACGAGCAAAAAACGCTTTTCCAGCAAGTGAGTTTTACTGCAACGCCGAACAACTCTGTGGCCATCGTTGGCCCTAGTGGTGCGGGCAAGTCCACCCTGCTGCACTGCCTGATGGGTTTGCAAGCCGCCTCTGAAGGACAAATCAGTTTTGGTGGTATTGCTCAAGACACCGCCGACGAAGGCGCTTGGCGGCAGCAGTTCAGCCTACTTCTGCAACAGCAGCAGCTATTCACTGGTAGCTTGCGGGACAATTTAAAAATCGCTAATCCCCACGCCACGGATGATGAACTTTGGCAGGCGCTGCGCTTAGCCCGATTAGAAGAGCTTGTGAAACAAAGAGGCGGGCTGGATTTTATGATTGGGCCAGAGGGCTTGCATTTATCCGGTGGCCAAGCGCGACGACTTTCCCTCGCAAGAGTATTGCTACGGGATACTCCCATTGTTTTGCTAGACGAGCCGTTTACTGGCTTAGAGGCGCGCACTGCAAATGCATTAATGAATGATATTAAGCACGCGCTGCAAGGCAAAATTCTGATTATGGTAACCCACCATAGGGAACATGCGCATATACTGGATAAAACTATTTACCTATAAACGCTTTCAGATAAGAAAATAGTATCCATACAAGTGGGCTGTCTTATGAAGGTTAGTTAATGCTTTATCGCACAAACCTGATTATCAAATTTTATTAAAAGAGATAGTTTAGATTGAAACACATCATATTTTTTCATTTATCCTCCTTTAAATAATAGTCATTATATATTTTAAGGTGTATCCTTATTACCGCTTATGATTAAAGACAGTATATGGCCCAAAATATTGGAGGTTTAAGATGTCGAATTTGAATGTAAATCTAGCTGCATTTACTGACGAGCAAGTAAAACAGTTAATTCAAGATGCCGAAACACTATTGAAAAAACGCCAACAGCAGGCCAAGGAAGAGGCGCGCAAAAAGATTCAACAAATCGCAGCGGAAGCTGGTGTAACCGTAGAAGAACTGTATGGGCTAGAAGCAAGAGGCCGTCGTACTCGTCGCCCAGCCGCCATTAAATATCGCCACCCAGAAGATCCAAGCTTAACCTGGGCAGGCCGCGGCAAGCAGCCTAACTGGTTAAAAGCAGAGCTCGAAAAAGGCAAAAAGATCGAAGATTTTGCCGTTTAAATCCTATCAGGGGCACCCTGTGCCCCTTTACTGCGCTTCTTGCCACGGCGGCAATACCTCATAAAGCTGCAGTAACCCTCCTAAAGTAATTAATACTCGCGAAATACCCACATAAGAATCAGGTATATGGACTTTATCTGCTCTAAGCTGCCGCATAATATTTTGCGCAGATTCCCACGTTGATTCCTTCGCCAAGCGATTAGTCAGCATATATCCCGATAACTCCCTTAAGGATTGGGCTTTACCCCCAACAAAACCTGCCTGCTGGAATAATGCTAACAACTCTTCATCGCTTAAGTTGTTTTGGATAAGCCCAGAAAATAGCGCTTGGTAAGCACTGGTTTCTGCTGCTTGCAAAACGCCCATTGCGCCAAAGTCTAAAATCACAATATTATCTTGGTGATCCACAAGGAAGTTGCCAGGATGTGGGTCTGCTTGGAATAATCCGAATTCAGTCACCTGCTGTAAATAGCTTACAAACAACCGTTGCAATAACGGTTTGGCTTTATCGGGCTGGGCGCTTAAAACATCGCGCAATCGCTCGCCATTCACCCACTCTGTTACTAGCACCCGCGATGTACACAGGTCATGGTAAAGGCGCGGCACTCTAATCCCCGCCATATGCTCGCATTGATAAAAAGCGATGTGATGCTTTGCTTCATGCTTAAAGTCTAACTCTTTCTGTGTGGTGGCCAACAACTGCCCCACCACCTGCACAGCATCTATCTCTTTCACAAGGGGTTTGATTATCCTAGCCGCCCACTCAAACACTTGCCGATCTTGATTGAAAATTTTTCGCACATCAGGCAGCAGCACTTTAACCGCCACCCAATCGCCTGTTAAAAGCTGGGCCTTATGCACCTGCGCAATTGAGGCGGTGGCCACTGGTTTGTGTGAAAAGTGCTTGAACTGAGAACTCCAATCCGTACCCCAGGTTTTAGCGAGCTGCTTTGAAATGTCTGCAAAAGGCACTGGAGCCACCGTATCTTGCAAGCGCTGGAAAGCGTGTAAATACTCAGGCGGCAGTATGTCGGGACGATTACTAAAAAATTGCGCGGCCTTTATCCATGTAACCCCATTACGCTCGCACAACGCTGCAAGCTTTTCTGCGCTTTTTTGGTGCAAGTGTGCTTTCTCAGGGTAACGCCACCCTTGTTGGCCATAGAGCATTAATATTTGGCCGATGGTAACTAATGCGCGGCGATAGCGCCCCATACCTAACAAAGCACTAAGCGCCGCCTCTCTGTTTGTGGCTTTTGGTGTTTTCATAGCAAAATCATCATGAGCGCTTGTGCTCACCACTTCCCCATATGGATTTTTGTTATACTCACTAACTTGAGTCGAAACTGTACCCATGTTTACCATTTTATAAAAGGGCCAACTATGAGCGCCTCCAGCGCAGGTTATCTTCAGAAACACGGAATTAATATTTTAACCCCGGACAGTCCCCAGGCATTAGCCCTCGAACAAAAACAATTTAGCCCCACCATTCATGGCGACAAAGTTTGGAGTTCCACCTATGTGGTAATGGATTACCTGCTTGAGAACCCACCGCCGGCTCACAGCCAATTAATGGATGTGGGTTGCGGCTGGGGGCTACTTAGCGCTTTTGCCGCCAAGGCACTCGACCTTAACGTAATAGCTGTGGACGCTGACCCCAATGTGCTGCCATACGCGCAACTGCACGCACAAATCAATCACACCGAGATTCACACCCAAGCCCTTGAGTTTGATGATATAAACGTGCAGCACCTTAAAGGTATTCACACCTTGGTGGGCGTGGACATTTGTTTTTGGGATAAACTGCAGCCAAGCTTGTACAACTTAGTTGAACGTGCCCTAGAGGCAGGCGTTGATCAAATTATCCTAGCAGACCCCGGCCGCGGGCCATTTCACGACCTTTCAGATAGATGTAAAGAGCACTTCAACGGTCGTATTGAAATTCATCACTGCACCATACCTGTGGAAGAGAGCGCAGAACTGCTTATCATTGAAAAAGACTTGCTTCCTTATTAGTGGCTGTAAACCTTGAAAATTAAATCTTTAGCATCATCTATAAACCAACTAACGTTTTGGATGTAGTAAACATGAGCGACGATTACCAAGAAAATAATGACAGCACCCAATCTCTGGTAATAGCCAATCAAAATAGGCCAGAGCGAATTTATTTGTTGCCCACCGACGAGCGTCCTTTTATGCCTGGGCTCGTGCAACCAGTGCTATTTAATCTTGACCACTGGCAAAGTACCGCTGAACGTGTTGGCCAAACACCGCACCGTACCCTCGGCATGGTTTATGTGGCTGAAAACGATGACGGCACTTTGAATAAAAAAACCACCCCTGAATACGGCTGCTTAGTACGAGTGCACCACGCAAGCAGTGAAGGCGACAGCTTGCAGTTGGTGCTGCAAGGCTTAACTCGCTTCCGCATTAAAAGCTGGCTAAGCAAAAAAGCGCCTTATTTGGTGGAAGTGGAATACCCTGAGGAAACAGAAGAGGCACAGGACACCGAGGTGGACACCATCCGTGCCTATGCCCTCGCGATTATTAATACCATCAAAGAGCTGCTGCCTTTAAACCCGTTGTACAGCGAAGGCTTGAAGGCTTATTTGCAAAACTTCAGCCCACGTGAGCCCTCACCGCTCACGGATTTTGCCGCAGCGCTCACCACGGCGTCTGCTGATGATTTGCAAGATATTCTAGAAACAGTGCCGCTACTTAACCGTATGGAGAAAGCTCTGGTTCTACTCAAAAAAGAGCTAGAGGTGGCGCAGCTTCAAAGCAAAATCACTGAGCAGGTAAATGAGCAGATTAGCAAGGAGCAACGGCGTTTCTTTCTGCGCGAGCAGCTCAAAATAATTCAGCAGGAACTTGGCATTGCCAAGGATGACCGCACCTCAGATATTGAATTGTTTGAAGAACGCATGGCGAAACTCGCTCCTCCCGAAGCGGTGCAAAAACGCTTTGAAGAGGAAATGAATAAGCTTTCTGTACTTGAAAGCGGTTCTGCTGAATACGGCGTCACGCGTAATTATCTTGATTGGCTCACCCAGGTGCCTTGGGGTGTGCTCAGTGAAGACAATCTGGATTTAGCCCACGCCCGCAAAACCCTAGAAAAGCACCATGCCGGCTTGGATGATGTGAAAGACCGCATCATCGAATTTCTAGCTGTGGGCGCCATGCGAGGCGAGGTGCGCGGCAGTATTATTCTTCTTGTTGGGCCACCTGGGGTTGGTAAAACCAGCATTGGACGCTCCATTGCCGAATCACTCAATCGTCCATTTTACCGTTTCAGCGTTGGCGGCATGCGTGACGAGGCAGAAATCAAAGGGCATCGCCGTACTTATATTGGCGCCATGCCTGGAAAACTGGTGCAAGCGCTAAAAGAAACAGGCACCAGCAACCCGGTCATAATGCTTGATGAAATTGACAAAATGGGCGCTTCTTACCAAGGCGACCCTGCATCAGCTTTACTTGAAGTATTAGACCCTGAGCAAAACGTGGATTTTCAGGACCATTACCTTGATGTGCGCCTTGATTTATCACGCACTTTATTTATTTGTACAGCCAACACCTTAGATAGTATTCCTGGCCCGCTACTCGACCGCATGGAAGTAATTCATCTGTCTGGCTACATCACTGCTGAAAAGGTCACCATTGCCCGTAAACATTTGTGGCCCCGTGTCCTTAAGCGCGCAGGCGTCAAAGCTTCTCAGCTGCGCATTAGCCCAGCAGCCTTGCGACAAGTGGTGGAAGGTTATGCCCGCGAAGCTGGGGTGCGAAACTTAGAAAAGCAGCTGCAGCGTATTGTTAGAAAAGCCGTAGTGCGATTACTTGAAGATGAAACCAGTATTTCCGTTACTGGCAAAAACCTAGAAGAGTTTCTTGGTCAACCCATTTTCCGCACCGAGGCCGTTCAACAACAGGTGGGGGTTGCCACTGGCTTGGCTTGGACATCCATGGGCGGCGCCACTCTGCCTGTTGAAGCCCAGCTTATTCATCGCCATCGCCGCGGCTTTACCCTGACGGGGCAGCTTGGGGATGTAATGAAGGAATCCGCAAATATTGCTGTGAGTTACGTGGAAAGCGCGAGCAAGACCTACGGCATTGCTGAGGATTGGTTTAAAGAAAGCAGTATTCACTTACATGTGCCTGAAGGTGCTACTCCTAAGGATGGCCCTAGTGCCGGTATTACCATGGCTACTGCGTTAATCTCTTTAGCTAAGCAGCAAAAGTTGCAACGTAAAGTGGCAATGACAGGTGAGTTAACCCTCACAGGGCAGGTGCTACCTGTGGGCGGAATTCGTGAAAAGGTTATAGCTGCGCGCCGAGTCAAAATCTATGAGCTTATCTTGCCCGCGGATAACCAACGCGATTACGACGAGCTCCCCGAACACCTCAAAGAAAAGCTTACGGTGCACTTTGTGGATAATTATCAGCAAGTGTACAAGCTGCTATTTTGATTTAGGTAAGGGCACATTTTGTGCCCTATTCTGCTATGAGCCAAGCCCCCTCTTATTACGTTGTTCCCGTTTGCCACGACCCGTTAACCGAGCTGTATGTGGATAGCGATATTCTAGTGGTGAATAAACCCGCCTATTTGTTATCAGTGCCTGGCCGTGGGCCTGAAAACAGTGATTCTGCGCAGCATCGCTTGGCGCAGAAGTATGACGAAGTGCATGTGGTACACCGTTTGGACCTCGATACCTCAGGCATTATGATATTTGCTCGCAACCCAACAGCGCAGCGGCGCTTAAACCGTGCCTTTGCGGAACGTCGTGTGGAAAAAGCGTATATGGCTGAATTGTACGGCCACCTAACACCCAGTGAAGGCTTTATTACTTACCCCATAGCACCCGACTGGGAAAGACGACCGCGGCAAAAAATTTGCTACCAAGAGGGCAAAGCCTCCATCACCCAATACCAACTCCTTGCGTATGACCAAGCACGCAACGTCAGCCGCGTAAAGCTTGAACCTATCACGGGGCGTTCCCATCAATTACGCCTGCATACACAACACATTGGCCACCCCATTATCGGCTGCGATTTATATGCCCCTGAAGAGGTGCTCGCGATGAGCCCACGTTTGCAGCTTCACGCTTATTACTTAGGGTTTAATCATCCCACCACAGGGCTTTGGCAAAACTATTATGCTCCCCTAGCCTTTTAAGGCGCCCATAACCCGAGTTTGATCCAGCGCCACCCCTGTGCTTTGCAAACCACAGTAACCATAGGGATGGGTCACCAAATATTGCTGATGCACTGGCTCTGCATAATAAAAACGGGCAGCAGGCGTTATTTCTGTTGTAATGCTGTCTCGCCCCACTCCCTTTAAGGCTTGCTCATACACCTGTTTGCTAGCCATTGCCGCTTCTTTTTGAGAGTCGTTCATAACATAGATGGCAGAGCGATATTGGGAACCCACATCATTGCCCTGACGCATCCCTTGCGTGGGGTCGTGCTCTTGCCAAAATACTGCGAGCAAATCTAAATAACTCACTTCTTTGGGGTCAAACCACAGCAGCACTGCCTCTGCATGCCCGGTGGTGCCAGTGCAAACCTCTTCATAAGTGGGGTGATCTTTAGTGCCGCCCGTATAACCCACTGCGGTGCATTTCACCCCCTCTAATTCCCAAAAACGCCGTTCAGCTCCCCAAAAACAGCCCATGGCAAAACAGGCTTGCTGCCAGTGCTCTGGTTTGTCCCCAAGCAAAGGCACAGCTGTAACTTTATGGTTTAAGCTGCTGAGTTGTGTTGAAAAAGTCATGAGATACCTCTGTTGATGACGTTATATGAATGCACTTGGCGCGCAACAGTGCTATAAACAACAAGAATAAAACGTTAACACAATAATAAGGATTCACAGTGAGCTTACTGGATACAGGTAAGGACCTTCGTCGCGCCAACACCCTCATCACCATTCTACTAAAATATGGCCTCGCCGACGTTGTACGGCGTGTAGGCTTAGCGCCCTTACTTGAGCAAGCAAGCCGCTTAGTGCGCCAGCCTGTGGATCGTGAATTGCTCTCCATGTCGCCCCCTCAGCGTTTACGTGCAGCCCTTGAAGAAATGGGCCCAACCTTTGTAAAGCTAGGCCAAATACTTGCCACTCGCGTGGACTTATTTCCCCAAGAGTGGATTGTTCAATTTGAACAACTTCAGGATGGTGCAGCCGAGGTTCCCTTTGAAAAAATCGAGCCTTTAATCAATCAAGCGTTAGGCAAGGAGCATAAAAAGTATTTTCGCAGTATAGACCCAAAACCCTTGGGCGTGGCATCTATTGGCCAAGTGCATAAAGCCATCACTTATCGCGGCGACACAGTGGTATTAAAAGTGCAAAAACCAGGGGTGCGCGAGAAAATCAATTCTGATATCCGGCTTCTGCGGCACTTAGCAAGGCTAGCGGTGGACAACTCGGTGGAAATTCGTCGCTATCGTCCACTGGATTTGGTACGCGAATTCGAACGCTCCTTAAACCGTGAGCTTGATTTCACCATTGAAGCACGAAGTGCCGATCGCATCCGCAAAAATATGCGCAAAATCAATTGGATTACTATCCCTAAAATTTATTGGCAGTGGACGAGTAGCACCTTGTGTGTACAGGAACTCATCGAAGGAATTCCAGCACGCCAAGTTGAATTACTCGATGCCAATGGTGTTGACCGTAAGCTAGTGGCACAACGTGGCGCCGAGGCAGCCTGGAAGATGGCACTGGAAGATGGCTTTTTCCATGCGGACCCACACCCAGGAAACTTCCTTATTATGCCAGGCAGCCGCATAGGTATGTTGGATTTTGGCATGGTGGGCAAACTCTCCAACAGCCGCAAAGAACAAATTGTTCAAATCGTTAAAGCGGTTGTTACCCAAGATGGCGCTGCCTGTGCCCATGTGCTTAGCGGCTGGTCTGATGGCATGCCTGTAAAAATCGATGCCATGGCCTCTGATATTGAGGACATTATTAGCCAATACTATGGGTTGCCCCTTGCGGATTTAGATGTTACCGCCTTACTTAATGACATCACCGCCTTGCTGCGCAACCATAATTTAATGCTGCCTGCGGACATTGCTTTGTTGCTCAAAGCCATCATCACCTTAGAAGGTTTTGGGCGCTTAATGTACCCCACCTTTGATGTGATGGAGGCCGCAGAGCCTCTGGTTAAGAAAATGGTTCGTGAGCGCTACAGCCCCACTCGCCTTGCGCGCAGTTTGGGGTTACGCGCACTGGATGCGGTGGATAAGTTGTATAGCCAGAACGCCAGCCCCGTGCATTACACCCAAGAACAGAACAATTTAGATGCCCGCCACCTGGAAAGACTTATTCGCCAAATTGAGCGCTCACAATACCGCCAAGTACAAACCTTCTTAGTGTGTACCACTGCTTTAGTAGGCGCTATTCTATTGGGCTCACGCATCCCACCTACGCTTTGGGGTATTTCATTACTAGGTGCGCTACTTTTATTGGGCAGCGCCGTGGTGGGTGTTTGGTTAATGATTGTGGCCCGCCGCTACTTAAGAGAATGGGAGTAACACCGATGAAGGCATTACACCGCCTTAAACTATATGCCGTATTAGGTTTAATCACAGTGGTATCAGTCGCTTGTGCGGTATCACCCACTGGCCGCCATCAGTTTTTGGCACTCTCTTCTTCGGAACTGAATAAAATGGGAGTTAGCGCCTATCAGGAAATAAAATCGCAAACTCCGTTAAGCAAAAACAGCCAGCAAAACCAATACATACAGTGCATTGCTAATCATATTATTGAAGTTTCAGGTAGCAACGAAAGTTGGGAAACTAATTTATTTGATGATCAAAGCGTGAATGCTTTTGCTTTGCCAGGCGGCAAAATAGGTATTTATACAGGACTATTAACTGTCGCCAAAAACCAGCACCAAGTAGCGGCTGTTATGGGACATGAGGTAGGGCACGTTCTCGCTCAACACTCCAATGAGCGGATGTCCATTGAGTACGCCTCATCCACTGGGCTACAGTTACTTTCTGTATTGGCCGGCGCAGACTCCACCGAAAAAGGCATGCTAGTTGGTTTATTAGGCGTGGGAGCGCAGTTTGGTATTTCCTTGCCTTTTAGTCGCAAGCACGAAAGCGAAGCAGATCTCATCGGCCTTGAGCTGATGGCCAAAGCAGGCTTCGACCCTAGAGAAAGCGTTAAGCTGTGGCAAAACATGGCAGCCGCTGGCGGTTCCGGCGGCCCTGAGTTTTTGTCCACCCACCCTTCTCACTCCACGCGCATCAAAGATCTGGAAAGAAGTTTGCCCAAGGTGATGCCCCTATATGAGCAAGCCAAAGCCCAAGGCCGCCGCCCTAATTGCTAACACCAGCGCCCCCAAGGGCGCTTGTAGTTTATGAATTAATAATAGGCATTATCGGTTACTGAGTGGTCAGTGGTATCTTTCACGCCACTGAGCTCAGGCAGCTTTTCTAGTAACGTCTTCTCAACACCATGGCGTAACGTCACTTCCACAGCCGCACAACCTTGGCAACCACCACCAAATTCAAGAACCGCCATATTGTCATCAGTGAGCTCTAGCAATTGCACACTCCCGCCGTGGGACGCTAAATGGGGGTTAATTTCGCTATAAAGAATGTGGTGGATCTTCTCTTCAAGGGTGGCATCTGGACCAATATCAGGCACACGTGATTTAGGAGCACGGAAGCTCAGCTGCCCGCCCATGCTGTCTTTCTTAAAATCGATAACGGCATCTTCTAAGTAAGGTAGGCTTTTGCCCTCGATCCACGCATGAAAACCATCATATTCGAACTTAACATCCCCCTCCTCTTCTTCGCCTGCGGGGCAATAAGCCATACAGCATTCCGCATGAGGAGTACCAGGACGCTCCACAAAAATACGAACGCCGATGCCATCTGCATCTTGCTTGCTTAACAAGTCGCGCAAATAGGCCTGCGCATCTTTGGTGACAGTGATATTATGCGATGTCATAAAATTCCTAGCTAATGTCCGAGTGATTTGGTCAAGTATACACTGCTTTTAAAGCAATGGCACAACCTAAGGGACCCAATGTTACCGATAGTTTCAATTTATCCTAGCCCTAATCTCTTTATTCTTGGTAAGAACCACTGCTATGCCTAAAGTCAGCTCCCTTAGCGAGCCTTATTTACGTTTGCTTGCCCTTGCCCTACCCATTATGGCGGCCCTATTCAGCCAAAGCTTATTGAACGTAGTGGATGCATATATGGTGGGCCAACTCGGCGCCCAATCCCTAGCAGCCGTGGGCGTGGGCGGGTATCTTAATTTTATTGCCGTGAGTCTTTTGCTCGGGCTAGGTGCTGCAGTGCAAGCGCTCGTTGCGCGTGCCCATAGCGGCGGCAAACGCAGCACTTGGGCCTCACCCATGAAAGCGGGCTTATTGTTGGGCTTATTAAGCGCCGCACCAATTACTTTGTTTTTTTACGCCATCGCTCACCCCACACTCTTATGGATTAGCCAGGATGCAGCGGTGGCTGCTGAGGCCGTGCCTTATTTCTTAATGCGACTTGCTGGCTTGTTTGCGGTGGCCATGAACTTTAGTTTCCGTGGTTACTGGAATGGCATTCATCAACCGGCTATTTTTCTCAGGATCTTGGTATTTTCCCATGTGCTCAATGTCATTATAAGTTATGGGTTGATTTACGGGCACTGGGGGTTGCCGGCATTGGGCTCCACTGGTGCTGGCTTAGGAACCTCTTTGGCCATGTGCTGCGGCATGTTACTCAATGCATTTTTTGTATGGAAAAGTATTAAACCCCACGGGCAAGTGGCGCAGGCACCAACCAAACCCATGTACAAAGCTGTATCGCGCATTGCCATCCCCACCTCTTTGCAGCAGTTTTCCTTTGCACTGGGTATGACGTTGATGTTTTGGCTCTTAGCTCACTTTGGCAGTGAATACCTTGCCATTGGTCATGTGCTTATTAGCCTTACGCTACTTCTTATTTTGCCTGCATTAGGGGTAGCGCTTGCCGCCACAAGTTTAGTGGGCCAAGCTTTAGGCTTTCATAATACCCAAGAAGCAAGCCAGTGGGGTTGGTTAGCAAGCCGGCTCGGTGCTGGGGTGTTGTTAGTCTGTGCTCTGCCAGTAATAATTTTCCCCCAGTGGTTCTTACAACAATTTCTCCACCAAGAAACACTCGTACAACAAGCTGTTCTGCCATTACGAATTACTGCATTGGTTATTATTTGTGATGGGCTGGCCATGATTTTCTCGCAAGTGTTATTAAGTATTGGCGAAGCCGCCAAGGTATTTTGGGCGAGTTTCACGACACAATGGGTTCTATTTTTGCCGCTCGCTTATATTGCGCTGATGCACTTCAATGTAAGCTTTGTGGCCTTGTGGTGTTTATATGGTTCACAGCGGCTTTTAAACACCCTGCTGTTAATGTTTTTCTGGCAACGCCAAAACTGGGCAAAAACATACCATCAAGAGTGCCTTGCTCACGCTCCTTAAGGCTGGGTTTTCTGTTATCATCCCTGCTCCGATCCATTCCTATTCTCGAGTAGCAAACGCATGTCTTTAGCACCTCATCAACTTGAACTTTTAAGCCCAGCGCGCGATATCCACATTGCCAAAGAAGCCATCTTGCATGGTGCAGATGCAGTTTACATCGGCGGTCCCGGCTTTGGTGCGCGGCACAACGCCGCCAATAGCGTGCAAGATATTTCAAAACTCGTGACGTTTGCCCATCGTTTCCACGCCAAAGTATTTGTTACTCTTAATACCATTTTCCATGACGATGAGTTGGACGCAGCTGAGCGGTTAATCCACCAGCTTTATGACGCCGGTGTGGATGCCCTGATTGTGCAGGATATGGGTGTATTAGAAATGGATATACCACCCATAGAGCTGCACGCAAGCACCCAAACCGATATCCGCACCTTAGAAAAGGCACAGTTTTTAGATCAAGTGGGTTTTTCTCAGCTGGTGCTGGCCCGCGAATTAAGCCTTGATGAAATTCAACTCATTAGCCAAAACGTGAGTGCCCCTATTGAGTTTTTTGTTCATGGTGCTTTGTGCGTGGCTTTTTCTGGACAGTGCTATATTTCCCACGCTCAAACAGGGCGCAGCGCCAACCGCGGAGACTGCTCTCAAGCGTGCCGCTTGCCTTATACACTCAAAGACCATGAGGGCCGCGTGGTGGCCTATGACAAGCATTTGCTCTCTATGAAGGATAACGACCAGACCAGCAACCTTAGGCAGCTAGTGGATGTGGGGGTGCGTTCTTTTAAAATCGAAGGGCGCTATAAAGATATGGCCTATGTGAAGAACATCACTGCCCATTACCGCCAAGCCTTAGACGCTATTTTGCAAGATCGTCCTGACTTAGCCCCAGCATCAAGCGGCCGCACTGAGCATTTCTTTATACCTAACCCAGACAAAACCTTTCACCGCGGCAGCACGGATTATTTTGTGAACGAGCGGAAAATAGATATTGGTGCTTTCGACACGCCTAAGTTTGTGGGTTTGCCCGTGGGTGAGTTGCTGCAAGTAGCACCCAAACACATCACAGTGCAAACCCAGGTACCTCTCAGTAATGGCGATGGCTTGAATATTATGCACAAGCGTGAAGTGATTGGTTTCCGCGCTAACACAGTGCAAGAGCTCGCCACGTTTATGAGCGACGATAAGCAGCAGTGGCTGTATCGAGTTGAGCTTAGTGAATCCCCTGCCCTTTTGAGCCAGGTGCAGCTACCACAGCCCCTTAACCGCAACTTAGATCACTTGTGGCAACAAGCCCTCACCAAAACATCGGCAGAGCGTCGCGTGCCTGTTAGCATTTTTATTAATGCCAGCAAAGAACAGCTCAGTGTGACTTTCAGTAGCAGCGACGGTGGTACTGTTGAAGCCACATTGTCTGGGCCTTTTGAGGCAGCACATCAACCGCAAAAAGCCAGAGAAACCTTACAAAACCTATTAGCGCAGCTGGGCAACTCCATATATTTTGCCGAGCATATTCATCTCCAAGGGGACAGCACTCTATTTATTGCCGCCTCTCAGCTAAAAACGCTGCGCCGACACCTTGTGGAAAAACTAGATCAAGCGCGTGAGGCTATTCGTCCTCGTGGCAAGCGTAAAGCCGCACAAGTGCCAGCACCAGCTTATCCTGAAAGCCACCTTACTTTTTTGGCCAACGTGTACAATCATAAAGCACGTAACTTCTATCACCGCCACGGCGTAGAGCTTATTGATGCAGCCTATGAGGCCCACGAAGAAGATGGCGAAGTGCCGGTAATGATTACCAAGCATTGCTTGCGCTTTGCTTTCAACCTTTGCCCCAAGCAAGCCAAAGGCGTCACGGGTGTGCGTACCAAGGTGAAACCCATGCAGCTGATCCACCAAGGCGAAACACTTACCTTGAAGTTTGATTGCAAACCTTGCGAAATGCACGTGATGGGTAAAATCAAAGGCAATATTTTTAACAGCCCACAACTAGGAAGCCAAGCAAGCATGGGGCTCTATGACCCCAGTACTGCTCAGGAGCAACCCATTAAGTGGAAATAGCCAGAGTGTTGGGTTTCTATCGCAAAAAATCATCCACGGCGGCAAGCACCTCTTGTGGTTTATCCATATGCAGGTGGTGTTTGCCATCTAGCCACACTTCTGTTTTGTGTTTTAGCGTGCTCAGATAATCGTTCACATACCCCATGCCTGCAATGCCTTGGTTGGCGCCAATAAATAGCGTTGGGCATTGTATATTGCTCGTTATTTCCAACATTTCTTCTTTCGCCAACCGAACTCCAGAGGTACCTCGCAAACGCGGGTCAGTACGCCAAGCCCACCCTTGCGCTGACTGCTCCATCCCACGTTCACACAACAAGTAAGCGCTCTCTTCTTCCACTGGGAACATACTGCGCATACGGGCCTTAACTGCTTCCTCAAAAGCCTGATAAAAGCGAGGTGCTTTGGCTAAAAGCGAGTGATGCTCCTCAATGGCTTTGCGTATATTAGATGGCACTTCACCAACTTCTGTTACTCGCGCGCCTAAGGCATCAATGGCAACAAACTGAGCCACTCGTTCCGGAAATGCAGCAGCAATCCAACTGGACACCACTGCCCCCATGGAGTGCCCCATTAGGGTGTAACGCTCCCACCCCATGGCTTCCACCGCCGTGGTAACGTCGAGCAAGTAGTTCATAAAATGAAGAAGTTCGCCTTCGGGAAAAGCGTCAGACAAGCCGTGCCCATTAAAATCCAAGGCTAATATCGGGCGTTGAGCCAGTGGGGAAAGCACGTTCTTTTTGGCCGCCTGAATTAAAGGCCAGAAGGAATTAGCGTTATCTAGCCAACCGTGTAATGCCACTATCGGTGTTCCCTCACCGGGCCAATAACGGGCAGCTAATTGGCGATTTGCCACTGTAAACACCAACTCATCCGGTTCCACCTTTTGCTTTAATGCACTGTCACTCACGGAAGCACTCCTTGAGCTGTCAGCCATCCGCTAATCACGTCATAGGCTTGTTGCGGCTTTTCCATGGGGAACATATGGCTGCCGGGTGCAAACAAATGAGTCATGCCATGGTGTTTGCAATGACGGCGTGCTGCTTCATGGAAAAGCGTCTCGGATGTTTCGCCGCTAACTAATAAACCTGGCATTTGTAGCTTCGGTTTGCCCATGGTGCTTGGGGGCCCAGAACGAAAAATAGCGACTTCCACATCACGTTTAAACTTAAGGGTAAAACCGCCCTTCTCATCTGGCACAATGCCTGCGGATAAGTAGTCTTTAAGGCATCTAGGGTCGAAGCGTTGGAAGAATTTCCGACGGCTAAAGTAGCCTTCAACCTCTTGCCAATTAGGCCAATAATCGCGTCTATTTTTACTTAAACCCGCGGGGGTTAACTTATCACTAAAGCCTAGCGCCATTCCCAAGCGGAAGGGCACACTTGGCCAACCATTCACCAAAGGTGGGTCAAGCATTATCACCGCGGAAAACCAATCAGGATGGCGCCTTGCCAAGGCAAAGGTGACCACTGCGCCTAAGGAATGTCCGACGCCAATCACGGGCTTTTTAAAAGGCGCATAATAAGCCTCAAGCTCATCGACCAAGTTGCTCCAGCCGTTATTCACTCGCCACTGCTCAGAGTGCCCAAGCATCTCCACATAATGCACCTCTGCATCATGCTCGAATGGGGTTAAAAATGTTTTATAACTCGCGCCCGGCAAACCGTTTGCATGGGCAAATATTAATGTGGGTCGTTGCGCCATATTTTCACTCACTACAAACAAAACAATTTCACAGCCTACCTTAGCTCACGTTTATTCTCACTGACCAAACCCGCAAAGCGGCTTACGCTATCCCTTTGATAATCCTTAAGCTAGTGTACAATGTGCTGATTGATGGAGGTCCAGATGAAATTAATATCTTTTAATGTTAACGGTATCCGCGCACGCTTACACCAAATCGAAGAACTTATTAATACGCATCAGCCCGATGTGATTGGTCTACAAGAAATTAAAGTTCACAACGAAGAATTTCCGCTAGAGGCCATCGAAAAGCTCGGATATCACGCTTATTTTCACGGCCAAAAAGCACATTATGGTGTGGCTTTTTTAACTAAGCATCCCTTAGAAAGCGTGCAAATGGGTTTCCCCACAGATGATGAAGACGCTCAAAAGCGCATGATTATAGGCACAATTAAGAGCAGCAGTGGCAAGCTCATAACTGTACTTAACGGCTATTTTCCCCAGGGCGAAAACCGTGAACATCCTTGGAAGTTCCCTTATAAAAAAGGGTTTTATGAGGACCTACAAAATTATTTAAATAATCATCACTCTGCTGATGAAAAATTAGTGGTAATGGGTGACTTTAATATCTCCCCCACGGACGATGATATTGGTATTGGTGAACCCAATCGCAAACGATGGCTACGGGAAGGCAAGTGCAGCTTTTTACCCGAGGAACGGGAATGGTACGAACGTTTACTAGGATGGGGGCTTGAGGACACTTACCGCCAAATACACCCCGAGGTAACCGATCGTTTTAGCTGGTTTGATTATCGCTCCCGTGGCTTTAACCGTGACCCCAAACGCGGCTTACGCATCGACACTGTGCTTGCGACTCAACCACTGATGGCCACCCTGCGCGACGCAGATATTGATTACGAAATTCGCGCCATGGAAAAGCCCTCTGACCATTGCCCTGTATGGGCCACCTTTGATGTCTAGCACTATCAAAATTAATCGCGAGCAATTTGCTAATCGCCCTTTTATCGAGCGACTCGGGTTCGCCGTGGACGTGGCAATGATATTGCTCGTGATTAGCAACCTAGCGCTAATCTTGTTCGATTGGTTTTTTTCCGCAGGAGTTGTGCAAGGCTTTTTGGCGCGCCACTTGGCGCATTTTCATGATGTGTATTTACATTATGTACACAATAATTTTGTCACCATTGATTTAGTTTTTATTGCCATATACCTCACGGAACTCGGGGTACGTTGGGCTGTAGCCATTTATCGCAAAACTCACCACCGTTGGTTCTTCTACCCCTTTGTGCACTGGTACGATGTACTTGGCTGTATTCCTGTGGGCAGCTTCCGATGGCTCCGGGTGCTGCGTTTGGTCACCTTGCTCCATCGTATGCAGCGCATGGGTTTAGTGGATCTCAGCGACACTTATCTCGGCCGCACCATCATCAAGTATTACAAAATTATTGTGGAAGAAATCTCTGACCGCGTGGTAATAAATATTTTGCAAGGTGCCCAGCAAGAAGTCGCAGACGGTGCCCCGCTCCTACACCGTATCGATGAAAATATCATTCAACCACGCAAAGCATTGTTGGCTGAGTTTATTGCGGACAAAATTGCAGAACTCAGTCGCGAAAGCCACTCGCTTTATCACCAAAGGGCAAGCCTCTACCTCTCTGAGTTGGTGGATAGAAGCTTAACTAAAACTCGCCACGGCTCACGCTTAGCCGCCATTCCTATCGCTGGCACACGGCTACGATTACGTATTTCTGACACCGTTAAAGAGGTGGTTGACTCTTTGCTCCATGAGTTGGTTGAGGACATTAATTCACCCGACAATAAGGCTGTGCTTGAAGCGTTGGTATTGGATGTGGCCCACTTGGTTATGCCTGAGGGCGACGACCTAAATGGGTTCGTGCAACAAATCATTCACGAAGTATTAGACGAAGTTATCGCCCAAGTTGCGGTGAAGCGTTGGCAGCAAGAATTTAATGAGTCTTAATGGGCTTCCTTCGCATAGCGGCTTGAAAGCGCCCATACTAGCTCCACAAAGGCAGGCTGATTAAAACGCGGCCTGCCCGCTAGCACCAGAGAAAACCGGTACTTGCCTATTTCTAATGGCCAAAACCCTAACTCACTGTTACCCGCTGGGTTAACAAGCCCCCAAGCTTTGCTGTTTACGCCCAGAGTGCTTTGAAAAAGAGTTTTGTGGCGATAGTACATAGTGGCAAGAGTCGCCGAAATGGCAGCTAGCTCCTCTGCCGTCCCATGCTCAAAACCGCTCATTGCCATGTAAAACCCCTGAGGGTCTGCCAACAAAGCAAATTCGCCATCGCAAAGAGGTGAAATCAATTTGGGTAGCAAACGCTCTAGCGGTTCTGAGGAACAGGTTTTGGGTGTATCCAGGGGTTGCACTAAATTTGAAGCTTGTAGCTTAGCTAGCAAGTTGAGCGCCGCTCCTGCTTCAAGCCCACTCCAACGCTTAATAGCCTCCACACTAAGTAGCGGAGTGGTTGATTCTGATAAAATATTTAATAAAAGATGATAGCCCGCCCCCTTATCTTCCTGATTCACAACTGCATAAACCCCAGCTGGGGTCAGCATGATATATTTATTATTCATCGATTCATTATGCATGATTCAGCTCAGGGTCAATGGAGTACAGCATGGCTCTCACTAAGGTTTTGATGTCTTTCTTCTCTCGGGCATCCACATAAAATAAGGGTGGATTTAAGCCTTTATTCATCAGCTCTTTTAGCATTGCATCGCGCAACAAATCAGGTCGTTCGACTAAGTCCACACGGGACAAACCAATAGCTAAACCTGTGTCGGCAATAAGGTCCTTAAAGGCATCAAGGAAAAAGTTCATATCGGTTATCGGTTCTTCTCTCGCTGCATCTAGCAGCAAAATTAACCCAATTCCACCCTCTACAAGTATCTCCCACATAAAATCAAAGCGCTCTTGCCCTGGCGTCCCATACAAATGAACACTTTGGCCGTCATCAAGACGCATGATTCCGTAATCAAGGGAAGTGGTGGTAAGTGATTTACGCTGTGCCGTTTCATCTGAGGCTTTTTGCTCTGTGGTGACGGGTGGAATATCGGACAAAGCTGCGATGGCAGTGGTTTTTCCTGCGCCCACGGGCCCAGTAAAAATAATCTTATAATGTGCTCTAGCTGTCATGATGCGGCATCCACTGTAAGGCGTTCAAGAACTTTACTTAAAAAGCGACGCAAAGGGCGCTTGGTGTTCATGGCACTGCTTTTTCCTGTAAAAGTATCAAAGCTTAATAACTGATTAGCGTTAATTGCGCTAAGATAACTAAACACAAATCGTTGGGGGATACCCAGCTTCTCGCAAAGCTCAACAGGTGTGTGAGGCGCCGCCACTAACGCAGCAGTAAGCTGCAAAGCATACGGAATTTCCATGTAACAAGTGATATTTGGCCAGTTTTTGAGCGACACCTTTTGGTCAAAGTCAATATTTGAGGTCAGCCTGCCCCGCGCTGTCCATAAAGCTACCTTCCATAACAACGCTTTCGTAAACTCCGTGGTGGCTTGAGGTAATGGTTCGTTTAACTCCTTAGTGGTTAATTTAATTTGTTCAGAATCCAAGCGCACAATACTCATAGCGCGAAGCATAATGTCCTTCAGGCCCACTTCAACACAACCCAGCTGGGGAATAATTCTAATAGCGCCGGGCAAAGCCTTGCCATATAAACTACCTGTTATTTGCAGCGACTTGCCGGTGTTATTTGCCTGTATCACCGCTTTTTTAAGCTCACCTAAAAAATAGTTATTAGGATTATAAACGCGCGTTTTCCTAGCACTTTTATCCTTTAGGTCTATTTCATTGACATCGCCAAATAATTGATTGTCAGCTTCTGAGGCCATTTTATTGGCTGCGCCTTGGGCGGTGAGCTTTTCGACATCCTGCTTAGGCACTGGTGTATTAAAAGATGGCTCAGGGGCTTTCTTCGCTAAAAAGTCTTTGATTTCATCAATGCTTTGTCTGAGCTTCTCCATGTTCATGGGCTTTTGTAAAAACAAAGCATTATTTTTCGCTTGCTCGCGTATCGATAAGACCAGAGCTAGAGTATGTGGAAAAGCATGGCGGAATAACTCCCATGTTTTAGAGGGATTAGGCGTATCAAGCTCCACTATGGCAAAATCAGCAGGTTCACTTTCCACTAACAAACAATCTCGCCAACGTGCTCCAGCAAATAACTGACGCATCATAGACTCATTGCGTTCATTAAAACCAAATAAAACCACACGCACTGGTGTGCCTTGAGCAACAGCTTGACTCATAAAGATTTCCTCACTTCAGCAAAGCTGCAATAGCTCCCCAATTGAGCTCACTCCAAAGACTCATTTCACAGGGCTCCTCTAGTTGGGTCCTATCCCCTTCTAACCCAAGACTAAATAGCGAATATACTGCTGATGGTGCAGCAGCATCCAAGGTGACACCTGTATGTGCTCGTTCCAAGAAAAATGAAAGTTGCTCTTCGGTTAAGAATGAAGTTGCTAGCGATAGCATTTCTGCCCTAATAGCTTGGCCTTTTCCGCCTAAGACCAAACAAAAATCAAGCAATGCGGCATAAATTTTGGCATTGTCTTCATCCATTATCGCCACATGGATTCTTTGCACATGTTGCAACAGCGCTTTAGGTTTGTTTGCCAAGAAATGTAATAGGTGCTTGTGCGCCGCTTCCAAATCCCACGCAATGGGTTTAAATCCTTTTTCTTCCTCTAAACCAAAAGCAGGCACGGCTTGGATATCGTAGCTATCGTTGGAATTTTGCATGGCACAAGCACCCCCTACAAACTACGTAGTTAACGTTTCCATCAGGTCAATCATGAATTCCACATCTTCGCTGCGAAACTCTTCCCAAGCATCAAAGCCCAGGTTGCTAAGGATTTCTTTGCCATTTTCAGTGCTATTCATGTTCAGCAATGCATCCAATAGGACTTGGCGATGCTGCTGCATTCGTGGACCAAGCATAAGCCCGTGGCGCACCACCTGAATGTCGCTAGTCACCAGCACTCGTAGCTTGCTTCTAACAATAGATGATAGATTTTCGTAAGCGTCTTTTAAGAAGAAACCCACATCGGCATCCCCATCCATAAGCGCTTTAGCCACCAACACATAAGTGTCTCGCTCAAGCTTAGTGGCGGTGCTAGGGGTCACATCTGCAGGCTCAAGCATAATCATACCCATGGTATTCACGTCGGGCTGAGCGGTGAGAGCAATTCGTACCTCTGGACTAAGATCCTCCACTGCCTGCACAGGGCTTGAGTCGGCTACCACAATGACAGCCTCATCCGCGTGGTTTGCTGGCCGTGCCACCCCCACAAAGCCTTTCTCGCGCACCAATAAGGCTGCATCCGCTGGGTTGGCATATATCATGTCTACACCATCACTCTGAATCGCGTCTTGCTGCTGCGAAAAGCTATCATGAAGTTCAAGGCGAACTCTTTCATTGAGCGTGTTTTGCAACCAGGTATTAAAAATAAACCAGCCTGCAATATGTGTTGGCGGGAAATCAGGGCTTACCGTATTAATTAACGTCATAATGCTTACACCTTTTATTATCGTAATTTATGGCGGTGCTAAATAACTATGCACTCAAGTGTTGAGCGACAAATTCTTCTATTTTTTTCCGCGATGGTTTTCTTCTTACAGAAGCATAGCCCACGATTTCACCATCACGCACGGTGGGAATAATCGTTGCTAACACCCAGTAGTAACGGCCATCTTTGCGTAAATTTTTAATGTAACCCTGCCATTTGTTGCCAGCTTTAATGGTTGACCACAAATCCGCATAGATTTCTGACGGTATGTCAGGGTGTCGCAATATGCATTGCTGGGCACCGATAAGCTCCTCACGGCTGTATGCAGACATATCAACAAAAGACTTATTGCATTCTGTAATACGGCCTTCAAGATCGGTAACTGAAACAATTAAACGACCATCAGGATACGGGACCTCTTCGTCCACCACCAACACCGTCCTGGTGCTTCCATCGTGGAACGTGATTTCTCGTGTTTCATAATCGCCAGACACATCTGCGGCGGTAATGTCTTTAATAACCATTGCTCGACCCCCAAATTCATATTATTTTTCTTATAAAGCGTTGGCGATGGCATCCGCAGCGCGCTTAACGTCTAAAAAGATTAATCCCAATTTAGCATCAGGGCGTGCTAGCACTGTGCACACAGCATCCTCACCCGCTTGCACGAGCAACACATAGCCCTTGTCTCCGCGAATTAATACTTGCTCCAATGTGCCACGGGCAAGCTCTGAAGCAATACGATCACCAAGCGAAAGAACGGCTGCACTCATAGCACCAACGCGGTCTTGGTCTAAACCTGCTGGCAGGGCCGCAGCAATCATTAAGCCATCCGTTGAAATTACGGCCGATGCTTCGACATCTGTGGAGGAACCATTGAGATCACTAAGAATTGAATTGAGTACATCTGTGCGCATAACAATATTCCTTAATTAATATTAACTTTTTTGTTATCAATCTGCGCAAGCCTTTAGTATTAGGGAAAGATTTGCCTAATAACTTTTTGCTATGTCGCCAAGGTCAATTAGTACGCACAAAGAACTAGATTGTCAAATACTTTTACAATGGATATTCGTTTTACGTTTAGCGCCGAAGAATCGCAAGGGGAAGAGATTAAAGTGAAGAGAATTACTGAGTAAATTGCCCCACCAAACTAGCACCGCCCAAACAAGCATCGCCTTTAAGTATCATCACTTGCCCCACGGAGTAGCTTGCTGTTGGCGCTCCAATGCCATGTCGCCACAAACTGGTTAATCGCCCAACAAACGGCATATGGCTCACAATCAAAAGAGGTTCAGTGGCGGCTGGCGCTGCAGACAGTGTTGTCAGCAACTGGCTCACACTGGCTTCAGGTACTAATAGCTCTGAGGTTTCAATACGAGAGATAGACAGGTTGCGGGCAATGATGGCTGCCGTTTGCTGCGCCCTAATATAAGGGCTAGCGAGAATGGCTGTGGGAAGCTCCACTTCCGTTTGCTCCCCGATCCGCTGCCAGAGCGCGTTTAGGCGCTCTTTTCCCTGTGGCGTTAATTGGCGTTCAAAATCCGTATTTGCATTTGGCTCCGCCTCGCCATGGCGGGAAATAAACCACAAGCTCACTCGCCTAACCCCACTGTAAACTCAACGTCATAGCTGTGGTCGCCCCCCATTAGCTTTTTAATAACATCTGATAAAGGCAACTGACGAAATAGAATATCATACAGCCCTGTGGCAATAGGCATGTAAATATCAAGCTGCTGAGCCCGCTCAGCAACTAGTTTAATTGTGTTGATGCCTTCAGCTGTCTGACCCAGGCTAGCGACGGCTTCTGCCACCGTTTTTCCTTGCCCCACCTGAAAGCCCACTTGGTAATTACGAGACAGTGGCGAAGAGCAAGTTACCACCAAGTCGCCCACGCCAGCCAAGCCTAAAAACGTCATGGGGTTGCCACCAAGATGAGCAGCAAAGCGGCTCATTTCAGCTAAGCTACGTGTAATTAAAAGCCCTCGTGTGTTATCACCTACTCCTAGTGCCGCCGCCATTCCTGTGGCAATCGCGTAGATATTTTTTAATGCGCCACCTAGCTCAACGCCAAACATATCGTCACTTTGATATACGCGAAAATACTCGCAGGAAAGCGCCGCTTGAATCCGTTTGCACAACGCATCATCTTCACTAGCAATTACCGTGCCCGTGAAGGTTTTATCCACAATTTCTTTGGCTAAGTTAGGGCCGCTCAAAACACCCACGCGCGCTTGTGGCCATTCCTGCATTAATAGTTGGCTCATAAGCTGAAAGCCATCCGCAGCGATACCTTTAGTACAGCTCACCACCATGGCGCCCTCAGGCACGTAAGGGCATGCCTTACGCAACACTTCCACAAAAGCGCTACTCGGCACCGCCACAAAAATTAATGTTGCGTTCGCTAAACTGGCAATTAAATCATCGCTGGCGCAAACGCCAGAGGGCAAAATACTGCCGGGCAAGTATTTTGGGTTCTCGCTGTCATCATTAATAGCGGCAGCGGTTTCAGCGTCACGAACCCAAAGCCGAGCTTCATGGCCGTTTTCCGCCAAAATAGTGGCCACTGCTGTTCCAAAACTGCCGCCACCTAAAACCACAGCGACATCTTTATGTGCATTACTCATATCTAATCCTTTGCTTTAAGGACGAGGCACCGGTGTTATGCTCTCAATATCGTTAAGCTGATAATGATACTCGGTGCTGCCAGCGCCCATGGGTACGCGAATAGTAACGTAATAACCTACATTCGTCAGTTCTCCTGCACGCGTGCGCCCCTTAGTATCAACAACCTCCACCCACTTGTTCAGCAGCGTCTGATAAGGGTTAGGTGTGTTCGTTGGCTCGGCTTCTCCGACTTCCTTTTGTACCTCTATATCACCGCTTAATGCTCGAGCATCTTCGTCCACAAGTTTCTCTTCATCTGGACGCGCTACGTAAAAAGTTTCGCCTGAGGCCAGCTGGATAGAGATAACACTATAAGCAGGAAAAAACACTTCCACCCCACCTGCGCCTATTTTTTGCAGCAACAACAGCCCTCTTTCCGTGGCCTCCTGCAGCACACCTTCGCGCAGGTTATTGCTATCCCGAGCATTCACCGTTACTTCTTGGCCAACAAAACTTGCTAGCTCATTAAATTCTACACTTCTGTTGGCTAATGCTTCTTTAGCGCTTAGTACCTGTATCTCTAGCTCATTGGTTTCCGTGGCGTCCACCATCTTAGTGACCTCGAGCCCACCGGCGGCCGGTTGCCACCCTTCATCAGTTCGCCTAAAATCCAAACGCCATTCTTCAACGCGCTCATTCTCCAAAGTCACTAACATACGCACCACACCCGTACCCTGCAAAACCTTCATATGGGCATCTAAGAGCTGTATCTTTCTAATTAATCGGCTCGGATACCTATCTGCAATACGCTGTTCAAGCAAATAAACTAAGGTGTCCTCGTGATCATATGCGGGATCCACTTGGCCAAACTTAAAGCGCAATTTATTTGTATGAATGAAAGTGTCGCCTGCTAAATACGTCATTTGTTCGCTAGGCAAAACAAGCTCAATTTGAGCTGCAAGTTGGTTTTTATCTAGGGGATACCAAGCTAAATTAAGGCGATATCCGCCCGTTATTATTTTTGTCTGAAAACTACCGTCCATGGGATCGCGCCAGGAAACATGGACCTTAGGACCGTCAATGTCGGCAGCGTTAACCACCATCTCAAGGGGCGAGCGCGTATCAAGAGGCTTATCAAACACTAGTCGCACCTCTTTATCAGGCAAAAACTCATTACCTGTATGGATACTAAGTATGCTGCCGATTAACTCAGTGCGAGTAGGTACGAAAGCCTCACCCTGCAAAACACCAGCCAGATGCTCATTTTTACGCCGGCGGACATCTCGCCACATGGCCATTTCCGTGGCTAATAAAGAGCCATCAAGATTATCATCTTTGTTGGCTTGCTGACCGGCGAGAAAATAATCCTGTACAGCGGGCAATTGCACCAGATACAGCGTGGAAGAAAATAACAATGCCGCAAGGCCGAGGGCACGCAACAGCACCCATGGGAATAACCGCCACCATTGTTCGCGAATATCCGTAACAGGAAACAATGGCCAAACTAGCCAAAACCACAGCAAGCGCCCCTGTTCGATATTGCGAATTAAGAATACTGTTGCAAGCCAAAAGACTAACAGACCAACAACAAAAACCGTGCTTATCATCGTATTCAAGCCACCTTATTAGCTATCCTTTAGCTTGCAAAACTAGCACTCTTCTTCTAAATATTGCAGGAGCCAGTTCACTTCTTCTATTAATTATTGGGCCCAACCATGCATAAAACCACGTGGTTTCGGCTAGAAGTTATTGTACACATTTTTTGTATGTCAAAAGACTTGTTTTCACTCTATTTCAAAGGTATATAAGCGCTGTAAATAGCAATGATTTTTCGTTGCTGAGGTGTTTCTAAAACAGAATCTCTTTGTTTGTTGTTAGGTATAACAGGAGGGTCTGCAATGACCGAGCGCCATGATGACACTGATTATAGTGATGCGGATGAGCAACTTATGAGTGATGACATTGAGCTGCTAGATGATGAAATAGCAGAAGATGAGATTGAAGAGGAAGAAACTTCCTCATCCACACGTGGTTTTAATATGGAAATCCGACAACGAATCGAGGACCGCTTAGAACAGCGCCGACTAGAAAAGGAGCTTGGTGGTTATGATTCCTATGACATGGATGATTATTAATCTTCAATGACACAAAGCGCAGCCCCACATCAACATGTGAGGCTGCTTTTATATGACCGCTACATTACCAACCTGTAAGCTCTTTTAAAGCTTCACCAAGTTTTGCGGGGTTGCGTACTGTTTTCACCCCTGCAGCCTCAAGGGCTTTAAACTTCTCGTCGGCTGTGCCCTTACCTCCAGAGATAATTGCTCCAGCGTGCCCCATGCGTTTACCCGGAGGGGCTGTTACACCTGCAATATAAGACACCACTGGCTTACTCACATGTTCCTTAATATAAGCTGCAGCTTCGTCTTCAGCTGTGCCGCCAATTTCACCTACCATAATAATGGCTTCGGTGTTGGGGTCATTTTCAAACAGCTCAAGAGCATCAATGAATGTCATTCCGGGAATTGGGTCACCGCCAATGCCAATACAGGCGGATTGGCCAAAACCCAGAGCTGTGGTTTGATTGACCGCTTCATAGGTCAAAGTACCCGAACGCGAAACAATTCCCACGCGACCAGGCTGGTGGATATGGCCAGGCATAATACCTATTTTGCATTGTTCACCGGGAACAATGATTCCTGGACAGTTAGGACCAATCAGTCTCACGCCGCCTTTTTGCACCAAATATTCTTTCACAAACAGCATGTCCATTGCTGGAATGCCCTCTGTGATGCACACAATCAGCTCAATGCCCGCTTCCGCAGCTTCTATAATGGAATCTTTGCAGAAAGGCGCTGGAACATAAATCACCGAGGCAGTAGCCCCAGTTGCTTCAACAGCTTCTTTTACAGTGTTGAACACAGGCAGACCAAGATGTGTTTGGCCTCCTTTGCCTGGCGTTACACCACCCACCATTTGAGTGCCATACTCAATGGCTTGTTCTGAATGCAGAGTGCCTTGGGCGCCAGTGAAGCCTTGGCAAATCACTTTGGTATTACGATCAATTAAAATACTCATTTTGCACTCCCAACTGCTTCTACAATTCTTTCTGCCGCGTCATTAAAGCCTGTTGCGGCAATAATGTTCATGCCACTTTCTTCGAGCAGGCGACTGCCAAGCTCGGCGTTATTTCCTTCAAGGCGTACAACCACTGGCACTTCAACGCCCACTTCTTTAACCGCGCCAATAATGCCTTCAGCGATTAAGTCGCAGCGCACTATGCCACCAAAAATATTAACTAATACACCTTTAACTTTTTCATCTGAAAGAATAATTTTAAAGGCCTCTGTAACTCGCTCTTTGGTAGCGCCACCCCCCACATCTAAGAAGTTGGCTGGAGAACCACCCTTTAACTGGATCAAATCCATGGTTGCCATGGCCAAACCAGCACCGTTTACCATGCAGCCAATATTGCCATCGAGTGCCACATAGTTAAGATCCCATTCAGCTGCGCGTCGCTCGCGTGGGTCCTCTTGAGTTGGGTCGTCAAAACGCTGTATCTCTTGCTGACGGTACAAAGCGCTTCCATCCACATTTACCTTGGCATCGAGGCAATGCAAATTACCTTCCTCGGTGATTACCAATGGGTTTACCTCAAGCAGCGCTAGGTCGCGCTCTTCAAACATCTTGGCTAAGCCCAAAAAGATCTTAACAAACTGGCTGATCTGCTGGCCTTCTAAACCGAGTTTGAAAGCCATTTCACGGGCTTGATAAGGTTGGGCACCAACAAGTGGATCCACAGCTGCTTTTAAAATTTTCTCAGGTGTTTCCTCAGCCACTGTTTCAATTTCCATGCCACCCTCTGTGGAGGCCATAAACATTACGCGGCGAGTGCTCCTATCTAATACAGCCCCCAAATAAAACTCTTTTGCAATGTCTGTGCAAGGCTCCACTAAAATTTTAGATACGGGCTGACCATTTTCATCCGTTTGGAAAGTGACTAAACGCTGCCCAAGCCACTGGTTAGCGAAAGCTTTAGCCTCTTCAACATTATCCACAAGCTTTACGCCGCCAGCTTTTCCACGTCCGCCGGCGTGAACTTGAGCTTTCACCACCCAACGATCGCCGCCAATTTCAGCCATTTTTGCCGCAACTTCTTCAGCGCTATCACAGGCGAACCCCTTAGATACAGGTAAGCCATACTCAGCAAACAGCTGCTTTGCTTGATATTCATGTAAATTCATATGTAGCTTCCATTTAATTATTTTTGAAAATAAAAAAGGCTTGAGAGTAGCAAGCCTTTTTATGGTTACTTCCGACGACGCTGTGCAATATGTATTGCTTTAAAGTCTGCCGCGAGGGCAGCTTCGTGCACCGTTTCTGAAAGGGTGGGATGACTGAACACCATCAGCTGCAAGTCTTCGATGGTGGCACCAAATTCCAGGGCAATCACACCCTGCTGGATTAACTCAGATGCCTGAGGACCAATAACATGCATGCCCAAAATGCGATCGTTATCCGCATCCGCAACAAACTTCACCATTCCCGTGGCTTCTCCTGATGCGAGAGCGCGACCGTTGGCGGCGAACGGAACAACACCTGTTTTGTAGTTATCGCCTGCGGCTTTAACCTCATCTTCGGTTTTGCCCACCCATGCAATTTCAGGATGCGTATAGATAACTGCAGCAATGGCATCATAGTTAACTTGAGTATGCTCACCGGCAATGACATCAGCGACCATAACCCCCTCTTCAAGGGCTTTATGTGCTAGCGCTGGCCCGCGCACTAGGTCACCAATAGCGTATACGCCCGTTACTTCAGTGCGGCATTGGTTATCTGCAAAAATATAATTTCGCTCATCAAAGGTTACCCCCGAATCTGGCGCCAGCAGACCGTTAGTATTGGGGCGTCTACCCACTGCTACGATAAGCTTGTCAAAAGTTTCGGTGTGCTCCCCGTCTTTATCAGCGTAGGTAACTTTCACCTCATCGCCATCGGTATCTGTGCTAAGCACGCGTGCACCCAAGCGAATATCAAGGCCTTGCTTTTTAAAGGTTTTGCCTGCTTCGCGAGCAATTTGCTTATCCACATTAGCTAGCAATGTATCTACGGCTTCAAGTACAACAACCTCAGCACCTAAACGCGACCACACGCTACCAAGCTCTAGGCCAATAATGCCGGCACCGATCACGCCTAGGCGTTTTGGCACTTCAGTGAAAGCAAGTGCACCTGTGGAATCAACGACTTTATCTTCCACCAAAGGCGCCACAGGTATCTCCACAGGCTCAGAACCTGCAGCCAAAATCACATGCTCTGCATTTAGGGTTTGACTGGCACCCCCATCAAGAGGGGTAAACTCAATGGCTTTACCCGCCAATAGCTTTCCTGTTCCTTGCAGCCAAGTCACCTTGTTTGCTTGGAACAGAGAAGCAATGCCGCCCGTTAGCTGTGCCACAACGCTGTCTTTGCGTTTCTGCATAGCAGCCACGTCAATCTTGACACCATCCACCTGAATGCCGTGCTCCGCGAAGCTTTGTTGAGCTTCATGGAACTTCCAAGAAGAATCCAGCAAAGCTTTTGAGGGGATACAACCTACGTTTAGGCAGGTGCCACCTAAGGCGGGCTTCCCTTCGGCTCCCACACGTTTTTCAATACAAGCGGTTTTAAAGCCATGCTGTGCCGCTCGAATGGCTGCAGCATAGCCGCCGGGCCCGCCACCAATCACAATTACATCGTATTTATCTGTCATAACAATAATCCTTTGAGGTAAAGCGAGCTTAAATATCAAGTAATAAGCGCGCGGGGTCCTCAATAAAGTTTTTCACTGCTACCAAGAATTGCACCGCTTCCTTCCCATCAATCAGCCTGTGATCGTAGGAAAGCGCTAAGTACATCATGGGCAGAATCTCCACCTTGCCGTTTACCGCCATGGGACGCTCTTGAATCTTGTGCATACCCAAAATTGCAGTTTGGGGTGGATTTAAAATAGGTGTGGAGAGTAAAGAACCAAAAACACCACCGTTTGAGATAGTGAAAGTACCACCTGTCATATCATCGATACTTAGCTTGCCATCGCGGGCCTTGGTGCCGTAGCTGATGATATCGGTTTCGATTTCGGCCAACCCTTTTTGATCACAATCACGTAGCACAGGCACCACTAAACCGCGATCCGACGACACCGCCACTCCCACATCGTAGTAACCATGGTAAACAATATCATCGCCATCAATAGAGGCGTTCACCGCTGGGAAGCGCTTTAGGGCTTCTACGCAGGCGCGCACAAAAAAGCTCATAAAGCCGAGGCGCACACCATGGGTTTTCTCAAAATCTGTTTGATAGCTCTTACGCATTTCCATAATGGGCTGCATATTGACCTCATTGAAGGTGGTCAACATGGCGGCTTCGTGCTGAGCTGCCACAAGTCGCTCTGCCACGCGTTTACGCAGACGCGTCATGGGAACACGGCGTTCTTCACGAGCACCTATTAAAGGTTGCACTTCTTTCTGAGCTTGTGGTGCTGCGGGGGCAGCGTCACGCTGCTGCTGGCGCTGAGCCACCACCGCTTCGACATCTTCTTTAGTAATGCGCCCGCCTTTGCCAGTGCCAGTGACTTGGCTTGCATCCAAACCATGCTCACTCATAAGTTTGCGCGCTGCAGGGGCGGCCACCGCATCCTCTGCACTGTCTGCGGCAGGCTGTGCTGGTGTGGCTTCTGCTTCTTCCTGAGACGCCGGCGCCGCGGCTGTTGCACCAACTTCTAAAGTGGCAATCAGTTCCTGGCTCTCAACTGTGTCGCCCTCTTGTTTTATAATTGAGGTCAACACTCCCGCTTCTGGGGCGACAATTTCTAATACAACTTTATCGGTTTCCACATCCGCTAAAAGTTCGTCTCGTTTAACGGTTTCGCCTTCTTTTTTGTACCAAGTGGCGATGGTGCCATCGGCGACGGACTCCGGAAACTGTGGTGCTTTGATTTCGATCGACATATTCGGTCCTTATTTCTTCAATACTGTTGTTTACACCACTGCAAATGCAGCTTCTACCAACTCTTGCTGTTCTTTCAAATGCTGAGACATTAGCCCTGTGGCTGGGGCCGCCGCTGATCTACGCCCTGCATAACGCAAATTTAGCGTGGGACTAAAGCGCTGTGCAGCATTGCGCATATGGTGCTGGCTGCAGTACCAAGCCCCTTGGTTCATCGGTTCTTCTTGACACCACACCAAGGTTTCCATGTTTTTGAAAGGCGCTAAGGCTTCATCCAACTTCTTTCCAGGGAAGGGATAAAGCTGCTCTATACGCACTATGGCTGTGTCTTGAATTTCATTGGCTTCACGGTATTCCAGCAAATCGTAGTACACCTTGCCGCTACACATAATGACCCGTTTTACCGCCTCCGCAGAAAGCTCTTGGTTTTCGGGTAATACTGTGTGGAACTGGCCATTAGCAAGCTCATCTAAGGTTGATGTGGCACGCTTGTGTCGTAGCAAGCTCTTGGGGCTCATTATCACCAAAGGCTTACGCAGCGGACGAATCGCTTGACGTCGCAGTAAGTGGAATATTTGCGAAGGGGTGCTCGGCACACACACTTGAATATTGTGCTCAGCACACAGCTGCAAAAAGCGCTCCAGTCTTGCTGAAGAGTGCTCAGGCCCCTGCCCTTCGTAGCCATGGGGAAGCAGCATGGTTAAGCCGCATAAGCGCCCCCACTTGGCTTCACCCGAAGAAATAAACTGGTCAATCACCACTTGGGCACCGTTGGCAAAATCACCAAACTGCGCCTCCCAAATAATCAAAGCTTTGGGTGTGGTGGTGGCATAGCCATACTCAAAAGCAAGCACAGCCATTTCTGATAACAAGGAGTCATAAATCTCCACAGGTGGCTGCTCTTCACTTAAGTGAGCCAAAGGCATGTAGCTACTGCCGTCTTTCTGGTTGTGAAGCACTGCGTGGCGATGAGAAAAGGTGCCGCGACCACAGTCCTGCCCTGTTAATCGCACTTGATGCCCCTCATCTAACAAGGTGGCATAGGCCATTGTCTCTGCGTACCCCCAGTTAATGGGCAAAGCACCTGCAGTCATTTTGACGCGGTCATCAAGGATTCGCTTAACCTGTCGCTGCACCACAAACCCTTCTGGTAACTCAGCAAGCTTATTGGCCAACTCTTGCAAGCGGGAAAGCTCAAAAGTAGTATCCCACTCATCAACAACCTTATGGTCAAGGTAAGGCCCCCAATCCACATACATGGCTTTGTTTGGCTCTAACACCAACTTCTCTACCACATGGTGGCCTTCCGTGAGTGCATCACGATAAGCATCATCCATTTGCTCGCTCTCTGCTTCCGTAATCACTTTTTCAGTGATTAAGCGCTCAGCATAAAGAGTGCGAGTAGTGGGATGAGCCTTAATTTTTTTGTACATCATGGGCTGAGTAGCGGAGGGTTCATCTGCTTCATTATGGCCCAGACGGCGGTAGCAAATTAGGTCAATCACCACATCTTTTTTAAACTGCATGCGGTAATCCGCCGCAAGCTGAGTCACAAAAAACACAGCTTCTGGATCATCACCATTCACGTGAAAAATAGGCGCTTGAACCATTTTTGCTACGTCAGTGCAGTACTCAGTGGAGCGTGCATCTTCGCGCTTGCTAGTGGTAAAGCCCACTTGGTTGTTAATAATAATATGGACTGTGCCGCCTACTTTGTAAGCGCGTGTTTGCGACATCTGGAAGGTTTCCATTACCACGCCTTGTCCAGCAAAAGCCGCATCACCATGAATCAGTATCGGCACCACCTGATCGCCCGTTCTATCATTACGGCGTTCTTGGCGCGCTCTAACTGATCCTTCCACAACCGGTGAAACAATTTCTAAATGTGAGGGGTTAAACGCCAAAGCCAAGTGCATCTCGCCGCCTGGAGTTTGCACGTTTGATGAAAAACCTTGGTGATACTTCACATCATCAGAGCCACCTTCATGGATTGTTTTACCTTCAAACTCTTCAAACAGTTCTGCTGGGCGTTTACCTAAGATATTAACTAGCACATTCAAACGGCCACGGTGTGCCATGCCAATGACTATCTCTTTCACCCCATAGCTGCCAGAGCGCTGTATCAGCTCATCCATTAATGGGATTAGTGACTCCCCACCTTCAAGGCCGAAGCGCTTGGTGCCTGGATAGCGGCCACCCAAATATTTTTCAAGCCCCTCTGCCGCGCTCAGTTGGGATAAAATATGACGCTTTGTCTCAGCGCCAAACTGTGGATTGCTGCGCACGCTTTCTAAACGTTGTTGAATCCAACGCTTCTCAGTGGTGTCAACAATATGCATATATTCGGCACCAATAGAACCGCAGTAGGTGCTACGCAAGCAATCGAGAATTTCTCTAAGGGTGGCTTCGGACTTACCAATAAAAAGGTTGCCCGTGTGGAAAATGGTATCAAGATCCGCATCACTTAAACCATGATGGGATAACTCTAAATCAGGAACCTGCTCTCGTCTCATAATACCGAGAGGGTCTAGGTTGGCTACTTGGTGGCCTCGGTTGCGGTAGGCCGCTATAAGGTGGAGTACGCGTACTTGGCGCCTTTCATGCTCTGTACTAACAGCACTTGCGCCGAACTTTTGTACCCGCGAACGATTTTTTGCCTCAAGCAAAAAGTGTTCTCTGATAGCCTTATGGGAAGTATCAGATTCAATATTGCCTTCTACACTGGGGAGTTTATCGAAATAAGCACGCCAATCTTCAGGAATTGAATTCGGGTCGGCCAAGTAAGATTCGTACAGTTCGTCAACATAAGCGGAGTTGTTCCCTCCGAGATGTGAAGAGGCCAACTGTTGCCGCATAGAACTGTCTTGCATCGTAATTGATTCCTTTTGGGAACGCTGCAGACTCCTGGGTTGCTTTCTCACTGCAACGGGAGTCACCGCATCATTCTGCGTTGTACTTTTAGAAGTGTTTGCCGGATAGACAACACTTCCCCCGAAACATTTTTGTTCATTCTTGAAGTCAATGACTTCAAAGTCAGATTAGTGTAAAGCTTCTAGAAAATTTTTGTTAGCTATAAAGGTAATATTCTTAGTAAATAGCTCTTCCAATATTTTTACACTCCTCCTTTAGTTTGAAACTTGAATTTTTGCGAAAAAAAACGGCCCGAAGGCCGTTTCTTTATATGGAACGCTCCAAGAGCATCTGGCGAATATTGCCAATTGCTCTGGCAGGGTTTAACCCCTTTGGACATACACTCACACAGTTCATTATGCCTCGACAACGAAACAGTGAGAATGGGTCTGTCATGGCATCTAAGCGTTCCTCGGTGGCTGTATCACGGCTATCCGCCAAGAAGCGGTAGGATTGCAACAGCGCCGCTGGGCCCAAATACTTTTCTGGGTTCCACCAGAAAGAAGGGCAGCTCGTGGAACAACAAGCACACAAGATACACTCATATAAGCCATCGTATTTAGCTCTGTCTTCTGGAGTCTGCAAACGCTCAATGGCTGGTGCTGGCGTATCATTAATCAGGTACGGCTTCACCTTTTCGTACTGGTTATAGAACATGGTCATGTCCACAGCCAAGTCACGAATAACTGGCAGCCCCGGCAAAGGACGAATCACTAGCGTCTTTTTACCTTCCACTACGCCTGGCGCTGTGGCAGATAAAGGTGTAATACAAGCTAAACCGTTTTTACCAGCAATGTTCATACCATCAGAGCCACACACGCCTTCGCGGCAGGAGCGGCGGAAAGACAATGTTGGGTCTTGCTCTTTTAGCAACTCTAAAAGCTCAAGCACCATCATGTCGCGACCACCCGTCTCCACCTCAAATTCCTGCATATAAGGCTCGCGGTCTGTTTCTGGATTGTAACGATAAATACTAACTTTCATTCCCGCTCTCCTTAGTATGTACGCGCTTTGGGTTCAAAGGCGGCTACAGTTTTGGGTGCAAAGTTCACTGCACGCTTACCGAGCGTTTTGGTACTTGGATCATAAATGGAGTGGCACAACCAGTTCTCGTCATCACGATCTGGGAAATCATAGCGGCTATGTGCACCACGGCTCTCTTTGCGGCCCTCGGCTGCAATTGCAGTGGCTTCAGCCACTTCAAGCAAGTTGTCTAGCTCAAGCGCTTCAACGCGTGCGGTGTTAAAGGCTTTGCTCTTGTCAGTTAGAACTGCATTCGCCACGCGCTCACGCAACTCAGCCACCTGCACAATACCTTTTTCCATTAGCTCACCTTTGCGGAATACGCCAAAGTTTGCCTGCATAGTGTTTTGAAGTTCTTTGCGCAGTGCCGCTACAGACTCGCCCTGCTTCGGAGATTCGTCCCAGCGACGTAAGCGTGCTGTGGCTGCTTCCAAGTCATCACTGTTTGGCTCAGCTTGCTCCATACCTTGACGCAAAGCATCTTCGATAAACAAGCCAGCGGCGCGACCGAACACCACTAAGTCAAGCAAGGAGTTACCACCTAGTCGGTTAGCACCGTGCACGGAAATGTTACCCACCTCACCCACAGCGAACAGGCCATCAACGATTTGGTCTTGACCTTCGTGACCACCGCTGAGACGTAGAGCTTGACCGTGGATATTAGTGGGGATACCGCCCATCATGTAGTGACATGTTGGTACCACAGGAATAGGTGCTTTAACTGGATCCACATGAGCAAAGGTTTTAGATAGCTCACAGATACCTGGCAAACGGCTATGAAGAACTTCTTCACCCAAGTGATCAAGCTTCAAGAACACATGATCGCCATTGGGGCCAGCGCCTTTACCATCAAGAATTTCCATCATCATGGCACGGGCAACAACGTCACGGCTCGCCAAGTCTTTAGCATTTGGCGCGTAACGCTCCATAAAGCGCTCACCATCTTTATTCAAGAGGTAGCCACCTTCACCGCGACAACCCTCTGTCACCAGTACGCCTGCACCCGCAATGCCCGTTGGGTGAAACTGCCACATTTCCATATCCTGCACGGGCAAACCAGCTCGCAAGGACATGCCCACACCATCACCTGTGTTAATTAGGGCATTAGTGGTAGAAGCAAAAATACGACCTGCACCGCCAGTGGCAAGTACGGTGGCTTTGGATTTAAAGAAAACCACTTCGCCAGTCTCAATAGACATGGCAATAACACCACACACTTGGCCCTTGCCGTTTTTCACTAAATCAACCGCTAGCCATTCGCTGTAAATTTGTGTGTTGTGCTTTAAGTTTTGCTGATAAAGCGTATGCAGCAATGCGTGACCAGTACGGTCCGCAGCGGCGCAAGTACGGGCCGCCTGCTCTGGGTTATCTGGGCCTTTGGACTGACCACCAAAAGGACGCTGATAGATACGACCATCTTCGGTACGAGAGAAAGGTAAACCCATGTGCTCTAGCTCAAAAACCACCTCAGGGCCCACTTGGCACATGTATTCGATGGCGTCTTGGTCACCAATATAGTCAGACCCTTTCACTGTGTCGTACATATGCCAACGCCAGTCGTCATTTGGATCTGCGCTTGCAATGGCGCAAGTAATACCACCCTGGGCAGACACAGTGTGGGAGCGTGTTGGGAACACCTTAGAAATTAATGCTGTTTTAAAGCCTGATTGGGCCATTTGCAGTGAGGCACGCATGCCAGCACCGCCACCGCCCACAACTACGGCATCAAAGGTAATAGTGCGCATATTTTAGTAGCCTCTCCAAATTACCGTCAAACCCCACAAAGCGAGGGATAAGAGGGATAAAATCATAATTACTTGTGCAACAAAACGTACCCCAGTGGCGGCTTTTCCGAGAGCCATGGGCGTTAAGTAATCCGTGGTAACAATCCACAAACCCACCCAAGCGTGCGCCACCACTGACACAACCACCAAGGTGTTAACAATTCGCATTGGCAGGCAAGAATGTAGAGCCACCCAATTTTCATAGCTAATGTCACCTGCAAAAACCAGGTAGCCCACCAAGCCTATGGTATAGAGCGCAAGCAAAATCGCTGTAACGCGTTGAATTACCCAATCTGACATACCGTTACGGCTCAGAGTGGTAGCACTTGTACTTAAACNCATATCCAAACTCCTGCTAATAGAATGAGCACAACGGTAGTGCTGAGCATTATCGTAATACCCAGTTTACTTTCCTTCGGCTCGTACCCCCAGCCATAGTCGAGCACCAAGTGCTGAACGCCAGCCACAATGTGGTAAATAAGGGAAGAAAGTACGCCCCAAACCACTAGTTTGAGAAGCGCGGAGTCTAATACGGTGTTAAAGCCATCTTCGGAGGTCAAAGACTTATCCAGCATCCACAATAAAATTGGCAACGAGAAGAAAAGAATAATGCCAGTGATACGGTGGGTGATGGAAGTCAATGCAGCAGCCGGTAACTTAATAGTTCTAAGATCTAGATTAACGGGTCGGTTATCGTTCACGGTAGCCATCACTTATTGTTTGCAATGCTCAGTGCTGCCTCACACGAAGGAGACAGGTAAGCGGTTTAGGAACATTTGGAATCATGGACTCAGCGTCCAATTTTCGCCCAGTTTTCCTACGCAGAAGGTTGTTCAGTCCACTACGTAACGGGTGGCAAGTATATCGCTGCAAGGTCCTAATGACAAACATAAGGCAAGTTTTTGGCAAAAACGCGTCACAAATTTATCTCGCTTGGAACACGAACAATCCTTATCAACTTATGGTTTTTCATCAGCTTTTCTGAAACCCCCAAAATCTGACACTGATTCAGATACGACTTTCGTAGCTAGCCCGTTGGGGATTTTGAAAAAAAAGAGTACTATGGCATCCGCCGTGGGCGATACAGAAGTAGCTAGTCTAATAGAAAGTAGGCTATTTATTGACAAAGGCGACCCAAATACGTACCTTCGCCATCGCTGAACGGAGGGCAAAGGCTGTTTAAGGCTATTATTGCCCTTTATTTTTATCTAAACATTAACCTTTGTACGGGCGCATTAACACTGCGCTGATGACTATCTGCGGCTTGCCAACACCTGTTTGTTTCAAGTGTGCGCACATGAAGTAGATATGTTCCAGATCAGGAGAAACCCATGACTGAGAAGAAAGCCACCCTCAAGGTGGATGGGCACGAGGCATTAGAGTTATCCGTTTATACCCCCACACTAGGCCAAGAAGTTGTGGATGTAAGTCCCTTGGCCGCCAAAGGCTTATTCACATTTGACCCGGGCTTCCAGTCCACTGCTTCCTGCGACTCTACCATCACTTATATTGATGGCGGTAAAGGCCAGTTATTACACCGCGGCTACTCCATTGAAGAGCTAGCAAGCAAATCTGACTATATGGAAGTGTGCTACGCCCTACTGAATGGCGAGCTTCCTAATGCAGAGCAAAAAGCAGAATTCGTCCAAGAAATAAAAGCCCGTGCCGAGGTGCCAGAACAATTAAAAGCTGTTTTTAATGGCTTTACCCGCGACGCCCATCCTATGGGGGTGCTTCTCGGCGCGCTAGGTGCACTCTCCACTTACCACCACGAAGGCTTGGATATTAACAATGCCGAGCATCGCAAAGAAGTGGCACTCAACCTTGTTGCCAAGCTACCTACTTTATCTGCCATGTGTTACAAGCACTCCATTGGCGAGGACTTCGTTGCCCCTAACGCTGAGCTTAGCCACGCAGAGAATTTCCTTACCATGTTATTTGGTGGTACTAATAGCGAATACCAGGTTTCGCCCGTAGTGGCACAAGCCATGGATCGCATTTTTATTCTGCATGCGGACCATGAGCAAAATGCGTCTACTTCCACCGTGCGTATGGCAGGTTCCTCCGGCGCTAACCCCTATGCAGCCATCGCTGCAGGTGTAGCCACACTTTGGGGCCCAGCCCACGGCGGCGCCAACGAAGCCGTACTTAAAATGCTCGATGAAATCGGCGATGTATCTAATATCGATAAATTCATTGCTAAGGCAAAAGACCGCAACGATCCTTTTAAGCTAATGGGCTTTGGTCACCGTGTTTACAAAAACTACGACCCCCGTGCTAGCGTTATGCGCGAGTCTTGCCACCAAGTATTAGGCGAACTTGGCATTCAGGATCCTAAGCTTGAGTTGGCCATGAAACTAGAAGAAATCGCGCTTAATGATGAGTACTTTGTTGAGCGTAAACTCTTCCCTAACGTGGATTTCTACTCTGGCATAGTGCTAAAAGCGCTAGGTATTCCAGTGTCCATGTTTACGGTTATCTTTGCCCTCTCCCGTACTGTGGGTTGGATCGCTCACTGGGAAGAGCTTATCGGTAACCCTTACCGCATTGCCCGCCCACGCCAGCTTTATACTGGCAGCGATGAAAGAGCTTTCGTAGAAATTGATAAACGCTAAGCTAACGCTTAACGACTCTTTCAGGCCCCAACACCTAGTGCCGGGGCCTTTTTCTTGCCCTATTGCTACGCTCAAATTCGCGCTAAGATGCCCTCTTCGCAAATTGCGCATTGAGGGAAAGCTACTATGAATAATCAATCTGTTGCCTTTATCGGACTTGGGGTGATGGGCTATCCCATGGCTGGGCATCTTGCAAAGGCGGGGTACAAGGTCACGGTGTATAACCGCACACAAAGCAAGGCGGAAAATTGGGTTAAAGAATACCCAGGCCAAATGGCCGCAACCCCTGCACAAGCGGCCGCTGAAGCCGACATTGTGTTCACCTGTGTGGGTAATGATGAGGATCTGCGCAGTGTGGCATTAGGGGACGAGGCCATTCTTAGCTCCCTGTCAAAGCACAGCATAATAGTGGATCACAGCACAACATCGGCTACTGTGGCTCGTGAGCTTCATCAAGCCTGCCAAGCCCAAAACAACCACTTTATCGATGCTCCTGTGTCAGGCGGACAGCAAGGCGCAGAAAAAGGTGCCCTCACCATTATGTGTGGAGCCGACGAATCAAGCTACGAGGCAGTTCTGCCATTGCTAAAGTGCTATGCAAAAGCAGTTACCCTAATGGGGCCCCAAGGGGCAGGTCAACTCACCAAAATGTGTAATCAAATTGCCGTTGCTGGGGTCATTCAAGGCTTAGCCGAATCCATGAGCTTTGCTGAACAGGCTGGGCTTGATGTGGCCAAAGTGGTTGAAGTTATGAGCGCTGGGGCCGCCAGTTCATGGCAAATGGTAAATCGCTACCAAACAATGATAAAAGATGATTATAATCATGGCTTTGCTGTGGATTGGATGCGAAAAGATTTAGGCATTTGTTTAGCCGAAGCAAAGCAAAACCAAGCTCTCCTCCCCGTTACTGAACTTGTGGATCAGTTCTACGCCGATATTCAAGCCATGGGGGGTGGCCGCTGGGATACGTCTAGTCTTTTCAAACGGCTGCAAGCACAAAAAAACAAATCAAATAAAAATAGGTAGGTTTATGCTGTTAAAGCACCCCCTAAGGCAGCGCCAGTGGCAGGCTTTCAAGGCAAATCGGCGCGGTTATTACGCCCTCTGGCTATTTGTGGCTCTGTTTACACTCTGCTTATTTGCAGAATTTATTGCCAATGACAAACCACTGTTGGTGAAATTTGACAACAGCTACTACACGCCTATTTTTAAAAGCTATCCCGAAACCACTTTCGGTGGCCTTTTTGACTCAGAAGCAGACTACAAAGATGAGTTTGTGCGCGAGCTGATAGAAGCGGATGGCTGGATGTTGTGGCCTCCCATACGGTTTCACCACAGTTCGATTAACTACCAACTCACCACGCCTTCACCTTCGAAGCCCACGAAGGAAAACTGGCTCGGCACCGATGACCAGGGCCGCGACGTGCTTGCAAGGATAATTTATGGCACTCGCACCTCCCTTTTATTCGGCCTATTGCTGACACTGAGCAGCAGCTTGGTGGGAATAGCAGCAGGAGCCATCCAAGGCTATTTTGGCGGTTGGGTGGACTTAGCAGGCCAGCGTTTTATGGAAGTGTGGTCTAGCATGCCCACACTCTACCTCATTATTATTTTATCGAGCTTTGTAAATCCAGGGTTTTGGTGGTTGCTATTTATTATGCTGCTATTCTCATGGATGGCTTTGGTGGATTTGGTGCGCGCAGAGTTTTTGCGATGCCGCAATTTTGATTATGTGAAAGCCGCGGAAGCCATGGGTGTGCCGAGCTACAACATCATGTTCCGCCATATGCTGCCCAATGCCATGGTGGCCACCCTCACCTTTATGCCCTTTATTCTCAACGGTGCCATCACCACTTTAACCACCCTGGATTTTATTGGTTTTGGCCTGCCGCCAGGCTCGGCTTCACTGGGAGAACTTTTAGGGCAAGGCAAGGCGAATTTGCACGCCCCTTGGTTGGGCATCAGTGGTTTTGTGGCGCTAGCCTTATTGCTTTCAGTGCTTATTTTTATCGGTGAAGCCGTGCGTGACGCATTTGATCCAAGGAAGTATTTGCAATGAGCCTACTCGAGGTTGAGGAACTTACCTTACAGTTCAGTAATCAAACCGCACCCACCGTTTCCAATATTAGTTTTCACATCGATGCGGGTGAAATGCTCGCCCTTGTGGGTGAATCAGGCTCAGGCAAATCACTAACGGCTTTGTCATTGCTTAACTTACTGCCCGAAGGCTGCTCGCGCCAAGCGCGCCAGTTATCTCTGAATGGAAAAGATTTACTGAACCTCACTAAGCTCGAACAGTATGCACTACGTGGCAGTGCAATAGGTATGATTTTTCAAGAACCGATGACAGCGCTGAACCCTCTTCATACTGTGGAGAAGCAAATTGGTGAAGCCCTTTACTTGCACACCAAACTAGATAAAAACAAGATCAAAAATAAGACACTTGAGCTTTTATCCAAAGTTCAACTTAAACCTGAAAAAAGCTTTCTTCAACGCTTTCCACATCAATTATCAGGAGGCCAACGCCAGCGCGTCATGATTGCCATGGCAATGGCTAACTCACCTAAACTTTTAATTGCGGACGAGCCCACCACAGCGCTAGATGTCACTGTGCAAGCTGAGATAATGCAGCTTTTAAAGCAACTTCAACGGGAATTAAACCTCGCCATTTTGCTAATCACCCACGATCTTCCTATGGTCAGGCGTTATGCTGACCGTGTGGCGGTAATGCAAGCCGGCAAGCTCATAGAAGAAGGCGCCACAGGCGCGCTTTTTGAAAACCCGCAAGCTCCCTATACACAACAACTCGTTGCAGCAGTATTAGACCAAACAGCGCCTGCGTCTGACCCCAACACACCTGTATTAATGCAAGCACGCAACATTGAAGTCGCATTCCCCACCCCGCGTACTTCCTTACTGCGTAAGCCAGCGCGATTTAAGGCAGTGCGAAATATAAGTTTAGTAGTTCGCAAGGGAGAAACGCTGGGCATTGTGGGCGAAAGCGGTAGCGGCAAAACCACTTTAGCGTTAGCGCTACTAAAGCTGCTGCCGGCAACAGGAACCATCGTTTTTAGCGGCACTCAAGTCCAACACCTTAAAGGTAAAACCTTACGTAGATGGCGTGCACGCTGCCAAGTGGTATTTCAAGACCCATGGAGCGCTTTAAATCCGCGACTCACCATCGGCCAAATTATTACTGAGGGGTTATTGGTGCACCAACCCTCACTCTCTTCTACTGCCGTGGCAGCTAAACTCAACGCCATGTTAAGGGAAGTGGACCTTCCAGAGGAGTTTCAGCACCGCTACCCTCACGAACTTTCTGGCGGGCAACGCCAACGAGTGGCCATTGCCCGTGCGCTTATTTTAGAACCACAGCTTATCGTGCTTGATGAACCCACATCTGCCCTTGATAGAAGCGTGCAGCATCAAGTGCTAGGTTTATTACAGCGTCTACAAAAAGAGCATCAACTCTCTTATATTTTCATTAGCCATGACCTACAAGTGATACGCGCCATGAGCCACGAGGTGCTGGTCATGTATCGTGGCGAAGTGGTGGAAGAAGGCGCCACAGAAGATGTGTTTCAAAATCCACAACAAGATTACACCCAGCGCCTGCTTGAGGCGGCGTTAATTAGCTAAAGATAGTTACAAATAAACCAACAAAATTCATTTATTTACGTTAACGTTAAGCTTTCAGTTTGGGAGCTAAAACAAGAGGTACAACCATGGGATTTCTCGCCAATAAACGTTTTCTTATTGTTGGCATTGCCAGCAATAAGTCCATTGCTTGGGGCATTGCTGAAGCCATGCACAAACAAGGCGCAGAACTAGCGTTCACCTATCAAAATGAACGCTTGCAAGGGCGCGTTATCAAAGCCGCTGAAACGTTTGGTAGCAGTGCAGATTTGTGTTTCCCTTGTGATGTCAGTAGTGATGCTGAGATTGAGCAAGTATTCACCCAGCTAAGCAATCATTGGGATGGGCTAGACGGCATTGTTCATGCTGTGGGCTTTGCGCCAGGCCATGAGCTAGACGGTAATTTTGTGGATGTGGCCACTCGTGAAGGCTTTCAAATTGCCCATGATATTTCGAGCTACAGCTTAGTGGCTTTAGCTAAAGCTGGGAAAGAACTACTCTATCAACGCCAAGGTAGCATCCTCACCCTCACTTACCATGCGAGCCAACAAACGGTGCCTAACTACAACGTCATGGGGCTGGCAAAAGCCAGCTTAGAAGCAGCGGTACGCTACCTTGCCGCTAGCATGGGGCCAGAGGGTGTACGTGTGAATGGTATTTCCGCTGGGCCAATTCGCACCCTAGCCGCATCTGGCATCAAAAAATTCCGCACTATGTTGGATGAAAACGCCAATAAAGCGCCCATTCGCCGTAATGTCACCATCGAAGAGGTAGGCAATGCCGCAGCTTTTCTGTGCTCTGATTTAGCTTCGGGTATTAGTGGTGAAATTTTGTACGTGGATGGCGGTGCAAACACCGCTTTTATGCCTGCCATCGAAGAGTAAAAATTAAGGGGCTAAAAGCCCCTAATGCTTAGCTCCCCACCCCACGGCAGTTGGGGGAATCGGCCACTGTTCCACCGCGTTTTTGCCACTCTTCTGGGGTGAATAAGTGCAATGATAACGCGTGCAAAGGGCCGTTTTGCATTAATTCTTGGGTTAGCGCGTACACTTTCTGGTGGCGCTGCACCAAACGTAAGCCTTCAAAATCAGGTGCCACCACGGTTAATTTAAAATGCGATTCCGTGGCTGGCCCCGCATGCTGGTGGCTTTCATTCAATAGCTCCAAGTATTCAACATCAAAGTTGTCTCGTACGCTTTGTTCAATGGTTTGTGCGACACTCATTTCAGTTCCTTATGGTTCGGGAATAATATCTTGCCACAGTGCTAGCCGTTCCTTGCTTAGATAAACAGCTTGGCTAGGCACCTGGTCAAACTGCATTAGGGTACCATTCTGCCACTGCGGCCAGTTGACTTCACCCGTGTGAGCGAACTCACCCCAGGCTTGGCCCACCCTTGCAGCAAGTTCTGCAGCAGCCGCTGAACCGCCGGTAAACATTTTGCCGATGGGTGTGTCCGTAAGCCCGAAAACAAAAGGTACGTCCATTACATGAAACGCCCCTAAGGGTATGCCGAAACCGTTTTCATCCCACGTAAATTCAAAACCCCAGGTATTACCGCCAGCCTTAGCATGGGCGGTAAGCAAGCGTTCTGTGGGAACGCGGAAAATACGATCAGATTCCATGGCCGTGTAATAATCCGTCAGTGCTCTTTGTGGGTGCGGCGTCACCCATGCTTGATAAGCAGCAAAAGCCTCTTCGCCATGGCCTGGCAGCACGCGCTTAAAGCGGCGCAAAATATCGTCTTCCGTCAGCTGCTGCATATCAGCAATGGAAACGCCACCATTAAAGGGCGGCGCATACTGAAACAGGTTCCACTCTTCGCGACAGGTACCCGCTAATAGCGGGATATGCTGCGCTGAGCCTCTGGCAATAGCCGCCACAGGCAACTCAGGCAAGATATCATCAATCACGGGTAAAAACGGCATGCCATATTGAGGCGTTGTGGTGCGCAAGCCACGGGGCACTGGGATTTTCAACGCTGCTCGCTGCGCTTTGACCATGGCTTTTGGCGCAGCGCCGAGCAAGGTATCTTCTGCACTGCCTTGTGATTCCAATTCAGCAAACACAAGTGCTGCCACCTCTTGAGATGCCTCTTGGCTTAATACCATATCCCCTGCGCCAGACTGCACAATGGCCTTATGAAACAAGCCTTGCGCACTGGGCATAGCAAGCAATGAAGCCACCGCAAAACCACCTGCGGATTCACCAAAAACTGTTACCGAATTAGGGTCTCCGTAAAAAGCCTCAATGTTAGTCTGTACCCAGCGCAACGCAGCTAACATATCTCGCAAGCCTAAATTGGTTTCTTGGGGCATTTCTGGTGCTATGGCAGAAAAATTACCGAACCCCCACACCCCTAAACGATAACTCATATTAACCACTATCACTTGTTGAGAGCGCGCTAACGCAGCGCCGTTATACAACAGCTGCGACGGTGTACCATTGGTAAAGCCCCCGCCATGAATCCACACCATCACCGGAAAAGGGCCGTCGCCTTCGGGTACCCATATATTCAAATTAAGGCAGTCGTCCCCCATTTCTGTGACACCGATTAAAGGATTAATCTCTTGCCAGGTGGGCGTGCCATACCTATCCATCACTCGCACGCCAGACCAAGACTTAACGGGCTGTGGACCCAGATAGCGTAAATCGCCCACAGGTGCGGCCGCATAAGGAACACCTCGGTATTCCACCACCCCCTCTCCCGCTGATATTCCTTGGATAGCGCCACTTTCAATAGTGATGGTTCGCATAGTTACCCCTTTATGTTGATGACATTCTTCATTAGCATTAAGCACCTTAGCACCCGTAAGGCCAAATAGTAACGCTAGCCCCAAGCAAGTCCATAACACAAATAAAAAAGGCAACCCTAAGGTTGCCCTGTTAATTCGGATTGACCCCTGCGCTTAGCTTTCTTGCTGCCGCAATTCGACGCGCCGGATTTTGCCCGAAATGGTTTTAGGCAAGCTCTCCACAAACTCAACGATGCGCGGGTATTTATAGGGTGCTGTAAGTGCCTTCACGTGGTCTTGTAGCTCTTTAATAAAAGCGTCGGTTTTTTCTTTACTTGCATCCCGCAAAATCACAAATGCTTTGACCACATTGCCACGTATTTTATCGGGACACGCCACCACGGCGCACTCTTTTACGGCGGGATGTTTAAGCAAGGCATCCTCTACTTCAAAAGGACCTATGGTGTAGCCCGAGCTAATAATAATGTCGTCTGAGCGCCCTTCAAACCAAAAATAGCCCTCTTCGTCTTTTTTGGCTCTATCGCCGGTGATATAATATTCACCTCGATATTGCTGCTCCGTACGCGCGGGGTCTTTGTAGTACTCTCTAAACAAAGCGGGCGTGCTGCGATGAATGGCGATATCGCCCACCTCTCCCGCAGCCACAGGTTGACCATCCTCATCCACAATATCAATCAAACCCGCTAGAGTTGGCCTGCCCATGGAACCTGGGCGCAGCTCCATGCCCGGCAATACACCCACCACCAAAGTGTTTTCTGTTTGCCCGTAACCATCACGCACCTGAATACCAAAGTTATGGGCAAACACATCTATAACTTCACGGTTTAGGGGTTCTCCTGCGGAAACAGCACTGCGAATATGGCGTAAATCAAAGCGCTTCAAATCCTCGACAATGGAAATTAAACGGTACTCTGTTGGGGTACAACACAGCACATTGATACGATGTTTTTCTAGTTTTTCGAGATAGGTTTCGGGGTCAAATTTACCGTAATAAGCGTAGCCTGTGGCACCAAGCCCTAACACCGCCATAAATGGGCTCCATACCCACTTCTGCCAACCCGGCCCCGCCGTGGCCCACACCCTGTCATTCTCTTTAATGTCTAGCCAGTTTTGGCCAGCCAGCTGTAAATGCGCATAAGCCCAACCGTGAGTATGCACCACGCCCTTGGGGTTGCCTGTGGTGCCTGAGGTATAAGATAAAAACGCCATATCATCGCGATGCGTAGCCGCCATGGCGCACTCAGCGCTAGCTTTCTTCGCTTGCTCATCTAAGCTTTGCCAGTCTTGGGCATCGCCCCCCACCACCAGCTTAACGAGGTTTTCCACCGCAGGTGTTTCGTTGAAAGCCGGCAAGAAAGGCTCGTATACAATCACTGCTTTTGCACCGCTGTGCTGTAACCGATAGGCGATATCGCTAGCTCTTAATTGTTCAGAGCTAGGGCTAATCACCAAGCCTGCTTTTAAAGCGGCGAGATAAATCTGATAGGCCTCTAACAAACGCGGCACCATCACTAGCACCACATCGCCTTTCTCAAGACCTTGCTCTATTAGCACATTAGCGATTTTGTTCGCGCCATTAATAAGTTCTTGGTAAGTCATTTGACGCGCTTCACCTGCTTCGCTCTCCCAGATGAGTGCAAGCTTTTCCGCATTGTGTGCGTACTTTTCAATTTCTTGCACCATGTTGTATTGTTCAGGTGCAAGCAAATGTGCGTTGGGCATTTTAAGCTCCTTATTATTGTGTATTCTTATTGGCTAGCATCGGCTTTATGGTTGACGCCGAGGCATTGATTGCGCCACTGGATAAGCACTATCAATCACTGCTAGTCACCAGATTTGTGCTAGCGCATTAAGACATGATTAACGCCCACAAGGTGTCATAAAACAATAACAGCTGTATAGAAGTACTTTAGTATGAGCTACCCCATCGATAAGAAATTAGTCATTGCCGTATCTTCCAGCGCTCTTTTTGACTTAACAGATTCGCATCATGTTTTTTTAGAGCGCGGCATCGAAGAATACCGCCGCCATCAAGAGGCACACCTTGACACACCATTTGGCCATGGCGTGGCATTCCCATTTATTCGCCGTTTTTTGCGTATTAATGAAGTATTTGCAGATGAAAGGCCGGTGGAAGTGGTTTTACTATCGCGCAACTCGCCCGAAACTGGCTTACGTATTTTTCGCTCCATTGCCCACTATGGCCTCGATATCAGCCGTGCGGTTTTTATGGGGGGCGCATCACCACACTCCTATCTTGCCGCTTTTAACGCAGCCTTGTTCTTAACTGCCAATGAAGCCGACGTGCACAATGCCATAGAAGAAGGTTTGCCCGCGGGTGTGGTTCTGCCAGGTACCACCAAAGACAGGCCTGATGATGCAGAATTGCGTGTCGCCTTTGACTTTGACGGTGTAATCGCCGATGACGAAGCTGAAACCATTTATAAAGAATCCGGCAACCTTGAGCGCTTTATGGAACATGAGCAGCAAAAGCAACATATCCCCCACCAGCCAGGCCCACTAGCTGGCTTGTTTCGCGGCCTTGCAAACTTACAGCAGCTAGAAAATGAAAAAGCAGAAGAAAACCCGGAATATGAGAAAATCATCCGCGTAGCCATTGTAACGGCACGCAACGCCCCTGCTCACGAGCGCGTTATTACTACCCTAAAAAGCTGGGGTGTCTCTTTGGATGAAGCATTTTTCTTAGGTGGAATGGAAAAGGCACGGGTGTTAAAAGTGCTTAAGCCGCACTTGTTCTTTGACGACCAAAGGCACCATCTGAGCACCCCTGCTGGAGATACCCCTATGGTGCATGTGCCTTTCGGTGTTGCTAATCGACCCAACTAATCATTATCCATAACTTGATTGAGCTCTTTGAGATGCCGCTTGATCACTTTAACATCGGCTTCTGGCACGCCTGCTGTCCAGTTATCCATCATGTTCATTCCGGCGGTGGCCATAGATAACATCATTTCCTTTTGTTCTGCGCTCAATCCTTCCATGCCCTGAATTTCAGCTTGCATGCGCTGCATTTCATTGTGCAAGTTCGCCTCTTCACCTGCCATCATGGCCACCACCATGGCGGCGTTCACTTTGTCGGCAACCTGGCCCCATTGCTGCAAGCTAGCAAAGCCATGCTTCTTCACTTCAGCTTCGGCTTTTTTATAACTACTATCCCGAGGCGATTTTTTTATCATAGCCTCGATGCTTGGCATTCCTTGTTCCAATGCGGATATATCAAAATCATCCTCATCCAACCAGTCATCAAAATCGCTATCACTGGCTTCCATCTGGTTAAACGCATTAATGGTGGCTATGTAATTTTTCACCTGCGAATCGGTAAGATTTGCCGCCATGACCGACGAGCTAAAGAGGAAAAACGCCACAAACACCCAGAAACGTTGCATGTAAACGGTATTCATTATGAGCTCCATGTTGTTATTTATAAGCGGTGTAATTGCCGCCGCCACAAAGAAATAATTTATTTCCTTGATTCTGCATAAGGAAGCGCTTCATATAGTAATACAGAATGCAAGAACACTCACTGAATAAAATATTCAAGCCTTTAGGATCAACTTTAGGCAATAACAATAGGAGAGCTCATGATTCGCAGATCGCAGGGACAAGCCCCTGGCCCAAGCCTATTTAAAACGGGCCTAGCTTTCAGACCGTTTTTCTGGCTTGCTAGCGTATTTGTCACACTATCGCTCGTTGCTTGGTTCGCTTTCTATAGCGGTTCCGTGGTATTGAGCCCTAGAGGCGGCATGATTTGGTGGCATCAGCACGAGATGCTATTCGGCTTTGGCGCTGCCGTAGTGGTGGGTTTTTTACTTACTGCTGTGCAAAACTGGACTGGCATTCCTAGCCTTACAGGTGCGCGACTATGGCTACTGGCGCTGCTATGGCTGCTAGCGCGTATCGCTGTGGCCTTCTCCGACAACCTTAATGCCACTTTTGTGATGTTGCTCGACGCGGCTTTCTTGCCCTGCGTTGCCATCGCCATGGCATCCTATGTGATTCGGGCTAAGCGCTGGCGCAACCTTATTTTTATTCCCGTATTAACGCTGCTTACATTAGCCAACATAGGCATGCATTGGGGGAACGCTCATGGCAATTACGCAATGAGCTTAAACAGTGCTTATATGGGCGTTTGGCTTATTGTCACTTTAATAGTGGTGATTGGCGGTCGTGTGATTCCTATTTTCACTGCTAATGGCATGCGTATGCATGTGCGGCCTATGCGTAAACCATTGGAACTCTTACTCATTGGGAGCGCCCTAGCGATATGTCTTATTTTTGCACTTCGTGCGCTAGGCGTACAGGTAATGGGCGGTATCGTTGCTGTTCCTTTGGTGCTTTTGGGAGTGCTAAGCCTGTTACGCTGGCTCAGCTGGCATCCTCTTAAATGTTTCAAAGAACCTATGATATGGGGGCTTCACACCAGTTATTTATTTATAATTATCGGTGCTTTTTTATGGGCACTGGCAGAAATCCAAGGTACTCGTTTTGACAGTGCGCTACACACCATCACCGTTGGCGGCATGATGGCTATTATTTTAACCATGATGTCGCGCGTTAGCTTAGGCCACACGGGGCGACTCATTCGTGGTTTAACTGGCAAGAACGCCGTTATGATTGCACTGTTTATAGCGGCATTGCTACGCGGCCTTGGGCTTATGCTTTGGCCTAGCGCAACACTTAGCTTCTATAAAATCAGCATGGTACTTGCCATTGTTGCCTTCACTTGGTTTGTGTATCACTACACCCATACCTTATGGACACCAAGAGCTGACAACCGCCCTGGTTAAGCAATATAAAAGGGGCCCGCGGGCCCCTCAGCTATACTAGTTTCAACTAACTTAAGCTTGCGGGTCTTTCGCAAAACGCAGGTATGGTAGCTTGATATCCAGTTCACCATACTTCTGTGCCGCCTCATCGTCGTTAAGACTTAAAGCCACAATTACGTCTTCACCGGGCACCCAATCAGCTGGTGTGGCAATGGGTTCTCCATCTGTGGCGCGCACTGCGTCCAAAGCGCGGAGAATTTCAGCGAAGTTACGCCCCACTGACATTGGGTACGTCATGCTCAAGCGAATTTTTTTATCGGGACCGATAATAAACACTGTACGCACTGTTGCACTATCAGCTGGCGTGCGGCCGTCGGGCAAGTAAGCTTCTGCGGGGAGCATGTTATAAAGCTTGGCAATTTCTAGCGAGGTATCATCGAGGATGGGAAAATTAGCCGGAACCTCAGCAAAAGCCTCGATATCACGCACCCACTTCTTGTGCTCTTCGGCACTGTCTACGGATACACCGATGACTTTCGTCTTACGCTTTTCAAACTCTGGAGCCAAGCGAGCAACAGCGCCAAACTCAGTGGTGCATACCGGCGTAAAATCCTTAGGGTGAGAAAACAAAATGGCGTAATTATCGCCAATCCAATCATGGAAATTAATTTCGCCTGCACTTGAGTCAGCCGTAAAGTTAGGGGCTACATCATTAATACGTAGTGCCATGTGATACTCCTTTCAGTTTTTATTTTCAATTCGAACACTGCAATGAAGCTAGCATAAAACTAGTGGGAAATTAACCGAATTAAATAAACCAATAATCTATAAGGTTATTGGTTTTGGTTGTAGCGATTCATGACGCGGCGTGCAGACGCACAATAAGCTGCGTAAGTCTAGTTAGAAACCAAACCTGCAATGCTCGACACCAGCACCAGGTGCGACCCTTTATTTAGGTGGGGTAATACAGCGCTAGCAAAATTACGTGAGCCCACTAAATTGATGTTAATAACGTAATTAAAATCCTCTGCCGACAGAGCCTCAAATGGCTTAGAAACCGTCACCCCTGCGGCATTAATCGCTAGTTCAGGCTCGCCAAACTCTGCCACAGTACTGCTAATTGCAGCCTCTAAGGAATCCACATCTGATACATCCGCAGCATAAGATACAAACCTTTGCTGACTTGATGCTGCTTCAGCTTGCAACTCATCAATAGCGTCGGGAGCTAAACGCCGATTAAATATGGCAACACTGCACCCTTCTCGTGCCAACAAACGTGCAACTTCAAAGCCATACCACTGCTTCCACCTGTGATAAATGCCACCTTTGGTGCGCCTTGTTTCCAAGTAAAGCTCATTAATAGCTCCATAACTGTATTTGGCTAGCGTGGTTTGGCCGCATATTAATCAATAAAACTTTGCTAAGAATAACGTAGCATTGTCCTTTTAAATTGCTAGAATATATATTGTTTTTTTTGAAGTAAGCAAGGTGATGGGCAAACATCAGTTAAAATCCTAACCACTTTGGTATTTGACAGATCGTCGGCATCAATGTTCTCTTCGCATGCTGCATATGCTTACCGCACAGAACGCTTACGTGGATAAGCATAACAACGGAAAAGGCAAATTTGGTACATGGATAGCAGTTTATCAAGAAATCAGCTCCGTAGTGCAAGAAAGCGCATCATCTTATTCACCCTCCTAGGCATACTGTTAACGGGCGCACTAGTTGGTGCTAGCACCACTGTTCCCATGTACAAATCGGCTCGTGCCCATATAGAGCAAGCCAATATTATTAATTCCAAGGCACATGTGGCTGCAATACAAAATCAGCTTTCGCAATATCATATTATTGCCGAGCAACTCACCAGCCGAACGGAAATAAAAAAACGCCTCGAAGCTTACGTCGCCGACGACATATCTTTGGCGGAACTGCGAGAATTTACTCAACCACGATTACAAGAGCCCGCCACCCAAGCCCGCCACCTCGCTGGCCTAATTCGTTACACTAACGATGGAACAATTGTCTCAGCCGTTGGCTCTCTGGCAGAACAACTGCGTCGTTTTGACCTCACCGATACCGCATTTAAGACAGTGATGCTTGAGGAGCCCAAGAGCACCAAACTCATACGCATTGCCACCCCAATCTATGACCAGCAACAACAGCAAATTGGGCTAGATGTACTCTATTTCTATACTGACGCTTTCACCAAGCTCCTGAGCAATATCGATATTTTTGGTGGGAAAGCTGAGCTTTATCTCACCAATATGGATACGGGGGCCACGCTATCCTTTGATTATCACAGCCAAGAAATCCATTACCGCCGCTTAACAGAGAGAGAGAAAGCTTTTTTATTAAAGACAAATACTCGCCAAACCACGCTTTTAAATCACAAAGATAAGCAGCAAGATCTTACGTATATTTTCTCGCCCTTTGAGTCGCACCCTTTAATGCTAATTGTTAAGGTACCCACACGAACCTTTTATCAAGCAGCCTATCAAGATTTGCAATGGGCCATTGCTAGCATTGTTGCGATGCTTTTGTTCGGAACTCTGTTAGGCCATATCGCTATCACGCCACTTATTCGTCGGCTTGCCAAACAAGCAGATGAGCTCAAGCAAAACACCATAGAGTTACGCATTGCAGCAAACGTGTTTGAACACACCCACGAGCCCATCGCCATCAGTGATGCCAATCTCACCCTAATGCGTGCCAATGAAGGTTTTTATGAGCTCTTAGGCATCCCCAACGACACCTTCCTGATAGGGCGCAACTTATTAGACTACATCTCGCCCGACTCAAAGCAACACAGCGGGTATTCAACGTTTTTATCCGCCATCACTAAGCACAACAGCTGGCGCGGAGAAATATGGTATCAATCTGAAGCGGATGGACGCATCATTTCAACCCCCACCCTGCAAAGCACCACCGCAGTTAAAAATCACAACGGCGAAGTTGAATACTTTATTCATATTTTTAGTGATATTAGCGAGCAGAAAATAATTGAGAATCAAATCAAGCGCCAAGCAAGTATAGATACGTTAACCTCACTTCCTAACCGCGGCTCTATGCTTTTTGCTTTGAAAAGAGCTATCCATAAATGTCAACCTGAAAAGTATTGCGCCTTATTGTTTATGGATTTAGATGGCTTTAAGCCTGTTAACGATCAGCATGGACACCAAATCGGTGACAAGCTCCTGCGCCAAGTTGCCCAGCGCCTGCGTAGCATAGTGCGTGAAGGTGATTTTGTTGGGCGATATGGCGGTGATGAGTTTTTGATGATTATTAATCAACTCCCAAGCAAGGCTAATAGCGCAGCCCGCTCTCAAGCAATTATTGAGCACCTTTCAACGCCTTATAAGATAGAACATCTAGAAATTAATATAGGTGTTTCCGTTGGTATTGCCCACTACCCTAGCGAGGGTTTGGAGGCAGAAAAACTAATTCAGGCCGCTGATGAAGCCATGTACCGCGCCAAAGATGCGGGGAGAAACCGCTACAGCTACTGAGAAAAGAAGCTCAAGCAGGCGCTGACCGCCACAGGTGATGGCGGACAAAGCCACCCACCAAAGCTGTCCACAGAGAAAGCTGCGAGCTAATCAATGCTCTTGAGTGCGCCATATCTTGGCGCACTCTTTTTCATTTAGCCTAATCCCAAAGTGCTGTTCTATAATTAGCGAAAGCGCATCCTCTCCCACCCTAAAACGCTGTTCAGCTTGCCCACTTCTCAACACTCTCAACGATGTGCCATTTAGCGTTACTCGCCCACCATCTGACAAAGCTAATGCCATACTTAACCGTTGGGTGAAATTGGAATCAGGATGGGTACTGGTATACCAATTGGCCACTCGCTGGTCAGCGATATGCATGGGCTCCTTAGTAAACTCGTACACATCACGCCATTCATCTTGCTGCCACGCTTGATGAAACCAACGCTTACCTTCTCGTACGAGTCGCCGTGGTTCGCGAGATTGATGCTGCAGGGTAGATTCTTGCCAGAGCAATGGGGCTGTAAGCGTCAGGGCGCCAAACCCCACGTCCACTAACCAATACTTGTTATCAATACTCACTACTAAGAATAAATGGGTCCGCGCGGGAAACTGCTCTCGGTCCCTCTGTCGCAAACGCACACGGGCCCCTAATGCAAATACGGAATAGCCCAATGCTCGCAACACCTGCTGCATTAAGCCATTTTGCTCGAAACAATACCCACCCCTTCGCTGGTGTACTAGTTTGTGGAATACGGCTTCTGGCTCCAGTTGTACGGGTTTACCAAGCAGCACATCAATATTTTCAAAAGGGATATTTTGGGTGTGCAAATGCACTAATTGCCTAAGCAAGGCCAAAGTGGGTTCCGTGGGCCCTTCATAGCCGATACGCTGAAAATAATCTTCTAAGGAAAAACCCATAACTCGTCCACCGTAAACGTAAACGTAAACAATACCAATATAACAGCTGTCTGAAAGTTTTCAGGCTAAAAATAAGGCAAAAAAAATCCTTCAACAGGGGGTG
>DAHVSB010000060.1 GCA_027324795.1 Alcanivoracaceae bacterium
TGGGCCGCCATGCTGGTTGGATTGCTGCTGCAGCAGGGTTAGCAAAAGACAAGCCAGAAGCCGCGCCCCATATTATTATTTTCCCTGAACGTGTCTTCGATAAAGATGCTTTTTTAAAGAAAGTGGACCAATGCGTTGCTGATTATGGCTACTGCGTTGTGGCTGTATCAGAAGGTGCACGCTATGCAGATGGCACCTTTTTAGCTGATGCAGGTAGCGTGGATGCTTTTGGCCACAAACAACTTGGCGGCGTTGCGCCAGTATTAGCACAAATGGTGCGCGATGAACTCGGCCATAAATACCACTGGGCGGTGCCTGATTATTTACAACGTGCAGGCCGTCACATTGCTTCTGCCACTGATGTAGAGCAAGCCTACGCTGTGGGCAAAGCCGCAGTTGAATTTGCCGCGGCAGGCAAAAATGCAGTGATGCCTGCCATTAAGCGTCAACAAGACAGCCCTTACACTTGGACCATTGAAGAAGCACCACTCGCCGAAGTGGCCAATGTGGAAGTGGGCATGCCTGATAACTTTATCAGCGAAGATGGGTATGGCATTACAGAGGCCGCACGTACTTATCTTGCTCCTCTTATTGAAGGTGAACCCCACACACCCTTCAAAAACGGGCTTCCCGTGCATGCTGAATTGGCACTCAAACCCGTTCCGAAAAAGCTTAATGACACCTTTGAAATTTAAATAAAGCGAGGCCTTCATGCTAAAGAATGAAGGCCTTCTCTTTTCACCACTAGCACCCCAAGGTGGGCTGCTCTATAATTCATCACCTTCGTTGACAGCAAAGATACAGGGCACACATGAACTATTTAAACATTCCCGCGGGCAAAGACGCTCCAGAAGATATCTACGTGGTAGTAGAAATTCCTGCTAACTCCGATCCCATCAAATACGAAATGGACGAAGATACCAACGCCATTATGGTGGATCGTTTCGTGGCAACCCCAATGTTTTATCCTGCCAACTATGGCTTTATACCTAATACACTAGCGGACGATGGCGATGCCCTCGACGTATTGGTGGTAACCCCTTACCCTGTAATGCCTAGCAGCGTGATTCGCTGCCGTCCCATTGGCATGCTTAACATGACTGATGAAGCTGGTGTTGATGCCAAGTTAATTGCAGTCCCGCACAGCAAACTCACCACCATTTATGATGATGTTAAAAGCTGTGACGACCTCCCGCCATTATTGGTAAAACAAATCGAGCACTTTTTTGAGAACTACAAAGCACTCGAGCCGGGCAAATGGGTAAAGATTGATGGCTGGGGAAGCGCCGATGAAGCACGCGCAGCGATAGTAAAATCGGTTGAGACCTTTAACCAACAGTCATAGCAAAGGGCTGCCTTAGCAGCCCTCTTTTCTATGCAAGAATAATATTTTGAGACGCTTTCTCTTTCTCGCTTCCAACAAGATATGTTAGAAATAGTGCACTAATACAAATTCACTGTTGTCATTTGTTTGTTTTAGTGAAAGTGGCTTCAGTGGCATTATCGACGCAATTAGGAAAAATACGTGGCTAAAATTCTTGTGCTACATGGTCCCAATTTAAACCTGCTTGGCAGCCGCGAACCCGACACTTACGGGCACACTACTTTTGCTGATATTTGCCAAAGCTTAATTGAGCAAGCTCGCGCACAAGGACATCACCTCGAGAACTTTCAAAGCAATGGTGAGCAGGCACTCATCGAGCGTATCCACGAAGCCAATCAACAAGAGATTGCGTATATTATTATTAATCCGGCAGCCTTTACGCATACTAGCGTGGCAATACGAGACGCATTGTTAGCTGTGGCCATTCCTTTCGTTGAGGTTCATTTATCCAACACCTTAAAAAGAGAGCCCTTCCGTCATCATTCTTATTTCTCTGATATTGCGGAAGGGGTGATTATGGGATTCGGTGCTGACAGCTATCGCCTTGCCCTAGACATTATTTTAAAACGACTTGCAAAGCACTGACGGGAGATCAGTTCATGGATATTCGTAAAGTAAAAAAACTTATTGAGCTAGTGGAAGAATCTGGCATTGATGAGCTTGAAATTCGTGACGGAGAAGAATCCGTTCGTATCACCCGTCATCGCCAGGCCCCAGCTACCGCTGTGCAGCACGTACAGGCGCCAGTGTCAGCGGCTCCCGCCACCGAGCCTGCTTCACCCGCAGCAACCACAGAAAGCGCACGCCAAACCGATGGCCATCAAGTGCTTTCACCCATGGTGGGTACATTTTATAGCGCCCCCTCGCCTACAGCAGCAGCTTTTGTTGAAGTCGGGACGCAAGTGCAAGCGGGCGATGTGCTTTGCATCATCGAAGCCATGAAAATGATGAATCAGATTGAAGCTGACAAATCAGGCACCATTGAAGCCATCTTAGTGGAAAATGGCGAGCCCGTAGAATATGAACAACCCCTATTTATTATTAAATAAGCAACATCACAACGCCTGATTGGCTGGTATGACTATGATAAAAAAAGTGCTTATCGCTAACCGTGGCGAAATTGCTCTGCGCATTTTGCGCGCTTGCAAAGAAATGGGAATCGCCACAGTGGCAGTGTACTCCAAGGCGGACGCTGACCTAATGCATGTGCGTCTTGCCGATGAAGCTGTTTGTATTGGCCCGGCAAGCGCCACCGATTCTTACCTCAGCATCCCTGCTATTTTAAGTGCTGCTGAAGTCACCCGCGCAGACGCTATTCACCCAGGGTACGGTTTTTTAGCGGAAAACGCAGACTTTGCAGAATGCGTTGAGGGTTCTGGGTTTATTTTCGTAGGCCCTCGCCCCGAGACTATCCGTGTAATGGGCAACAAAGTTGCCGCCATCGACGCCATGCGTAAAGCGGGTATTCCCACCGTCCCCGGTTCTAATGGCCCCATTGGCGATGATATCGACAAAGCCAAGAAGCTAGCTGCCGAGATTGGTTTCCCTCTTATTGTTAAGGCAGCAGCAGGCGGCGGTGGCCGTGGCATGCGGGTCGTGGAATCCATGGAAGAATTAGCCCACGGCATCGCCATGACTCGCAGTGAAGCTAAGAGTGCCTTTGGCGATGACACCTTGTACATGGAAAAGTTTTTACAGAAACCGCGCCATATCGAAATTCAAGTTCTAGCCGACGGCCAAGGTAATGCCGTCCATCTAGGCGACCGCGATTGCTCACTACAACGCCGCCACCAGAAGGTGGTAGAGGAAGCCCCTGCCCCTGGCATCCCCCCTGAGCTGCGCGAGCAAGTGGCGCAACGTTGCGTGGATGCATGCTTGGAAATTGGCTATCGAGGCGCCGGCACATTTGAGTTTCTTTATGAAGACGGTGCTTTTTACTTTATTGAGATGAATACCCGTGTTCAGGTGGAACACCCCATTACCGAAATGATCACTGGCGTAGACATTGTAAAAGAGCAGCTGTCCATTGCCGCAGGCAATCCGCTATCTATACGTCAAGATGATGTTGCCTTCGAGGGCCATGCCTTCGAAGTACGTATCAATGCCGAGCATCCAGAGCGCTTTACGCCAAGCCCCGGTCTTATCACTCGCTTTCATGCACCTGGGGGCAACGGCGTGCGAGTCGATTCACACCTTTATAGTGGCTACCGCGTTCCACCGTTTTACGATTCTCTTATTGGCAAGATTATTACTTGGGGGTCAACCCGAGACATTGCTTTTAAGCGCATGCAAAATGCTTTAGATGAAGTGCTTATCGAAGGTATCGATAGCAACGTGGCATTACATCGCGACAAAATCTTTCAAGATAAAAACTTTGCCAAAGGCGAAGTGGATATTCACTACCTCGAAAAAAAGCTCTTTGGCGAATAACCTTTATACTTAAATGAGGCTGACATGGCTTGGTTGCAGTTACATTACCCCTGTGAGCAATCGCAGATAGAGCTTATTGAAGAAGTTTTGCTCGCGTTAGGAGCTTACTCTGTTAGCCTCACCGATGCTGCCGACGAACCATTGTTTGAACCGCCTCCAGGCGCAACACCGCTGTGGCAACAAATGGTGGTTACGGCCCTTTTCGCAGCAGACACAGACCAAGACGCCTTGCTGCTTCAGCTCGCCGATCAAATTGGCGATATACCTGAAGGGCTTTATCTTGAACCACTGGAAGACAAGCCATGGGAAAGGGCGTGGATGGACGATTTCCACCCCATGCAATTTGGCAATAGATTATGGATTGTGCCGAGCTGGGCTGAGGCACCAAATCCAAACGCTGTAAACCTGCGCCTAGATCCAGGCCTTGCCTTTGGTACCGGCACCCACGAAACCACATCACTGTGCCTGACTTGGCTTGAAGGGCTCGACTTAACCGGTAAAACCCTACTAGATTTTGGTTGTGGCTCCGGTGTCTTGGCCATAGCCGCTCTGCTGCTGGGCGCAAAAGAGGTTTACGCCTGTGATATCGACCCACAAGCTATTATTGCCACGCGAGAAAACGCAAAACTAAATGGTGTAGAAAACCGTTTGCATTGCATGCTTCCAGAAGCCTTGCCCCAACAACAATATCAAGTGATTGTGGCCAATATCTTAGCCGAACCTTTGGTAGAGCTTGCCCCTCAACTGCTCAACTACTGCCAACCTAACGGCGTATTTGGGCTTTCTGGGATTTTACTAGATCAAGCCCCATTAGTTCGCCAAGCCTACGAAGAAGACGCAACACTCTATCCCGACACGCACTTAGGGGAGTGGGTGCTTGTTCAAGGGCAACGCCGAGATACGTGAACCTTTTCCTTGCCAGAGTGTAAGAAAATTAGGTACAACCAAACCTCCTAGACAACCCAAAGTACTCACATCATGGCTGCACTGTACAAAACACAATGTCCTCATTGCGCGGCGCAATTCCGCATTAGCGACCAGCACCTAAAACAAGCAAAAGGTGCTGTGCGCTGTGGTAGCTGCCTGCTTATTTTTCAAGCCGACCAACATCTCGTTGAAGTACCAGAGGGCAAGATTAACCCCCCCATTCGTACAGCACCCACCACAGACACCGCCAGAAACAACTGGCAACGCATTGATTTTAGTCAAAACATCGAGCACCAAGCCACCGCTGAAAAGCCTAGCCCTTCTGCTTCCGAACTTGAGTTTAGCGACTCCTTTCTAGCGCTTACCTCGGACAATTACAGTGATTCCTTTCAAGAAGAAGACTTTAGTGATATGCAAGGCGCGGTGGCCTCTGCGACCACAAGCAATGATGACGCTTGGGCTGAAGCTCTTCTGCGAGAATTGGAAGAAAGTGATGACAGTCACGCTACTCTTGTGGCGCCTGGCACCCCCGCAAAAGCAGCTGAAGCCAAACACAACCATGTGCCTACCACCGAGGAGTTCGAGGAAATCGTCCACTCTGCCACCACAGAAACAGAGGCTGAAACAGAGCTTGATGATTGGCTCAACGAGGGTCTTTTTGATGAACTTTTGTTGCCAGAACAAGTATCAGAACCCACTCCACCACCCGCCAATATTTTCCGCCGACCCGGGATTAACTGGTGGCAGCAATTCAAATGGGCCCTACTTTGTTTATTTTTATTAGCTGGCCTTGGCGCTCAGTTTCTGTATTTTAACTTTGATAAGCTCGCCAGAACGGCAGAGTATCGCCCCTTTGTCGCGCAATTTTGCGAACTCATTGGCTGCCAATTGCCAAGCATGAGTAACTTGAATAGAATCCGCAGCCAGCATTTAGTGATACGCACACATCCTGAGTATAAAGACGCCTTACAGGTGGACGCACTGCTATATAACCTAGCTGATCACGAACAGCCCTACCCAAACCTAGGGTTGGAATTTAGTGACAAGCAGGGCGAGATAGTTGCGAGCCGCTTGTTCAAGCCTTCTGAATATCTGCCTGGCAATCTTAAAGACGCCACATCCATGCCGTCTTCAACGCCTGTACGCATATCGCTAACGCTAGTAAACCCAAGCAACGATGCTATTAATCATCGTTTGCAGTTTTATTCGCCAGATAACTCAGATACCCCATAAGCTATGTTCACAATAGGCCCACACACGCTCGCTAACACTTTAGCTTTAGCTCCTATGGCCGGCGTAACAGACCGTCCTTTTCGGCAGCTATGCCGCCGCTTAGGTGCAGGCTTAGTAGTGGCTGAAATGGTGACCAGTGACACACGTTTATGGAATTCTCAAAAATCCCGGACACGCTTACCTCACGCAGATGAGCCAGGCCCTGTATCGGTGCAAATATTAGGCAATGATCCTGTCATGATGGCTGACGCTGCGCAGCAGAATGTAGCATTGGGCGCTCAAATTATTGATATTAATATGGGCTGTCCTGCCAAAAAAGTTTGCAAAAAAGCGGCGGGCTCTGCACTAATGCAGGATGAAGCATTGGTGGCAGATATTGTAGCAGCAGTGGTGGAATCAGTATCAGTTCCCGTAACACTCAAGATTCGCACAGGTTGGTGCCCCAACAGTAAAAACGCTGTAACGATTGCCCAACTAGCAGAAAAACTTGGTATACAAGCCTTGGCAGTACATGGCCGAACTCGGGCTTGTCGGTTTGCTGGAGAAGCAGAATACCAAACAATTTCTGAAGTATGTCAATCAGTTAGCATACCTGTTTATGCCAACGGAGACATTGACTCACCATTTAAAGCGAAGCTAATACTGGAATCCACTGGCGCTAGTGGTATCATGATCGGCCGCGCCGCCCAAGGGAATCCGTGGATATTTCGCGATACTGCCTATTTTCTCGCCCACGATACATTGCCCCAGGCTCCGGGAGTCACGGAAGTTGCCGCAGATGTAAAAGCTCACTTAAGCGCTTTACATCAACTTTATGGTGAAGATGCCGGTGTTCGTATCGCCAGAAAACATATTGGTTGGTACACACAAGCGCTTCCCGGTGGTAGCAATTTTCGTAAAGCATTCAATCAGCTACTAAGTGCCGGTGCCCAGCACCAAGCCTTAGAGCAATATTTTATTCACCTAAGTCTCAGCGCCAGTACCTTACCTATTGGTGGCTATAGACACACTGACGCTGTTCTTCCTAAAAAGAACAGTATTGGTAAAAGAGACTTGGCCGCATGAACAGCACAGCCGCACGGACATTGATTAGCATGAATATCGCCGAAAGACGTAGACCTGCCCCCACGTTAACTTTGACACGAGCAGACCATCAAGAAACTCTGCGCACCTGTGTGCACCGCTCTTTAAGAGAGTATTTTGACAATCTTGAAGGCGAAGAGCCTGTTAACAACCTGTACAATATGGTGTTGGCAGAAATGGAAATCCCCTTGCTTGAAAAAATTCTTAAGCATACCCGTGGCAACCAAACCAAAGCTGCAGAAATGCTAGGCTTAAACCGCGGAACGCTCAGAAAGAAGCTCAAGCAATACGGCATGCTGTAAACCGCAGCATGGCACAAGGGCAGTCACACTGCCCTTTTTCTTTTTAACCCAGGTCCCACTAAGGTAACTCAGTTATGACCAACAACGTTCAACGGGCATTAATCAGCGTTTCAGACAAAACCAATATTGTGGAATTTGCCCAAGCACTGGCACAACGCAACATTCAGTTGCTCTCCACGGGTGGCACTTTTAAGGCATTACAAGATGCAGGCCTTGAAGTACAAGAAGTCTCTGAATACACAGGCTTTCCAGAAATGATGGATGGCCGCGTTAAAACGCTTCATCCTAAAGTCCACGGCGGCATTTTAGCGCGCCGCGGTCAAGATGATGACGTACTCGCTGAGCATAATATCAACACCATTGATTTGGTGGTGGTGAACCTTTATCCCTTTGAACAAACTGTTGCCAACCCTGATTGCACCTTAGCGGATGCTATCGAAAATATTGATATTGGTGGGCCCACCATGGTGCGCGCCGCCGCCAAAAATCACGCCCATGTGGGCATTGTGACGCAGCCACAAGACTACGACACAGTGATTGCCGAGCTTGATAATAACCAAGGCCAACTGAGTGCTGAGTTCCGTTTTGATTTAGCGGTGAAAGCCTTTGAACATACCGCTTCTTACGATGCGGCTATTGCCAACTATTTTGGCCAACAAGTGGGCAACGGTAGTGCGAATTTCCCACGTACTCTTAATCTTCATTTTGAAAAAGTGCAAGAGTTGCGCTACGGCGAAAACCCACACCAAGCCTCTGCGTTTTATCGTGAGGCCAATCCCCAAGAGGCCTCTATCGCTACTGCCACACAACTGCAAGGTAAAGCGCTTTCTTACAACAATATCGCTGATACCGACGCTGCACTGGAATGCGTTAAGCAATTCCAAGCACCGGCATGTGTGATTGTAAAACACGCCAATCCCTGCGGTGTAGCAGTGGCTGAAAGCATTGAGGCAGCCTACCAAAAGGCCTTTGCCACTGACCCTGAATCTTCTTTTGGCGGCATTATCGCGGTTAACCGCGAGCTAGATGCGGCCACGGCCACCGCCATTACCCAACAGCAATTTGTGGAAGTAATTATTGCACCCAGCGCCAGCCAAGAGGCCCAGCAAATTGTTGCTACCAAGAAAAATGTACGCTTATTAGTCTGTGGTGAATGGGGAGCCAACCAGCAGGCCTTTGACTACAAACGCGTGAACGGCGGCCTATTAGTACAAGACCGCGATTTGGGCAATATCGGTCTTGATGATTTGAAAGTTGTCACCAAACGCGCGCCTTCTGAGCAAGAGCTACAGGATTTGTTATTTGCTTGGCAAGTGGCTAAATTCGTTAAATCTAACGCTATTGTGTATGCCAAAGACGGCCAAACCATTGGTGTGGGTGCCGGCCAAATGAGCCGCGTTAACTCAGCTCGCATTGCGGTGATTAAAGCGGAGCATGCGGGCCTTACTGTGCCGGGCTCTGCCATGGCATCAGATGCCTTCTTCCCCTTCCGCGACGGAATAGATAACGCCGCTGCCGCTGGCATCCGCAGTGTGATACAGCCGGGTGGCTCTATCCGCGATGAAGAAGTGATTGCCGCAGCAGACGAAAACGATATCGCCATGGTGTTTACTGGCATGCGCCATTTCCGCCACTAATTTAACGTAGCCTCAACTAGGGTAAATAAATGAAAGTTCTCATTATTGGTAACGGTGGGCGCGAACATGCCCTGGCTTGGAAAATTGCACAATCTGAGCGCGTATCTCATGTTTTCGTGGCCCCTGGCAACGCCGGTTCCGCGCGGGAGCAAAAGGTGCAAAACATCGCCATTGATGTGCTGGACTTAGAGGCTCTAGTTGAGTTTGCCCAAAAAGAACAGGTTGCGCTCACCATTGTCGGCCCCGAAGCTCCCTTGGTGGCTGGTGTGGTAGACCGCTTTCAGGCAGCGGGCTTAGCCTGCTATGGTCCCACTCAGAAGGCAGCCCAGCTCGAAGGTTCCAAAGCCTTTAGCAAAGACTTTTTAGCCCGCCATAAGATTCCCACTGCGGAATACGCCAACTTCACCGATGAAGCCGAAGCATTAGCTTATGTGCGTGAAAAAGGCGCACCCATAGTAGTTAAAGCCGACGGCTTAGCTGCGGGCAAAGGCGTGATTGTGGCCATGACCTTACCAGAAGCGGAAGAAGCCATTACCGACATGCTGTCTGGCAACCGTTTTGGTGCCGCTGGCAACCGCGTGGTGATCGAAGAATTTCTCACTGGCGAAGAAGCTAGCTTTATTGTCATGGTAGATGGTAAGAACGTACTACCCATGGCCACCAGTCAAGATCACAAGCGCATCGGTGATGCTGATACTGGCCCCAATACAGGCGGTATGGGCGCTTATTCCCCCGCCCCCGTGGTCACTGATGACGTGTATCAGCGCACCATGGAGCAAGTGATTATGCCAACGGTTAACGGCATGGCAGCCGAAGGCACACCTTACACCGGCTTCTTGTACGCTGGCCTGATGATTGATGAAACCGGCCAACCCAAAGTCATTGAGTTCAACTGCCGCTTTGGCGACCCTGAAACACAGCCCATCATTATGCGTCTTGAAAGCGATTTGGTAGAGCTGTGCCTAGCTGCCGTGGAAGGCAAACTCGATGAAGCGCAGGCCAAATGGGATCCGCGCCCAGCGCTTGGCGTGGTCATGGCCGCAGCCAACTACCCTGACACCCCACAAACTGGTGATGCTATTAGTGGCTTAGATAAGGCCGACAGTAATATCGTCAAAACCTTCCATGCAGGAACAAAGCTAGAAGGTGACCAGGTGGTAACCAGTGGTGGCCGCGTGCTTTGTGTAACTGCCCTTGGCGAAACCGTTAAGGCAGCGCAACAAAACGCTTATCAAGCCATTGAAAACATTCACTGGGATGGCTGCTACTATCGCCGCGACATTGGCTATCGCGCCATCGAACGCGAAGAACAGTAACGCTAAAGCGGGCCTTTAAAGCCCGCTTTTTTATTGACGGCCCACAAGTCTTATTTCAACAAACAAGCTACACTGTTCCATAACTTTTGCTGAATCAGAGCCAAATTATTTTGGAGTTGTACCATGTCTACTTCTCAACGCCGCTTAACTCCCTTTGATCGCCTACTTGCCAAAGCCGATAGCGCTTTGCGTACACTCACCCCAGGTGTCACCACTGGCGAAAGACCCACTCCTGGCGGCCCTGCTAGCCATATCGACGACCCAAGCACACAGCGCCATATAGCGGGACTTATGCGCATCAACCACACAGGAGAAGTGTGTGCTCAAGGGTTGTACCAAGGTCAAGCTGCCACTGCCAAACTACCCAATGTGCGCCACGCCATGGAAGAAGCGGCCAAAGAAGAAGAGGATCACCTTGCTTGGTGTGAAGAGCGCTTGCGCGAGCTCGGCAGCGCACCGAGCAAACTTAACCCTATTTTTTATGCCCTTTCCTATGGCATGGGCGCCACCGCTGGCCTTATTGGTGATAAGTGGAGCCTAGGATTTGTAGCTGAAACTGAACACCAAGTAGTGCGCCATCTTGAAAGCCACCTAGCACAGATTCCAGAAAATGATGAACGCTCACGGGCTATTTTGCTGCAAATGCGGGAAGACGAGCTGCAGCACGCCACCACGGCGGAACAAGCAGGCGGCGCCCCCCTACCCCTACCTATTCGCGTAGGCATGACCTTGATGAGCAAAGTGATGACCTTTAGTACCTATCGGGTATAGCTCTCGTGCCGAGCGGGCAAGCTGCCCTCGTGCCGAGCAGGCACCACTCAACGAGCTCTAAATGTGTAACCTCAGCAATAAGCACTGCGAAATCACTATTTTTTTGCGGAAGAGCACGCAAAAGAAATAGTGGTTTCTCCGTGCATTCCTGCAGTGACCCTAAGATAAATCGGGTTGGTGGAATGTGGGGAAATATTGATGCCACTAGGTGAGGCTTACGCAAGAGTTTAGCTTTGCGCTTGAAATAATACTCTCGTACAAAACTAATACTTCCATACTCAGCGTGCACCCAATCCCTCTTAAGGCTTAGGGAAAGAGTCAAGGCTTATTAATATAAGTTTTCAGTGATGGAAATTAGAAAATGTGGGTGCCACTAAGCTAGACATTAGTAAGAGCGTAGCTTAACGCTCGAAACAACACCCTCGCACAAAACCGACTTTTCTCATACCCCACCCGCACCCGATTTCTCTTAGAGGCTAGGGTAAATAGGCTGGAATAAATGGTTTCCTTCAGCATGGTTTTCGCTGAAGGAAACCATTTATGCAAGCTTGCTTGGCACAGTGGTTTTTAAGAACTCTCGGTAGCGGGAACCTACGCGGTTCCGCGCACTCTCATGATGAAGTTAATTTAGAACCCGTTGTGTGGCGCCTGCCCGGCACAAGGGCGCCTCTTTAGTTTTCCTCAAAATTCCGACTATAGAAAATCTCTAGCATTTCCCGTCTTAAATCTGCTTCAATTTTTTGCAGCTCATCTGAAGAAAACTCGTCCACACCAGCACCAAACAGATAATTATCGATATCAAAATCTTTCAGCAACATCTTGGTGTGAAAAATATTTTCCTGATACACGTTAACATCCGTCATTTGGTACTCGTTTTGCGTGGTTTCGCTTAAGAAGTTTTGGATAGAGTTAATATCGTGATCAATATAATGTTTCTTACCATTTACATCCCGAGTCATACCTCGCACCCGATAATCCACAGTAACAATGTCTGAATCAAAGCTGTGGATCAGGTAATTTAACGCTCGTAGAGGTGAAATAACGCCACAAGTAGACACATCCACATCTACGCGGAAAGTAGAGATGCCGTTCTCTGGGTGAGATTCTGGATAAGTGTGTACTGTTACGTGGCTTTTATTTAAGTGCGCCACCACAGAATCCGGTAGGGGGCCTGGTGCCTCCTCATCATAATCAGGATCCGTTGGCGCCGTATCATGCTCTGCAATCAGCATGGTCACACTAGCCCCTTGGGGCTCATAGTCTTGGCGTGCAATATTCAAAATCGACGCCCCGATAATTTCGGTGACGTTAGTTAAGATATGCGTCAGCCGCTCTGCATTATAAAGCTCATCAATATATTCGATGTACTCTTTACGATGCTGCTCAGTTTTTGCATAGCTAATATCAAAAATATTAAAACTCAGCGATTTTGTGAGGTTATTAAAACCGTGCAAGCTGATTGTTGGGTTGAGATCTTTCAATTCGCTTTACCATCCTTCTGCCATAGGGCTGTCATAGCAGTGGCGCCTCGATAGGCCTTAAGAAACAGAGTTATTTGGCAAGTGCAAAAACTGCACTAGCACCCCCTCTGGATCCATACAGTAAAAGCTACGCGCACCATCACGATGGGTGCGTGGCTTTGCTTTGATGGGCACACCTTGCGCTTCAAGGTACTCCCACCATTGATCCACATCGGCCTCACAAGGAACCACAAAGCCAATGTGATCTAAGCGTTGCACCATGCAAAAATCACTTCCTTGCCATTGGTGCAACGCTAAGTTATCGCTTCCATTGGTGAGATACAGGTTCTTCTCATCAGGTCGCCAATGCACTGCCATGCCGAGCAGCCCAACATAAAACTGCTCACATCGCGGCAAATCTTGTACAAACAAAGCCACATGAGCCAAATGCCCCAAACGCTCTGGGCGCATTTTCACGCTGCTTTCACCTCAAAGCTATGGCTTATTTCCACCCCACCTTTGGCTAGCATAATGGAAGCTGAGCAGTACTTTTCTGCCGATAAACTCACAGCGCGTTTTACTAAATTTTCTTTTATTTCACGGCCTGTCACCACAAAGTGTAAATGTATCTTTGTGAATACAGCAG
>DAHVSB010000061.1 GCA_027324795.1 Alcanivoracaceae bacterium
CCGCGGTTTTAAGCACGCCTATCAGCGCATGGCAGAAATTCAGTTTGCTGCGGGTGCTAAACGCGTGATGCCATCACACCTCGATGGTGAATGGATTGAAAGCTGGAAAGCCATGCAAGCACACATCGATACCCTGCCCTTGGAGAAGTTCCGTATGTCGCTGTTCACTGCTCACTTAATGGGTGGTGCTGCCATGGGCGAAGACCCAAAACACTCAGTGGTGAACTCCCAAGGTCGCCACCACCAGCTTGAAAACCTCACCGTGCTTGATGGCTCTGTGTTCCCCACTAGCCTCGGGGTCAACCCGCAACTCAGCGTGTATGGCTTTACCGCAAAAAACGCCACAGCTCTTGCAAAAGAACTAGGAGGTTCCTTATGAGCACGCAAACAATTCGTGCTGGTGCCATCCAATTACACGCCGAAGTTGGCAATGTGGGCACCAACCTTGAGCGCATCGAAAAACTTGTTAATGAAGCAGCAAAAAAAGGTGCGAAAATTATCGGCATCCCAGAATTTTGCACCTCAAAACTTCCCTTCGACACTAAAGCACACCAAGCAGTACTGCCAATTGACAACCCCGCTCTCGCGTTATTTGTTAAACTGGCAAAGCAACATAACTGTTGGCTTGGGGGCTCCATGCTCATTGCTGACTCAGGAGAGGTGTACAATCGCTATTTTTTTGTGGAACCCGATGGCACTATTCATGAGCATGACAAAGATTTACCCACCATGTGGGAAAACTGCTTCTATGCTCCCGGTAATGACGATGGTGTTTTTAATACCGGCCTTGGTGGTGTTGGCGCTGCTGTTTGCTGGGAGCTCATCCGCAATCAAACCCTAAAACGCATGGCAAATAGGGTAAATTTTGCTATTACTGGCACACACTGGTGGACAGTACCTTACAACTGGGGTTCTTTAGTTGGAAAGAGTTTGGCTAGCATCGCCCAATATAATCGCTACCTTTCTGAAAACGCTCCAGCAGAATTCGCTCGCCGCTTAGGCGTTCCTGTCATTCAAGCGTCCCACTGTGGGCCTTTCCGCACGAACTTTTTACTTGTTCCCGGCACAAACCTTAGCTTGCCTTACGACACTGAATACGTTGGCGCAACACAAATAGTAGATGCACATGGGCGCGTACTAGCGCAACGACGCACCCAAGAAGGACCAGGTGTAGTAGTGGCCGACATTTCATTAACGCCCATCACACCAATTGAATCCATAGCCAACCGTTTTTGGGTGCCAGAATTACCACTATTTTTACATGCGTACTGGCATCAGCAAAACATTTGCGCTAAAAGCTATTATCAACGCCTAGGGCGCAACCGTGGTTTAGAAGCCGCCGCCAAATACCGATGAGTAGTTTACAAATACAATAAAGCGCTGCACTACCATTGATTCTTCATCAACCTATTAAAACATAGCAGCAACTCCAAAGAGTTGACATAGCTAGGCATTAACAATGTATCGGCAAATCTTTTGACACCACTGCCGCATTATTTATCGTGTAACAAACAGCGAAATTGTTATTTATCTTATCGCCAACGGTAGGTGAGCTGTTCGAATCTTGCTGGCGCAGCGGTTACTACGGGTATAGTAGCAACCATGGCTAAAGCGAAACCCAAGGGCCTTGTGCCACTTGGGTTTTTATGCTTACTTGAGTGCTTCAGCGTGGTGTTTTATGTGATCTTCAATAAAAGTGGCAATAAAGTAATAGCTGTGGTCGTAGCCTTCCTGATAGCGAATATTGCTAGGGTGATTGGCTGCCTGGCAGGCCTCTTCTAGCAATTCAGTGCGCAGTTGCTCTTCCAAGAAGTTATCGGCTGTGCCTTGGTCTACCAATAACTCCAACTTTTCTTCTGCTTGCGCCACTAGCTCCACCGTATCGTAGGCTTTCCAGGTTGTTTGGTCATCGCCTAGGTAAGCGCCAAAGGCTTTATGCCCCCACGGCACTTGGCTAGGTGCCACAATGGGTGAAAACGCCGACACACTGCGGTAGCGGCCTGGGTTGCGCAGGGCAATCATTAACGCGCCGTGGCCGCCCATGGAATGGCCGGTAATGCTGCGGACGTCGTTGGCAGGGAAATGTGTTTCAATCAAGGCTGGCAGCTCTTCCACAATGTAATCGTACATGCGGTAGTGCTTGGCCCAAGGCTCTTGGGTGGCGTTCACGTAAAAGCCTGCGCCTTGGCCTAAGTCGTACGCCTCGTCATTCGCCACATCGTCGCCACGGGGGCTGGTATCCGGGGCCACAATAATCACCCCGTGCTCTGCTGCGTAGCGCTGGGCATTGGCCTTGGTGATAAAGTTTTGTTCGTTACAGGTTAAACCCGAAAGCCAATACAGCACGGGCCACTTGCCCTCTTCGGCCTGGGGCGGCAGGTACACACCCACGTTTACGGTGCTGCTTAAGCTGCTTGAATTATGCTGCCAAACCTCTTGCCAGCCACCAAACATGGCATGGCGCTCTATGCGTTCCATTTCATACTCCTCATATTGATACAGAGCTGAATAGCGAACTCAGCGAATACGCTTGGCCGCCCCTAGGGAGCGGCCTGCTTTAGTTAGTCTTCTTGCTCACCAAAGTGCACCACGCTGCGAATGGATTTGCCCTGTTCCATCAGTTCAAAGGCGGTGTTAATGTCATCTAATGGCATGGTGTGGGTAACAAATGGCGCAAGTTCAATATCGCCTTTCATGGCGTCTTCCACCATGCCGGGCAATTCTGTGCGGCCTTTTACGCCACCAAAAGCAGTGCCTTTCCAAGTACGGCCTGTGACTAGCTGGAACGGACGCGTGGAAATTTCTTTACCCGCCCCTGCCACGCCAATAATTACCGATTGGCCCCAGCCACGGTGGGCGCACTCTAGAGCTGAACGCATAACCTCCACGTTGCCAATGCATTCAAACGAATGATCCACGCCCCAACCCGTCATTTCCACAATCACTTCTTGGATGGGCTTATCGTAATCCTTGGGGTTGACGCAATCGGTAGCGCCAAACTGCTTGGCGAGTTCAAACTTATCTTCGTTAATATCAATGGCGATAATACGCCCTGCTTTGGCTTGGCGCGCACCTTGAATAACTGCTAAACCAATACCGCCCAAACCAAACACAGCCACGGTATCGCCCTCTTCCACCTTAGCGGTGTTGTGCACAGCACCAATACCGGTGGTCACGCCGCAACCGAGCAAACATACTTGCTCGGGGTTGGCGTCGGGGTTGATTTTAGCTAGCGACACTTCTGCCACCACTGTGTATTCACTAAAGGTGGAGCAGCCCATGTAATGGTAAATGGGCTCGCCCTTGTAAGAAAAGCGCGTGGTGCCATCGGGCATCACGCCTTTGCCCTGAGTTTCGCGCACCGACACACATAGGTTGGTTTTACCTGATTTACAGAACAAGCACTCGCCACACTCGGCGGTGTACAGCGGGATCACATGATCACCCACCTCTACACTGGTGACACCTTCGCCCACTTCCACCACAATACCGGCGCCTTCGTGGCCCAAAATGGCTGGAAAAACCCCCTCTGGGTCTTCCCCTGAAAGGGTAAAGGCATCGGTGTGGCACACGCCCGTGTGGGTCACACGGATCATCACTTCGCCCGCTTTAGGCGGAGCAACATCCACTTCAACAATTTTTAGGGGTTCACCTGGGCCAAAGGCAACGGCAGCGCGTGATTTCATAGGGGGTTCCTTTTGCGGTTCAGAGCTAAAATAAGTTCGCCTATCTTCCCATGCTGAGAAAGAATTACAATGTTTCAACGCTGTTATAATAGCCACTCGATAGGCAACCACGCCAAGACACGAATAACGCTATTTTTTATCCAATGGCTACCGGGCTCATCATCAAAGCATTCGCGCTTTTCTTCCTCCATGGTGCACCAGCGTAATTGTTTATTTTCTAGGCTTAGGACATAGGCATGTTGCTCTATATTCGCTAAGTTTTGATTAAGTGTTTGCGCAAGTGCTGGGCTTTTAAACAGCAGCCCCATCTCAGTGTTTAACCGAGCGGAGCGCGGATCCATATTAAAAGATCCCACAAACATCCATTGGTTATCGATAGTAAAGGTTTTAGCGTGCAAGCTTGCACCGCTGCTTTTGAGCACAGACTCACGCTTTTCATGCACGGTGGCAGAAGGTTTTAGCTCAAAGAGCTGTATGCCATGTTGTAGCAAGGGCTTGCGGTATTTAATATACCCCGCGTGCACGGGCGCCACATCGGTGGCCATTAATGAATTGGTCAGCACTGCCACTTTGGCCCCTTGCGCTGCCACGCCCTGTAGCAAGCGTTTACCTTGCGCCGTGGGCACAAAATACGGCGATATAATAGTGAGCTGCTCTTCGGCGTTTTGCATCATGGGGGCCAAGGTTGCCATCACGCTATTTTCTGCCGGCGCTCGGCCTAGCCCTTTACTGGGGTCATCGCTTAGCAGCTGCGCCTCCACCCAATGCCAATCTACACTTCCTTTTACCAGCAGCTCAGCAAAAGGCGAGGCTGCTAGGCTTTCCATATACGCCGTGGCTGCTGTGGTTTCTGACAACGACAACTCAGTATTTGCCGCTTGCGGCGGCACTATAAGCGCTAAAGGGTAGCTTGAACGGCTGCGCCAATAGCGGTTAAATTCCGCTGATATAGCCGGCACAACAGCACCCACGGCAACCACATCTAAATCAGCAAACACCACCCCCGTGGCTGCATCAAAATATTCGTCACCGATATTGCGCCCACCCACCACGCTAATAACGCCATCCACCGTTAAGGACTTATTGTGCATGCGTCGGTTCACGCGGAAAAAATCTGTGAGGAACCCTAGCGCTCGCCATTGGCGCTGCATAAAGGGGTTAAATAAGCGCACGTCGATGTTGGGGTGAGCATCTAGAGCACTCAGCACGGCATCTTTGCCTGTGGTGTTATTATCGTCGAGCAATAAGCGCACCTTAACGCCGCGCTCAGCCGCTGCTAATAAACGCTGGAATAATAACGTGCCAGTAATATCTTGATGCCAAATATAATATTGCACATCGATGGTGCTCTCGGCCGCCTCTACTAAAGCTAAGCGTGCCAAAAAGGCTTCCTGCCCTTTCACTAGGGGCAATACGCCTGTGCGCCCTAAATTATTAACCACCAGAGGTTCAATATTTTGACCTAACTGAGTACGGTAATTCACGGAGGCAGGTAATGACATTGGGGGTGAGTATTGCGGTACTCGAAAAAAGAAAAACCGTATGGTGAGCAGCACCACCACAATGATTATCAGCACCAAAGCACTTCTCGCTACAATTGGCCAGATCAAACTTTCACCTCTTAGTGGGTTTGCATTAGCCCCTATAAACAGGCAACTTTCCTACTAATAACAAAAATTGCACCGCCATTACTAGCACAGCAAAAACGGCTACAAAATACAAACCAAATTGGCCACCTGGCGCTCGATAGCTAGGCGCCTCAGCATTGAGATTGCGACTTGCTCGAACTAATAAAACGGGAACCAGCACCGCCCAAATCGATGCCATTAGTCCCACGTATCCCATCACTTTCACAAAGCCAGTGGGCATCACTAAAAATGCCAACAAAGGCGGCAAAAAGGTAAGGCTAGCTGCTTTTAATCGGCCACTCATTTGACGGCTAAATCCAAAAGCATCACGGATGTAATCAAACAAGCCCAACGTCACGCCTAAGCAGGAGCTCACAATAGCAAAGTAAGCAAAACCATGAAGCCAGCGCCCCATGCCCGCCGTGCTTAAGTAACCTGACATGGCGCTAAGTAACACCGCCACATCGCCATCGGCGGCGATCACTGGCCCAAAGGCCGAGCGTGGCAAAGTGCCTTGCACAGCTAACTGCCACAACACATACAACACTAACGCAAAGCCCGATCCTAACCAAATACTTTGCGCTACGGATTTAGCGTGTCCTTGATGGTAATCCACCAATCCCGGCACGTTGCCATGAAAACCAAATGAGGCCAAACACACCGGCAGGGCTAACCAAGCGTACTTCCCATAAAACGGGGCAGCTTCAGCGTTAAGCAGTACATCAAAGCTCACATGGGGAAAAACCCCTGTCACGGCCAGCAGAAAGCAAACCACCATGGTCCCTATGAGCACAGTGGAGAGACGCCCCACCCAATGGGTGGAAGCAATAACAAAAACAGCGATCACAAATAAAAAAATAACTGCTGCTAATGAGCGTGATAGGTCGGGCAGTAAGGGAGCTTGGTTAATTAGCTCTTGAGTTAAACCGCCGCCTACAAAAATGTATGCGTAGGTCAAGGTATACAACACAAAAACCAAGCTCAAAGAAGAAATGACATTCCAATAATTACCTAAAAGTTGTTTCACCATGCTGTGGAAGCTAGCACCTGTTGGAAAACGCATACGCGCTTCTAGCAACATCAGCCCAGAAAGACTCATGCAGAGCCATACATACAAAAGCACCACCAAGGAGCCTAGAAACCACACCCCAGAAGTGGCCGTGGGATTAGCCAGCATGCCAGCGCCGATAGCCGTGCCAGCAATAATCATGGCACCCATTAATACTGATAAAGCAGAAGCCATAGCGCTCTCATTTGCAAAAACTTAACGGTACGTGATTAGGTATAAATTTGCACTTATGCTAAATCAGGGTTCACAAGCTTGTCACATTCGTCTTTTATATCTAGCGCATTATGATATTACGTATTCACCACCCCAATGGAGCAAGGCATGCACACAGAGCTTTCGTTACAAGCCCGCCGTAGAGCTGAAAAAATTCAAGCGCGTCTTCGACGTGGCGAAGGCCCGCTTACCTTTACAGCACGACAAATGCAGCAAACAAGCCTGCACAACTTACAACAATGGTGCGAGGCTCAAGGCATTGGCATACCTATACTCAGCAGTGGTGGGTGGCGTTTTACAGAACAATGCTTGCAACAACTAGAAGAAACCCTCGCTTATTTACGTTTACGCCCGCTAGATGAAGCAGCTGCAGCCACAAGGATTGGACGTTTGCAGCAGGGCACTGAAGAGCACAAGAGTATAGGTGAGACACCCTTTGAATATCGTGTTTTGTGTTCACTGATGGCTGAAAACCACTTTTCAAGTGTTAAAAGCCAAAAGCGCTATGCAGTTTACGTGGACACCCGTGATTTACAGTTAGAAAACTTTGCCGGCCTCGTTGTCATTGAAAATGCTGATGTGTTTTTTGCGTTAGGGACCCCAGAATGGCCCTTGCCCAAAGTACTCGAGCACTTTTTGATCGTTTACCGCGGGCACGATGGAAGCAGCAAAGCAGTGAAGCACTTAGAAGCCGCTTGGTGTAGCACGCATAAACCCTTAGTGTTTTTTGGTGATGCAGATTACGCCGGTTTGCGGTTAGCGCTGCAAGGGCGGTATACGCATATGGTGCTGCCGAGCTTGTCTGAGTTTCAAGCCCTCGCCAATACTGCCCAAGCCGAAGCTAAGCAGCTTTTTCTCCGCAAAGCCCTAGCAACCACACCGACAAGTTTACAGCCTTATGTAGTGGTACTAGAGCAACAACGGGCCTTGCGCCAACAGGCTATGCAATCGCTAGCGTTAGAGCTGGTGGCACTCACTTAACATTGCGCTCTTCACCTGGTATTGCTTTGGAGCATCAAACGGGAACTTTTTTGCTTCACATCATTACTAATAGTAATGAAAACCGTTATCATTACTATTTCATTCAATTAATGGATGCCAATCATGCAAGCAGTTCCCGTATTTATTTTCATGCGACTCGTTTTTTGCCTATCGGTATTAAGCTTGTTTTTTGTTTCTTCAGTAAAAGCCGCGGATAGCCGCACAGTGGACACCAAGTTTGGCGCCGTAACCATTAGCGGCGAACCACAACGAGTGGTTACCCTTTATGAAGGCGCTTTAGATGCGAGTTATGCCGTGGGCATAAAGCCTTTAGGTGCTGTTATTACTCGCGGCGGTGATAATGTGGCAAGCTATTTACAAGAGCAGGCTCAAGGCATTGCACTCGTCGGAACGTCACAAGAAAACAATCTCGAAGCCATTATTGCGCTAGAGCCCGATTTAATTTTGGCGGCCAATACCCTGCCCGAACAACAATATCGCTTACTTTCTACCGTGGCGCCCACTGTAGCCTCTGGTATCGGCATGTTTGATGAGGATGCGTGGCGCCAAGAAGCCCGTTTGTTTGCTCAGGCATTAGGCAAATCCGACGCCATGGAAACCCAACTCAAACAACTCGACCAACGTATTGCCCAGGTTAAAAGTGAAGTCGAGTCCAACATCCCCGCTGATCAACGCACCGCCCTACTCGCTCGCTGGATGCCCCAAGGCCCGGTGATTCTCTCTAAGCAACTTTTCACACCCCGTTTATTAAACGCCGTAGGGTTTGAGGTGGATGATCATAATGCTGTCAAAGCGGGGCGCCCACATACCTCCCCCATCAGCCAAGAAAAACTGTCGATGCTAGATAAGGACTGGCTCTTCCTCGCCACCATTAATGCAGAAGGCGATGATGCCCTTGCCCAAGCAGAAAAATCCCCTGCTTATCAGCGCTTGGCCGTGGTAAAAAACAACAAAGTAGTGCCCGTGGATGGGCAAATTTGGACCAGTGCCAATGGTGTGCTCGCCGCTCACGTTATTCTTGACACCATTGAGAGTGCCATCACACAGGCACAGCCAAAGTAACATGTCCCATCGCTTTTCTATGCCGATACTGCTGCTAGGCTGCGCTGCCTTACTGTTGCTCACCAGCCTAGCCAGTTTGTTAATGGGGGCAGGCGATACCACACCGTGGCAAGCCCTTAGCGTTTTACTCGGCGCAGGTACCGAAGACGCCCGTTTTGTGCTGTTCGAGCTACGACTACCACGCACCTTGGTGGGTCTCGTAACGGGTATGGCCTTAGGATGCGCTGGCGCACTCATGCAAACCCTAGCACGCAACCCCCTCGCAGAACCAGGCTTACTTGGAGTGAGTGCTGGCAGCGCCTTTGCTGTCACCTTGGCGCTACTCCTAGGCGCCTCATCGGCAAGCCTCTCCGTGTATGTGGCTCAAGCCGGTGCCTTAGCAGGCTGCTTGATTGTGCTGTCCGCTGCACGCTTAAAAGGAGTAGGCAACGACCCCATTCGGTTGGTGCTAGCGGGCGCCACACTCTCAAGCTTACTGCTTGCCCTCACCTCTTTGTTACTTATGTTCGATCAACGCACCGCCGATGAAATTCGCTTTTGGATCACAGGCAGTGTTGCTGGGCGTGATTTGGCCTCGCTTAGGCACCTACTCCCCTCTCTCCTTGTGGCCACAGCACTGACGTTACTGATTATTCGCCCTCTGGCAGCTCTGGCCTTGGGCGAGACTATGGCCACTAATCTAGGGCATAAACCCGGCCGTATTCGCTTAACAGCTGTGCTTATCGTGGCCTTGCTTGTGGGTGCAGCCACCGCCATGGCAGGCCCTATTATGTTCGTTGGCTTAGTCGTGCCCTTTATTGCACGCGCCTTAGCGGGTGCGGATATTCGCCGTTACTTGGCACTGTGCTTATTTATTGGCCCCATTATTCTGATTGGCGCGGATACCCTATCGCGTATTTTAGTCTACCCGCTGAATTACCCCTTGGCGTACTCACTGCCGTTATTGGCGCTCCCGTATTATTAATGGTGGTACGGGCCAACCGTTTACCCAGGCTGTAGCTATGCAAATACTTCCTTTTCAACAACCCAGACAGCCATTACCACTGGCGGGATACTGGCGGCTGAAGGCGTTTAACCAGCGCATTACCTTGCTCGTTTCGCAACGAGCCACTTGGGTTAATATGGGTTTGGTGTTAGCGGTGCTCGCTGCTAGCACTATGAGTTTGGGCATGGGGAGCGTGCAACTGAGCCCAGCGGAGGTTTGGCTAGCGTTAGCCGGCGAAGGGCCTGCCATGCACCAACTGGTGGTAAAAGAATTGCGATTAATGCGTGTGCTCGCTGGGATTGGCACAGGTGCCGCTTTTGCATTGGCAGGGTGTTTGATGCAAACCTTAGCGCGCAACCGCCTCGCCACCCCTGGTATTATTGGTATTGATAATGCCGCCACCGCCTTTGCAGTCGCTTCAGTAGTGGGTGTGGGATCTGCGTTAGCACCGCCCGCCATGAGCCTAGTGGGGGCCATCACCGCCACGGCGCTGATTTTCGCCCTCGCAGGCAGCAGTGGCACCCAAGGCTATCGCTTTATTGTGGTGGGGCTGGGTATTGGTGCCATTGCAGGTGCCGGCACTCAGCTCATTCTAAGTTGGGTAGCCATTGATGATGCTAACGCTGCCTTCCCTTGGACCATTGGCAGCCTGAATGCTCGCTCCCCAGACGCCTTTAAACTCCTTTGTGCAGGGCTTGCCCTTGGTGTGTTCTTCGCCTACCGCTTAGCCAAAGGGCTAAATGCATTACGTCTTTCAGAAACCGTACCCACGACACTCGGATTTAATATCAAACGTTTGCGCGCCGCAAGCCTCGTATTAGCCGTGTTTCTGACGGGGTTGGCGGTGGCCGTCGCAGGCCCTGTGGGTATGGTGGCGCTACTAGGCCCAGAAATTGCACGAGCGCTGTGCCGTCATCGCGGCCTCCCTATATTGGCTTCTGCTCTTGCCGGCGCACTGCTGATGGTATTAGCCGACCTGCTAGGGCGCATTATGCTAGCCCCCCTTGAAATCCCTGTGGGCATTGTCACCGCCGTGGTGGGCAGCCCTTATTTGCTGTGGATGCTGCTTAACCCAAACTTTAGGAGCCAACCATGAAAGCCTTGGCCACTGTCATTACCCAGCCCGCTCACCCTCCATCAACTGCGCTCAGCACCCACGCGCTTAGCGCCGGACATGGCAAACATCGGGTGATTGAGTCCCTTGATTTTGCGCTCCCCGAAAACCAAGTCACGGCTATTGTCGGCCCTAATGGATGTGGAAAATCGACTCTGCTCAACACCCTTGGGCGCATCCTCGCGCCTCAAGGGGGGCATGTGTTACTCGACGGTATAGACATTCATCACTTGCCGAGCAAGCAGGTGGCGCAGAAACTCGCCCTGCTTCCTCAAGAAACCACCGCACCCGAAGGCATGACAGTGCTTGATTTAGTGCGTTTTGGGCGGCAGCCACACCAGCCTTGGTATAGCCAATGGTCAGCGGAAGACCAACGCATCGTTAAAGCGGCGCTAAAAGCGGCTAACTTATTGGACATGCAAAACCGAGAATTAGACAAGCTCTCGGGCGGGCAGCGCCAACGTGCTTGGATTGCCATGGCTATAGCGCAAGATACGCCACTACTACTGCTCGATGAGCCCACTTCAGCACTCGATCTCGGGCACCAGATCGAAGTGTTTGAGCTGATTCGTAGCTTAATTACACAAGGCAAAACCGTGGCCATGGTGGTACACGATTTACTCAACGCTGCGCGCTACGCTGATCATATAGTGGCCATGCATGAAGGTGCCATTATTGCCCAAGGCTCACCCAAAGAAATCCTCACGCCTGAATTGGTGTATGAGCTCTACCAAGTGCGCTGCGATGTTATCAATGACCCCGTTAATGGCGCCCCTCTGCTAGTCAATATTCGTCGCTAACCCTTTACACACACCACTTGGCGCAAGGTATGGACTATTTCCACCAAATCCTCTTGCGCCGCCATCACATCATCGATATTTTTATAAGCACGTGGGGTTTCGTCAATCACCGCCGCATCGCGGCGACTTTCCACATGAGCGATATCTGCTTGGTGCTCTTCTAAGCTCACCTGCTTTTTAGCTTGGGTACGGCTCATAATACGTCCTGCACCATGGCTGCAAGAATGAAAACTCTCTGGGTTGCCAAGGCCACGCACAATAAAACTGCGCGCCCCCATGGAGCCAGGAATAATACCCATTTGCCCCTTTTTAGCCGACACAGCCCCCTTGCGGGTTACCCACACGTTTTCACCAAAATGTTCTTCCTGCTGCACATAGTTATGATGACAATCCACCGCTTCCTCGGTGCTCGTAAAGGGCTTGGGGATTTCACGGGACAAGGCTTGCAGCGTATGCTCCATCATCACTTCGCGATTCACCTTGGCATAGCGCTGCGCCCAGTTCACCGCCTCCACATAATCCTCAAAATGCTGGGTACCTTCTTCTAGATACGCCAAGTCCTCGTCAGGCAAATTACGCTGATGCACGCGCATATCCTGCTTCGCTTGCTCGATAAAGGTGCGACCAATGGCATTACCCACTCCACGAGAGCCGCTATGCAGCATCACCCACACGCGATCTAACTCATCTAAACACAGCTCCACAAAGTGGTTGCCCGTGCCCAAGGTACCGAGGTAATTGTGATTATTTGTGCGCCCCAAACGTGGATGCTTTTCGATAATGCGTTTAAAACCTGGTAACAATTCAGCCCAACGCTGGTCCACTAGCTCAGGCGTATTGTGCCAAGCCCCTACATCGCGCCGTTTGCGTCCACCTGTGCGCCCGTGGGGCACAGCTTTTTCAATGGCTAAACGAATGTCGCGCAGGTTATCAGGCAAATCTTGTGCCGTTAACGACGTACGCACAGCCATCATACCGCAGCCCAAATCTACGCCCACCGCTGCGGGAATGATGGCTTTTTGCGTGGGAATAACGCTACCAATAGTGGAGCCAAGCCCCACGTGCACATCCGGCATGGCTGCCACATGCTTAAAAATAAAAGGCATTTGCGCTGTGGCGAGCAACTGCTTTTTAGCAGCAGGCGCCACTGGCACGCCTTTTGCCCATAACTTTACCGACCCACCTTGGTCGGCAGATAAAATCTCATAGCTAGACATTGTTGTTCTCCATAAAAGAGGCTCTCGTGCCGAGCGGGCAAGTTACCCTAGCGCCGGGTTGGCGCCACTCAACGGGTTCTTAACGTACAGCATCAGCAATAAGCACTGCGAAATGACTTTTTGTCTGCGAACCCCATGCAGACGAAAAAGTGATTTCTCCGTGCATTCCTGCAGTGGATCTAAGATAAATCCGGTTGGTGGAAATTGGGGAGGGTTGGTGCCACTAAGTTAAAATCTAGCAAAGTTGTTACTCTGTGCTTTGAACTACAACCTCGCACGGTTCCAAATAATTCATACCCAACCCGCACCCGATTTTTCTTAGAGGCTACAGTGAATAGGCTGGAAGAAATGGGTTACACCAGCATGGGGTTCGCT
>DAHVSB010000062.1 GCA_027324795.1 Alcanivoracaceae bacterium
ACTTCTCCATTTAATGATTCACTCTTTGTATTCCAACAAAGAGATTTTTCTAAGGGAACTTATTTCCAATGCGTCGGATGCTTCGGATAAGTTGGCATATGAAGCGTTAAAAAACGAAGCGCTATATGAAGGCGATGGCGAGTTAAGAATCTGGATTGAGCCCAATGAGGGGGCCAATACGCTAACAATTCGCGATAACGGTATTGGTATGAGCCAGGAAGAAGTGGTGGCTAACTTAGGCACCATCGCCCGCTCAGGCACGGCGGAGTTTTTGAAGCAACTTAGTGGCGATGAAAAGAAAGACTCACGCTTGATTGGCCAATTTGGTGTTGGTTTCTATAGCGCTTTTATTGTGGCTGATAAGGTAGAGGTGTTTACCCGCCGTGCGGGGGCACCAGCTAGCGAAGGCGTGTATTGGGCCAGTGAGGGTGATGGTGAGTTTGAGCTAGGCCAGAGAACCATTGAAGAGCGTGGCACACGTATTGTTCTGCACTTACGTGATGATGAAAAAGAGTTCACCAATGATTGGCGTTTACGCGAGTTGGTAACTAAATATAGTGACCATATTTCCTTGCCGGTTATGTTACCTAAAGTGCAGGAGGAGGAAGACAAAGAAGCGGCTTTTGAATGGGAACAAGTGAACAAAGCCACCGCACTTTGGACCCGCAATCGCACCGATATCAGTGACGAAGATTACCAAGAGTTTTATCAACATATTTCCCACGATTTTGGCCAGGCAATTACGTGGTCGCATAACCGTGTGGAAGGCAGCTTAGACTATACCTCCCTGCTCTATGTGCCAGAAAAAGCCCCCTTTGATTTATGGCAACGCGACATGGTGCGTGGTCTCAAGCTTTATGTGCAGCGTGTTTTCATCATGGATGAAGCGGAGCAATTTCTGCCCACTTACCTGCGTTTTATTAAGGGGGTGATTGATAGCAATGATTTATCGCTCAACGTTTCACGAGAGATCTTGCAAAGCAATCGCACGGTGACATCGCTGAAAACAGCGCTGACTAAACGTGTTTTATCCATGCTCGATAAGCTCAGTAAGGATAAAGAGAAGTATCAAACCTTTTGGGATGCTTTTGGTAGCGTCTTAAAAGAAGGTCCCGCTGAAGACTTTGCGAATCGGGAAAAAATTGCCAAGTTATTCCGCTTTGCCAGTACTCACACCGATGAAGCCACGCAAAATGTTAGCTTTGCCGATTACATTGAGCGCATGAAGGAGGGCCAAGAAGCCATTTATTACTTGGTGTCTGATAGCCATCAAAATGCGTTGGGTAGCCCACATTTAGAAGTGTTCCGCAAAAAAGGCATTGAAGTATTGTTGCTGAGCGACCGTGTGGATGAGTGGGCCATGAGCCATTTACAGGAAGTGGACGGTAAAAAGCTGCAGGATGTTTCTAAAGGTCAGCTCGATTTAGGTGAGCTAGAAGATGAAGCCGATAAAGAAGCGCAAAAAGCCGCTGATGAAAAGCTGGCTCCTTTAACCAAGCGCATTCAAGAGTTGCTCAAAGATGATGTGGCAGAAGTGCGTACCACCCATCGTTTAACTGATTCGCCAGCGTGCTTAGTGGTGGGTGAGTTTGATTTGGGTATTCAGATGCGCCAGCTTCTTGAAGCCTCTGGCCAGCAAGTGCCCGATAGCAAACCCACTCTTGAAATTAACCCTGAACATCCTTTGGTGGAGCGCTTGCAAGAAGAGCAAGCAGAAGACCGCGTGGAAGATTTGGTGCAGGTGATTTACGAACAAGCCCGTCTTGCTGGCGGTGAAAGCTTAAAAGATGCGGCGGCTTACGTGCGTCGTATCAATAAGTTATTGCTAGAGTTATCGGCTTAGTACTTTAGGGGGCTTTGAGCCCCCTTTTTTACACTTCCGCATAATCCCTCTTCCCCTTCAGCCACCGATGTAGCAAGGCCTCTGCGATTTGCGGTTGTTCATCCATGAGCCGCGCGGCTATCTTGCGCGCGGGGGCAATATGCGCTTCGTCGCGCATTAAATCGGCAATACGAAACACTAAGTCGCCTGTTTGGCGAGTGCCAAGCCATTCGCCGGGGCCGCGTAGGCGCAAGTCTTCCTCAGCAATTTCAAAACCATCAGTGGTGCGGCGCATCACTCCTAAACGCTGCTTGGCTGTTTGTGAAAGCGGCGCTTGATACAACAAAACACAATAGCTTTGCCCTTGGCCTCGCCCTACTCGCCCGCGCAATTGATGTAATTGAGATAGTCCGAGCCGCTCTGGGTTTTCAATTACCATAAGGCGTGAATTGGGTACGTCTACTCCCACCTCAATCACAGTGGTGGCCACCAATAGGTGCGCTTCGCCGCGGGCAAAGGCTTCCATACGTTGGGTTTTTTCGGTGGCACTCATGCGCCCATGCACAAGCGCAATATTAAGCTCGGGTAAATGCTCTTGCAGCATGGCAAAACGCTCTTCAGCCGCCTGTGCTTGCAAGGTTTCTGATTCTTCAATCAGGGTGCACACCCAATAGGCTTGGTCCCCTTGTTCAAGTACGGCAGCACGAATGCGTTCTATGACTTCAAGCTCGCGCTGTTTAGGAATAACTACGGTTTGAATGGGTTGGCGCCCAGGGGGCAATTCATCAATCACTGAGCTATCTAAGTCACCGTAAAGGCTCATGGCTAAGGTGCGGGGTATAGGTGTGGCGGTGAGTGTTAGTTGATGGGGCGCTTGGCCAGGACGGCAGCCTTTATCACGTAGCGCTAAACGTTGCTCAACGCCAAAGCGGTGCTGCTCATCAATCAGTATTAATCCGAGCCGGTGGTATACCACTGCATCCTGAAAAAGCGCATGAGTGCCCACCACTATGGGCAAACTGCCTTGCGCAAGCTGTGCTAGTACTGCCTTTTTATCGCTGGTTTTTATACTGCCAGTGAGCCAGCCCACGGGGATGTTGAGCGGCCTAAACCATTGCTTAAAGTTATCCCTGTGCTGTTCTGCTAACAATTCAGTGGGGGCTAAAAGTGCCACCTGATAGCCCGCTTCAATGGCGTTTAGTGCTGCCATGGCGGCGACCAAGGTTTTACCAGAGCCCACATCCCCTTGTACCAATCGCAACATAGGGCGGCCCGACGCCAGGTCTTGCTGAATTTCTTTGATAACTCGCTGCTGCGCACTGGTAAGTTGAAAGGGAAGTTGGGTGATAAGTTGCTGCGTTAACTGGCCATTGTTAAATATGGGTGCAGCCACCTGTTGTTGCCGAGCGCGACGCTCCAAAGCACTTAATTGGTGTGCCACCAACTCTTCAATCACCAATCGCTTGATGGCGGGGTGTGAGCCATCGAGCAAACTATCGACAGAGGTGGTGTGAGGGGGGTGATGCAAAGTAGTGAGCGCGGCCTGCATGCTAGGTAATTGTGTGTTCTCTAGAGGTAATAAATCCCGCGGCGGAAATTGCTGCAAAAGCCGTAAAGCTTGCTCCATTAATTGGCGCAAGGTGCGTTGGTGCAGCCCGTCAGTGCTTGGATAAATAGGCGTAAGCGTGGGAGCTAGTGGTGGTAACTGGGTGTCGGCTAGCTCATATTCCGGGTGGTAAAACTCTAATCCTGTGGCACCTAAGCGTGGTTCACCAAAGACACGTACTAAGCGGCCCGGGGTTAAGGCTTCTTTCAATTGGGCGCTAAAATGATAAAAACGTAATCCAATTTGGCCGCTCCCATCGCGAATTTGGCACAATAAACTGCGTCGTCGGCCAGACATAAAAGCAGTGTGAATAACCTCCCCTTCTACCACCACATAATGCTCAGGACGAAGTTGTGCAATAGAGCTAACGCGGGTTCGGTCTTGGTAGCGGTGAGGTAAATGAAATAGCAAATCTTCCACATTGTGAATGCCAAGATGGCCCAAACGCTCCGCTACTTTTGGGCCTACGCCTTTAAGTTGCGTCACAGCTTGAGCTGCTAATTCATTGATGTATTTATCCTCACTCATGCACAACCTGTGGATAACTCTGTGTAAAACTAGGGATAATTAGGCAATATCTGTGGATATCCCGTTATTAAGTGTGATTTTTCGCACTGCTTGACGGAGTACTTCAATGGCTTTGGGCCGAGGAAAGCTGTCGCGCCATACCAAAGCAATAGTACGTTTAGGAACTGGCGCCTCAAAACGGCGTATGGAAAACTCGTCTTTTTGATACCCGCGTGGAGATAATGCTGAATCTGGCAATACGGTAATACCCAATCCGCCTGCCACCATATGGCGCAAGGTTTCTAAAGAGCCGCCTTCAATTTGTACAAGGTTTTTTTGGCGCTCAGAATCAATGGCGGGGCAAAGTTCTAATACTTGGTCACGGAAGCAATGCCCTTCGCCCAGCAGTAACAAGGTTTCATCTAATAGCTGTGCAGGCTGAATGCTTTCTTGTTTTTCCCAAGGGTGACCTGCAGGGAGTAATACCGAGAAGGACTCTTCGTACATTTGTGCCCGCACTAAGCCGCCGCCAGAAAAAGGTAAGGCTACAATAATGGCATCTAATTCGCCTTGGTCGAGTTTTTGACGTAGCACATGGGTGTAGTTTTCTTCCACGAATAAGGGCATTGTGGGCGCTGCTTTACGCACTTTGGGAATCATGGTGGGGAATAAATAGGGTGCCACCGTAAAAATAGCACCCATGCGCAATGGAGAGCTGAGCTGGTCTTTGTGGCTATAGGCCATTTGTTCTAAGCGTTCCACCTGTTCCAAAATGCGTTGGGCTTGAGCGATAAGTGGTAGCGCCTCTGCGGTGGCGCGAATTTCACGTGGACGACGCTCAAATAGAATTATTTGCAGATGTTCTTCGAGTTTTCGAATCGCGGTACTTAGTGTGGGCTGGCTAACATTGCAGTGTTCAGCAGCACGACCAAAATGTTTTTCTTGGGCTAAGGCCACCAAGTAACGCAGTTCTGTGAGGGTCATATTTGGCTCATAATTCAAATCAAAGTGACTGTTAGTTTGTACAGTGAAGCTAGGCAGCTTTCAACTGTAAATAGGATATATTAACTGAACAGAATCAATAAGGAGACACTATGGCGCATTTTTTAATCGTTGGGTTAGGACAGATAGGGCAAGAGCTAGCGCAAGGGCTAATTTCTCAAGGCCACCAAGTGAGCGCTATTCGCCGTGGTCAGCAAGCCCCCGAGCAAGTGGCTTTGTATGCTCAGGATTTATTGGCAGCAGAGGCCATTAAGTTACCACCTCAAGCGCCAGATGTGGTGTACCTTATTATTACGCCTAACGAGCGCACTCGAGATGCCTATGAAGCTGCATTTATTGAGCTGCCGCAGCGTTTGCTTAGCGCTTTAAAAGCGCAGTATGGCACTGTGCCGCCGATAATATTTGTTTCAAGCACTGCAGTTTATGGTGAAGTGGATGGGCCTGTGGATGAGTCAAGCCAAGCTGAGCCTGCCATGTTTAATGGTGAGGTACTGCTGCAGGCTGAGCAGCAGTTGTTGGCGGCAGCTCCGGCTACTGTGGTGCGATTCTCTGGCATTTATGGCCCCGGCAGAGAAAGCCGTATTCGTTTAGCTAAGCAGCTAATACAAGGTGAAAAAGAAGCCCCTGTAGCGCGATGGAGTAGCTGTATTCACAGTGCTGATGTGGTGGGATTGCTACAACATTTGGGCGAACGATGGTTAACGGAAAACGCCCCCCCTCAAGTGGTGGTGGGCACGGACAACACGCCCGTGGTCAATCTTGAAGTGCTGAATTGGTTAGCAGCTCAGCTGGGCGAAAAATTGCAGCTAAGTTGGCAGCAAGTGGCGGGGAGAGCAGTAAAAAGCCGCTATATAGCGGCTGGGCATTACACTTTGCAGTACCCAAGTTATCAACAAGGGTACGCAGAGCTAGTGGCGGCTAATTGAGCACCATAATGGCATCCATTTCTACTACAGAATCTTTGGGCAAGCTGGCAACGCCCACGGCGGCGCGCGCTGGATAAGGTTGCTCAAAGTATTCCGCCATAATGCTGTTCACTAATTGAAAGTGGCTGAGGTCGGTGAGATAAATATTAAGTTTTACAAGTTGCTGCAAGCTGCCGCCGGCGGCTTCGCAAACGGCGTTTAGATTATCAAAAACGCGGCGGATATGGGTTGCCACATCGCCCTCCACAAGCTCCATGGTGTCGGGGTCGAGGGGAATTTGGCCGCTCAAATATACTGTATCGCCCGTTTTGATGGCTTGTGAATAAGTGCCAATGGCGGCTGGAGCTTTGTTAGTGCTAATGGTGGAACGGTTCGGCATAAAGTTTCCTTAAGGCAATTAGCCATTGATACGACTAATACGAATAACACTATCAAGCTTGCGAATGCGTTTGATAATGCGTGCTAAATGAATTCTGTCTTCCACCGTAAAAGTGGCTTCAATAATAGAGATGGAGGCGTCTTTTTCATTTAAGGAAATAGCTTCAATATTAGAACCCATTTCTGCAAAAACACCAGCTAATGTGGCGAGCACGCCTTTTTTGTTTTCTAACTCTAAACGAATTGCGGCGCTAAACTGTTGTTCTACTTTGTCTTCCCAATATAGCTCAAGGCACTTTTCCGGGTTTTCTCGTAATTCTGCGAGCAAATTATTACAAGTGTCGCGGTGTACCACTATGCCACGGCCGGCACTTAAGTGGCCCATAATGGCATCGCCTGGGAGCGGATGGCAGCACTTGGCGTAGTTCACCAACATGCCTTCGGTGCCGCTAATGGCAAGGGATTTGCCTTCTAGTTGTTTGGGTGCCTCTTCATCGGTGACCAAAGAACGAGCCACTAAGGGGGCAAGCCGGTTCCCGAGTCCAATATCTTCTAGTAGGCCTTCTAGGTTGTTGTGATTGTGCTGCTTGATTTCAGAGGCAAGCTTCGCGGGCGCAATATTTTCAAGATTTGTTTGGTAAGCGCTTAGTGCGCGTTCAAGCAAGCGTTCGCCAAGGCGGATAGAGTCTTCGCGTTTCTGCGTCTTTAATGAGTGGCGGATATTAGAGCGTGCTTTGCCTGTGACCACAAAATTAAGCCAAGCAGGATTGGGTTTGCTATTGGCTGAAGTAACAATTTTGATGGTTTGGCCTGATTTAATCGGTGTAGAAAGAGCCACTAAATTGCCATCGATACGGGCCGCAATACATGTGTTGCCCACGTTGGTATGCACTGCGTAGGCAAAGTCCACGGGGGTAGCCCCAATGGGCAGTTCTTTGATTTCGCCCCTAGGGGTAAAAACATATACCTCGTCTGGGAAAAGGTCGTCTTTTACGTTTTCAATAAACTCCATGGAGTTGCCGGCCTTTTGCTGCATTTCTAGCAGGCGGCTCATCCAAGCTTGAGCTCGGCTATTGATTTGAGGGGCTTGCTCACCCTCTTCCGCTTGGTACAACCAATGCGCGGCGATGCCATTGTTGGCCATGGCCTCCATTTCTTCGGTGCGGATTTGGATTTCAATACGGTGCCCGCGGCGCGATTTAAGCGTGGTGTGTAGGCTTTGGTAGCCGTTGGCTTTAGGAATGGCGATATAATCTTGAAAACGACCAGGGATGGGGGTGAAGTAATTATGAATAACGCCTAACACACGATAACAAGCATCCACGTTATCCACTAAGATGCGGAAACCATGTACGCCCATAATTTCATCGAAGGACTTACTTTCTTCCTTCATTTTCATATAGATACTGTAAAGGTGCTTCTCGCGGGCTAACACACGGGCTTTAATGCCCTCTTCTTGTAGGCAGTGCTCTAAGTTATCGCGTAAGCCATCAACGGTATCTTTGTTGTTGCCACGCGCCACTTTCACCGCCTTGGCAATACGGCTAGCGCGCATGGGATATACGGCATTAAAGCCTAGGTCCTCATACTCCACGCGCATATTGTACATGCCTAAACGGTTGGCAATGGGGGCGTAAATTTCTAGGGTTTCATTAGCAATGCGACGGCGTTTGTCGGGGCGCATCACGTGTAGGGTGCGCATGTTGTGCAAGCGGTCCGCCAATTTCACCATAATCACCCGAATATCACGGGTCATGGCAAGCATCATTTTGCGCAGGTTTTCAGCTTGCTGCTCGGCCTTGGATTCAAATTTAATTTGCGCGATTTTAGAGACACCATCTACTAATTCTGCCACTTCGGGGCTGAACTCTGCAGCAAGTTCGTCTTTGGTAATTCCGGTATCTTCAATGACGTCATGGAGCATGGCGGCCTGTAGGCTTTCGTGGTCCATATGCATATCGGTAAGGATATGGGCAACTGCGAGAGGATGGGTAATGTAAGGGTCGCCGCTGCGGCGATACTGGCCTTCGTGAGCAATTTTTGCGTATTCGTAGGCGCGCACCACCTGTGATATTTGCTCAGGTGTTAAATAACTAGATAAACGTTTTTCAAGATTACGTATTGAGGCCAAGGCGCGCTAATCCATACCAAGTGAACAACATAGACCTCTTAGCCTAGTGTTTAGCGCGCCATCTGTCTATGCTCAGAGCAACAAAACAGAAGCGAAGACAAATGAACTTAGCCGCCGAAAGATTCTGTTAACAAGGCGAGCTCATCGATGTCGCCACTTGCTTCTAATATATTGTTTTCGGAGTTGTCAGGACTGATAAGGCCTTCGGCAATTTCGCGTAATGCCACTACGGTGGGTTTGTCGTTATCCCAAGGCACACGCGGTTCTTTACTACCGTCTTGAAGCAGGTGCGCGCGCTTGCTTGCTACTAGTACTAGCTCAAAACGGTTATCGAGTTTTTCAAGACAGTCTTCAACGGTAACGCGTGCCATGAATAAATACCTCTAAGTAAGTGCTTGCTGCATACACAGCTGTGGACGCCAAAGGATACTGAAATTAAGGGTTGTTAGCAATCTTTAGCCTTGGTTAAGCAGGGCTTTTAGCAATGGTGAAAGGTTTTGCCGCTGCTTCTTTTGCTGCAAATGAGATGCGCGGATAACGGCTTCAACCTCGTTGAGTGCTTGGTCGAAATTGTCATTCACCACAAGGAAGTCATATTCCCCGTAATGAGAGATTTCTTCTTGAGCGCCCGCAAGGCGTTGCGCGATAACATCGTCACTATCTAGCCCGCGCTGACGTAAGCGTTCCTCTAGGGTGCCAAGGGAAGGAGGAAGAATAAAAATACCGATGGCATGGGGGGCGAGACGGCGCACTTGCTGAGCACCTTGCCAGTCGATTTCAAGAATAACGTCCTTGCCCGCTTGTTGTTGTTCAGCTACCCAAGTGGCAGAGGTGCCATAAAGATTGCCAAACACTTCGGCGTGTTCAAGAAAACCGCCCTGCTCCACCTGCTCAACAAAAGTGGCTCTATCGGTAAAGTGGTAATTGACGCCATCGACTTCGCCTTGGCGCTTGGGGCGCGTGGTGTGAGAAATTGAGAGGCACAGCTGCGGCATACGTTCTAATAACTTAGCTAACAAGCTAGTTTTACCTGCCCCAGAGGGTGCGGAAATGACAAATAAATTACCAAGTTGAGTGTGGGACGTCATATGAATACCTGCCTATTAACATTCAAACGAATGGTAGCAAGAAAGCATGGTGGCGGGTACTCATAGGCATATATGTCGTGATGGTTTTAGGGAGGTTGTGGAGGAAGCATTGTATTTGCATAGCAAGGGAGGTTGGGGTTAAGTTATGCAGCGAATGACACAGATTACCTATAAGTGGATGGAGTAAGTTATGGCTAAATTGCCATCGGTTTTTGACACGTTACGTTTGCCCGTGATTGGCTCACCCATGTTTATTGTGAGCAACCCCAAGTTGGTGATTGAGCAATGCAAGGCGGGTATTGTGGGTTCTATGCCTGCGCTTAATGCTCGCCCCGCAGAATTACTCGAAGATTGGTTGGCTGAAATCACTGAGACCCTTGCTGATTACAATGCGAAAAACCCCGATAAACCTGCGGCACCTTTCGCCATTAATCAGATTGTTCATCGCAGTAATATCCGTCTTGAACATGATATGGCGTTGATAGAAAAGTACAAAGTGCCCATTGTGATTACATCTTTAGGTGCGCGCGAAGATATTAATCAGGCGGCGCATAGCTATGGCGGCGTAGTGATGCATGATGTGATTAATAATCGATTTGCAAATAAAGCCATTGAAAAAGGTGCTGATGGTTTAGTGGCCGTGGCCGCAGGCGCTGGCGGTCACGCGGGTGATAAAAGCCCATTTGCCTTGATTCAGGAAATTCGTGAGTGGTTTGATGGGCCTTTAGCGTTATCGGGCTCAATTGCTAATGGTCGTGCTATCTTGGCGGCACAAGCCATGGGCGCTGATTTTGCTTATATCGGTTCGCCTTTTATCGCTACCACCGAAGCCAATGCTGCGGATGATTATAAACAAGCGATTGTGGATGGTACCTCTGATGATATTGTTTATTCAGACTTTTTTACTGGTGTAAAAGGAAACTATTTGGCGCCAAGTATTAAAGCTGCCGGGTTAGACCCTAATAACTTACCTGAGGGGGATATTTCTTCCATGAACTTTGGCGCTAGCGCAGAGAAAGAAGCAGAGCAGGCCAAAGCGTGGCGTGATATTTGGGGTTGTGGTCAAGGTATTGCGGCGGTAAAAGACGTTGTATCTGTGGCTGAAATGGTGGCGCGCTTACAACGTGAATATCAAGAAGCCAAAGCACGTTTAGATAGCATCGCTTTCTAATTTAAAAGGGCACACAAGGGGTGTGCCCTTCTTTAATGGGTTTGTAAGGATGGCATGGGGCTATCAATTAACAGACCTATCAAGCGCAACATTTCTAATTCTTCTACTTTAATGATTTTGTCTTCTAGCACTATGTCGGCGCATTTATCTATTACCATGCGACGCAGCATAGGCGTTAGGTAGCGCATCTCATCTAATGCACTGGCTAAAGCGGGCAAGGTGCAGCGTTTCTTCTCTAATAAAACCCGACCAGGCGGCAAGAGAGCCTGCGCGTGCTTTTCAAAGAGCTCAGACTGGTTTTGTGGTTGGCTTGCGCTGATGTGAATTAGGGTGGAGAACAAACGCTGTAGGCTGTTAGCAACCTGATGTAGCGAGCTATAATGCGGCTCCACCGCAGGGCGGGGGTTTAGCCGCAGCCACACCGTTTGTCGTAGTAGATATTCAAATACCGTTACTTTGCCATCGGCTTTTATGAGCTCATCGATTTGTTTAATAAAGTGTTGGTGTTGTTTTTTATCCAGGCGCTGTAAGGTGGGTAATGCCAAATCGATGATGGGAATTAACCAGCGTGGGTTAAATCCTTTAGCTTGTTCTGTGAGCCGGTTGAGTTCACCTACCTCTTCGTAGCTTAATTTTTTCGGCAGTTTTTTACTGCCACTGGCTGCCAAAATAATGGCGTATAGCAATAATACTGTGCTCTGAGGTTGGCTCAAAATATAGTGGATGGGCGCCGGAATGCTTTCGAGTATTTCGCGTGCATAACCTAGCGATTGTGTATTGATGGGTGCTTTTTCCGCTGTTTTTTGCGCTTCTTTAAATTGTTTATTGCGGCGTACCCGCGCACGTGCCACCCAACCGTTGCCGAGCTGGCGTAAGCGTGTATCAATATCGGGATGGGTGGAAAAAAGACCTTTGAACAAAATCGGCACGCTATCTGCAAAGCACATGTGGCTAATGTCTTCAGCGTATTGGTTGGTGAGCAGCGAACCTGCGCCGTGCTTGATTTTAATCAGCGCTTCAGCCAATGCGTTGGGGTTGCGGGTGAATTGCACCGAGGAAGCATCGGCTAATAGCTCTCGCTGGCGGCTGATAGCGGCTTTAATTAAACGTCCAAGCAATAAACCTGCATAACCCGCAAGCCATAACACGATGCCGAGAAAAACAAACATAGTGATGGCAGCAAAACCACTGTTATTATGCCCTATATCACGGGGGCGGCGTGGTTCGTAAAAAGCTGAGCGCACCATGGAACGGCCAAGCCGAGATACAGCCACTAAGCCCGCTAATATGGCCACCATACGTAGGTTTATACCCACATCATTGTGTAGCAAGTGGCTAAACTCGTGGCCCACCACCGCCTGCATTTCATCGCGGTTAAAGCTGTTGACGGCCCCGGCGGTCACCACCAGTAAATATTGCGATGGCTTGCCGGTAACAAAAGCGTTAATAGCGTGCTCGCTTTCCATCACAAACACGCGGGGCACGGGCATGCTTGCAGCTACCGCCATTTCTTCGACGATATTGATGAGCTGTTTATAAGGGGGCGGCAAGTTGGAGGTGTCAGTGATTTCAGTGGCATCGAAGAGTTCGATAAGCCGTATTCCCCCATCGCGCATTTGCCATAAACGGTGCACCGTGCCCGCAGAAAACACCAACAAAGTGGCGAGGGAGGTGAAGGCGGCTTCTGGCGTGGTAATGTAATGCCAAAGCGCGTCGGCAGGCTCTGAATACAAGCTGTGGTAAAAAATCCATAGCGAAAAAACGCCTGCATTCACCAACACCACTAAAATAGCCAGCGCTAGAATAAAGAGAAAAAATAAGCGCCGGCTATTACGTTTGGCAACTTCCTGTTGCTGAAAAAAATCCATCGCTAGAAGCTGACCTTAACGTTTTTTCTTGCTTCGGGGTTCTCTAACTCTAATGAGTGAGCAGGGCTAAAACTACCAAAGCCCGCCACAATATTGTTAGGGAATTGCTCGCGGTAAGTGTTGTAGTGCATCACGCCATCGTTATAGGCCTGACGAGCAAAGCCAATACGGTTTTCGGTGCTGCTTAGCTCCTCCATGAGTTCCGCCATGGTGGTGTTGGCTTTTAAATCAGGGTAATTTTCTGCCACGGCATTAAAGCGCATCAACGCGTTGCTTAACCCCCCTTCCGCTTGCCCAAGCTGAGCCATGATTTGGTCGCTATCTGGAGAAGTCGCGGCCTTTTGCTTAGCCGTAATAGCACTTTGGCGCGCTTGGATGACTTGCGTGAGGGTGTCTTCTTCGTGTTGTAAATAACGTTTTGCCGTTTCTACTAAGTTCGGGATTAAATCGTGACGGCGTTGCAGCTGCACATCAATTTGAGCAAACGCATTGCGGTAACGGTTTGGCAGCGCCACCAAATGGTTATAAATTCCTAC
>DAHVSB010000063.1 GCA_027324795.1 Alcanivoracaceae bacterium
GTTCGTTGGTGAAACTCATTTCTGCAAGCTTGCTTGGCACAGTGGATATTAAGAACTCTCGGTAGCAGGAACCCGCTCGGTTCGAGAGCCTCTGCAAGCTTGCTTGGCACTGTGGTTTTTAAGAACACCTGGTGCCGGGAACCCGCTCGGTTCGAGAGCCCCTGCAAGCTTGCTTGCGCTCTAGCGGGAACCCGCGCGGTTCCAGCGCCTAAATATTCAACGGCGCTGGGCAGGTCAATATTTCGGGTTTAAGTACCGTTTCTAACTGCTCGCGTGTCATGAGTTCACGCTGTAACACTTCATCGTACACGCTAGTGCCATTTTGGTGAGCAGCTTGCGCTACTTCGGTGGCGTTGGCGTAACCAATGTAAGGGTTGAGAGCGGTGACGATACCGATGGAATTATTCACAGTGTGGCACAGCTGCTCTGTGTTAGCGGTAATGCCTTTCACGCAGTTGTCTGCAAGGGTAATGCAAGCAGCACCTAGGTGCTTGGCGCTCTTGAAAAGACTGTGGGCAATAATGGGCTCAAAGGCATTCAGCTGCATTTGGCCGGCTTCCACCGCCATAGTAACGGCCACATCGTTGCCGATGACTTCAAACGCAACCTGAGAAACCACTTCAGGAATAACGGGGTTCACTTTACCAGGCATAATGCTTGAGCCTGCCTGCACGGCGGGCAGATTGATTTCGTTGAAGCCTGCGCGTGGGCCGCTAGAAAGCAAACGTAAGTCGTTGCACACTTTAGAAAGTTTGGTAGCAGCGCGCTTGATAGCGCCCGATACCAGTAAAAAGCCGCCGCAATCTTGTGTGGCTGTAATAAGATCAGGCGCTGAAACCAGCGGAATACCAGTGATATCGCGAAGGTTTACCACCACGCGTTGGGCAAAATCAGGGTGGGTGGCAATACCTGTGCCAATGGCGGTGCCGCCAAGGTTTATCTCGCAAATATCCCCTTGCACCTCGCGCAGCGTGCGCTCATCGCTGCGTAGCATATTGACATAGGTATTGAACTCTTGGCCGAGCGTCATAGGCACCGCATCTTGCAATTGGGTACGGCCAATTTTTAATACGTCTTTAAACTCCTCGGCTTTCACCGCGAAAGCTTCGCGCAAATAAGCCAAATCGCCCACTAAACGGGTGACTTTATGCCATAAGGCAATCTTGATGGCGGTGGGGTACACGTCGTTAGTACTTTGGCCGAAATTCACGTGCTCGTTGGGGTGAAGGTATTTAAATTCACCTTTTTTGTGTCCCATAATTTCGAGCGCGCGGTTGGCAATTACCTCATTGGCGTTCATGTTGGTGGAGGTACCAGCACCGCCTTGAATCACATCTACCACAAACTGATCGTGCAACTCACCTGCTAAAATTTCATCACAAGCCGCCACAATAGCCTTGGTACGCTCATCATTGAGTACGCCAAGCTCATTGTTAGTAATAGCCGCCGCTTTTTTAACGCTGGCGAGTGCGCGTACCAAGTCAGGGTAAATCGAAACAGGTACGTCGGTGATAGGAAAATTTTCAGTGGCGCGCAGTGTATGCACTCCGTAATAAACAGAATTGCATAGCTCGCGGTCGCCTACGAGGTCGTGCTCAATACGAGTGTCCGGTGTCTGATTCATGTAAGGTGTTTATCTCTTAGTAAAAATTAAGAAGGCAATGATAAACCAAAACCACACAAAACCAAAAAAGCGTTACGTGCTAACACACCTTCCTGCCAGTGTATGGCAGTTTTTATCAGGCTGGCTGCCTTCGGGAGTCACAGTATAAAAAAGGAAAAGGGGGCGTGGAAAGTGTTTTTTTGATGAAACTAGCTATTTTTTTTACGGCGCAAATTATCGCAAATTATCGCCGTTGCGATTGCCACATTCAGCGATTCAGCTTGGCCAAAAGCAGGAATCGTGATGGGATGAGTGATATAAGGCGCTAAGGAGGGGTGAATGCCGTGGGCCTCACTACCCATAACCAATACGCCGCCTTGGGATGACGGCGAATAAGTATGAATGTTGTCACCCTCTAAATAAGCACCAAGCACTGTTGTGTCGCTAGGCAAAGAGCGAAAATAATCCTCAAGGGCCAGGTAATGAGTGGTAACTCGCAAAAAAGAGCCCTTGCTAGCGCTAATAACTTTAGGGTTGTGTAATTCTGCCGTATTGGGCGAGCAAACAATGTGGCGAATGCCATACCAATCCGCAACACGGAGGAGGGCGCCTAGATTGCCTGGGTCATTGATGCTATCAAGCGCTAGCACCCACTCGCCTTGCATTTGAGCTGGTGAAGGGCTTTCTGCAGTGGTTGGTATTGGCACGATGGCAATGGCTGCGTTGTTGGTTACTAGGGTGCCCACGGTGGCTAAGTTATTCGCTGTTGCTGGAAATACATTAGCGCGCTTGTGGTTGATGGCAGCGGCATATTGATGGGTGAATTCTTCAGTGGCATAGAGGCTTTCTATGGGCCAAGAAGAAGCCAAAAGCTCCGCCACCATTTTTTCTCCTTCCACCAAAAACAAGCCTTGTTCGCGGCGATTCTTTTTGCGATGGAGAGCGCGGATGCGTTTAATTTGGTTTTTGCTTAGCACGGGCTGCCTCAGTTGATAAAGTGTGGGGAGTCTCTAGGCAAGTGTTGCTAGCGCTATAAGCGGCTAGAATCTGCTCAGAGGTTGCACAGTATAGCGCCCTACAAGCACTTGGGAAATTTACAAAATTAAAGAGCAAGTTGAAACAGTGTTCTCGAGAGTTAGGCACTTGTGTAAGTGTTTGAGTGGCTGTACAATCTCGGCTCAATCTATTGGTTGGGTCTAAGGTTGGCGCTGGGATGCGTCGATAACATCCTTAGGTAATAAAAATATATTGGAGGTACTCCACATTAAAAGTGGTGGCAGAGGCGGCAATAAGCGCGCCAGAATTAATGATCAAATCAACGTACCTGAAGTACGCTTAATCGATGAAGATGGTGAGCAGATAGGTGTTGTACCTATTGCTGAGGCCCTAGAGAAAGCACAGGAAAAAGGCTTGGATCTCGTTGAGCTATCTCCTGATGCAAAGCCCCCAGTTTGTCGTTTAATGGATTACGGTAAGCACTTGTTTGACTTACGCCAAAAGCAGCGTGAGAGTCGCAAGAAACAGCGCCGTATGCAGGTGAAAGAAATTAAGTTTCGTCCTGGCACAGATGAAGGAGATTACCAAGTCAAACTACGTAATCTTATCCGATTCTTGGAGGCAGGCGATAAGGCCAAGGTAACCGTTCGTTTCCGTGGCCGCGAGATGGCACACCAAACCTTAGGGTTAGAGCTAATGCAACGTGTGGAAAAGGATCTCGCAGAGTATGGGTCCGTAGAACAGCGCCCCAATATGGAAGGTCGCCAAATGGTGATGGTGCTAGGCCCAGGTAAAAAGAAGTAGTCGGGCAACCGATATTAACATTCACTAACGAATTTGAGAGCAAAAATGCCAAAGATCAAATCAAATCGCGGGGCCGCAAAGCGTTTTAAGAAAACCGCCTCCGGTTTCAAGCGCAAGCAGGCGTTCAAAAGCCATATCTTGACTAAGAAAACCCCTAAGCGTATCCGTCAGTTGCGTCCTAAAACGCAAGTGCACGCTTCAGATGTTGCTTTAGTTAAACGTATGTTACCCGGTGTATAACCCTTAATTTTTATCCAGGTATTCTGGCTTTTGGAGATCAGTCATGGCTCGAGTAAAACGTGGCGTTCAAACGCGTCGTCGTCATAAAAAAATCTTGAAATTGGCTAAGGGTTATTACGGTGCCCGCAGTCGTTCTTACCGCATCGCGGTACAATCCGTCTTACGTGCAGGCCAATATGCCTACCGTGACCGTAAGGTAAGAAAGCGTCAGTTCCGTCGCTTGTGGATTGTACGTATTAATGCAGGAGCACGTCAGCACGGTTTGTCTTACAGCCGTTTTATCAATGGTTTGAAAAAATCTTCCATTGAGATCGACCGTAAAGTTCTTGCTGATATTGCTGTATGGGATAAAGCCGCGTTTGGCGCTTTAGTTGAAAAAGCCAAAGCGAGCCTCGCTGCTTAATTCACAGCAAGCAGTACTAGTCATACCGTATCCACGGTGATAACAGGGGAGGAGCTCGCGCTCTTCCCCTGTTTTTTTATCTGAGTTATGTGCAACGTCGCCAACAAGAAGCCATCTTTTTATGGGCTTGTGCACTGGTGATATAGCCGGAGACATAAATGGAAGATCTTCAACCTCTAACAGAAGCTGCGCTTGCAGAAGTTGCCGATGCCACTGCCTTGCGCGAGCTTGATGAAGTGCGCGTAAAGTACCTTGGCAAAAAAGGCTCTATTAGCACTTTGTTAAAAAGCCTCGGCAAATTATCCGCGGAAGAGCGTCCCAAAGCGGGTGCTGTGATTAACGAAGCGCGTCAACAAGTTCAAGCTGCGATAGAGGCCCGCAAAGCAGCATTAGAAAACGCCGCCTTGGCGGAGCAGCTCGCTAGCGAAACTATTGACGTAACGTTGCCCGGCCGGGGTGAAAAAGTAGGGGGATTGCACCCTGTCACACGCATACGCCGCCGTATTGAAGATTTTTTCATTGGTCTTGGGTATGCCATTGCTGAAGGTCCCGAAGTGGAAGATGACTTCCATAACTTTGAAGCCCTTAATATCCCAGACCATCACCCCGCGCGTGCCATGCACGATACCTTTTACTTTGATGCCAACCATTTGTTGCGCACCCACACCTCACCTGTGCAAGTGCGAGTCATGGAAGCAGGCAAACCGCCGTTTCGTATTATTGCGCCTGGACGGGTGTATCGTAGCGATTCTGATATTACGCACACGCCCATGTTCCATCAGGTGGAAGGCTTGCTCGTGGACAAAGGGGTCACCTTTGCCGATTTGCGTGGCACAGTGGCAGCTTTCCTACGCTATATTTTTGAAGTGGAAGATTTGGCTGTACGTTTTCGTCCCTCTTACTTCCCTTTTACCGAGCCCTCTGCAGAAGTGGATATTGGTTGCACCCAGTGCCAAGGTAAAGGCTGCCGTGTGTGTAAACAAACCGGTTGGCTAGAAATTATGGGTTGCGGCATGGTACACCCTGAGGTGCTCAAGCATGGTGGCGTGGATGCCACAGAATACTCTGGTTTTGCCTTTGGTATGGGCATTGAACGCTTGGCTATGCTGCGCTACGGCGTTAACGACTTGCGCTTATTTTTTGAAAATGATGAGCGTTTCTTAACCCAATTCCACTGAGCAAGGATATAAAAGATGTTAATTAGTGAAGCTTGGCTCAGAGAGTGGGCCGACCCTAAATTAAATACTGCAGACCTGTGCCATCAAATTACCATGGCAGGTCTTGAGGTTGACAGTGTAGAAGCTGCCGTGCCCGAGTTTTCAGGTGTAGTGGTGGCTGAAATTCTTAGCCTAGAGCAGCACCCCGATGCGGATAAGCTCTCTGTGTGCCAAGTAAATGACGGCGAAAATACCCACACCATCGTGTGTGGCGCTCCCAATGTGCGCGTGGGTATGAAAGCGCCGTTGGCACGTATTGGCGCTGTGCTGCCTGGCGATTTTAAAATTAAAAAAGCTAAGCTCAGAGGCCAAACCTCCGAAGGCATGCTCTGTGGCGCTTCGGAAATCGGCCTTGAAGATATAGTGGATGGCTTGCTAGAACTGCCGAGTGATGCACCGCTAGGCCAATGTATTCGTGACTACCTGCAGCTTAACGATACGATTATTGAAGTGGACCTTACCCCCAACCGCGCGGATTGTTTAAGCATTCGCGGTGTGGCCCGAGAAGTGGCAGCACTTAATCAAGTGCCTTTTAATGCGCCGCAAATTGATGAGGTGGCTGCAACTCACGAGGAAACTATCGGGGTTAAGGTTGCTGCTTCTGAGGCCTGTCCCCGTTATCTTGCGCGTGTGATTCGCAATGTGAACCTTAAGGCCACAAGCCCAGTATGGTTGCAAGAGCGTCTGCGTCGTAGCGGGTTGCGTTCTGTGGACCCTGTGGTGGATGTCACCAACTACGTATTATTGGAACTGGGTCAACCTTTGCATGCCTTCGATAAAGCCAAAATCCAAGGCGATATTGAAGTGCGCTTCGCCGAGCAGGGCGAAAAGCTTACAGCCATTGGCGGTGAAGAGCTTACACTCAGCAACGATACCTTGATAATTGCCGATGACACTGCACCCTTAGCATTAGCAGGTGTGATGGGCGGTGCAGCATCCGCGGTGAGCGAGAATACTCAAGATATAGTGCTAGAGTGTGCTTTTTTTGCTCCCTTAGCTGTGGTGGGTAAAGCGCGTGCTTATGGATTGCATACGGACTCATCCCATCGTTTTGAGCGTGGTGTGGACTCAGAGCTACAACAACAGGCCATGGAGCGCGCCACCGCCTTGATTTTACAGCTTGCTGGCGGTGAAGCGGGCCCCGTGGTGGAAGTGGTGGCAGAAGAGCATTTGCCCCAAGCTAATACCATTGAAGTGAGCGCCGCCAATGTTGAGCGTTTGCTTGGTTTTTCCGTCCCCGCAGAGATTTTTGAACAGGGACTGCCGGCCCTAGGTATGGCAGTAAATAGCCTTGGTGATGGGCGTTGGCAAGTACAGGCGCCGAGCTGGCGTTTTGATATGGCCATTGAAGAAGACATCATTGAAGAAGTGGCGCGCCTGTACGGTTATGAAAAGTTGCCTAACCGTTTGCCCACTATTGCTGGTGGTGAAGGCTTGGCCAAAGAAGCGCAGCTGAATAGCCGCAAGCTAGCAGATACGTTGTGCGATCGTGGCTACCGAGAAGTAATTAGCTATGCTTTTGTGAGCCCTGATATCCAAGCAGTGCTCGCGCCCGAGCTTAAGCCTTTAGCGCTTGCTAACCCTTTATCCAAAGAGCTAGCGGTAATGCGCAGCACCTTGTGGGCGGGTTTGCTTCAAACCGCTGAGCGCAATATTAAACGCCAAGTCTCCCGCTTGCGTTTATTTGAACAGGGCTTGCGTTTTGTACCCGGCACTACCATAGATGACCTTGAGCAAACCCCCATGGTGGCAGGCTTGCTCTACGGACTAGCGGAGCCGCGTCACTATAGCGTTAAGCCCACTCCAGTGGATTTTTATGATATTAAAGCCGACGTGGAAGCCTTAATTGCACTTGGCGGCGTGGCACAGGAATACCGTTTTGTAGCAGCAGAAAACCCCGTGCTACACCCAGGTCAAAGCGCGCGGGTGCTCCGCAACGACAAAGAAGTGGGTTGGGTGGGGCGTATTCATCCATTGGTGGCGCAGCAACTAGATGTGCCAAACACTATTTATTTGTTCGAGCTTCAAGCGGATGTATTGCAGCAAGGGCGCGTGCCAAGCTTTACTCCACTGTCGGACCAGCCCGCGGTAAAGCGTGATTTAGCTCTGGTGCTGGCAGAGGCTACCCCTGCACAGCAATTGCTTGATGCTATCCGCAAGGCTGCCGGTAAAGCCCTTACACGCATCGAGCTGCTCGATGTGTATCGGGGTGAAAATATCGGTTCTGAGAACAAGAGCATCGCTGTAAGCTTGACCTTCCAAGATCCTTCACGCACTCTTAAGGAATCTGATATTAATCAACTGATTGAAAGCATTTTAGTAGGCGTAAAAGCAGATGCGGGTGCTTCACTTCGTGAATAAGATAGCCCGCAACTGTTACCAATAAGAAAGGAGAGGCCATGACAACCTTAACCAAAGCAGCATTGGTTGAGCAGCTATACGAAACTTTGGGCGTGAACAAGCGCGAAGCAAAAGAATTAGTGGAGATGTTCTTCGAGGAAATGTCATCGGCCTTGTCTCATAATGTGCCAGTGAAACTATCAGGTTTTGGTAATTTTGAGCTGCGCGATAAAGCAGAGCGCCCAGGCCGCAACCCCAAAACAGGGGAAGAAGTGCCGGTGTCTGCTCGCCGTGTGGTGACATTTAGGCCAGGGCAAAAGCTTCGCCAACGAGTAGATAACTATGCAGGCGCTCAATCTAACTGAAAATGCGTTGCCAGAAATTCCTGAAAAGCGTTACTTCACCATTGGCGAAGTAGGGGAATTGTGTGATTTAAAACCCCACGTGCTGCGTTATTGGGAGCAAGAATTTAGCCAGCTGAAGCCAGTTAAACGCCGTGGCAATCGTCGCTACTATCAACGCGAAGATGTACTGTTAGTGTGTCAAATTAAATCCTTGCTTTATGAGCAGGGTTTTACGATTGAAGGAGCGCGCCAACAACTTGCCGCTGATGGCGAAGAGGTGGCATCACAAGCGTCTCTAATGGCAGATATCCTTTACGAACTCGAAGAAATCAAGACCATACTCCAGCCTTCACCTTCATCTACAACTTAAGTTGCAGTGCCGCTGCGTGGATTACCTCTTAAGCTAGTGATACAGCAATAAGAGGTGGTCATGAGCAAGCTAAAGCCCTCCATAGCACGCACCGCCGTGGAAGATAACCGGCAAAGCATTACGCATTTTTTGCGCCAGTATCCGCCTTTCCGGCAAATGGAAGCGGCGCATTTGATGTATTTGATTGAGCACTGCGTGCTGCGATTTTATGCTAAAGACGACCCCATTATTCAGCCCGAAGATGGCCCCATAGAGCACTTTTATATTGTTAAGCAGGGCAGCGTTGTTGGCGTTCGCGATGATAAAAGCGCTCAGCCCAGCCAAACCTTTGAAATCAGTCAGGGTGAATGTTTTCCTATTTCTGCTTTATTGGCAGAAAGACCCACTCGCACCGTACACCTAGCCGCCTCCGATACGTTTTGTTTGCAATTAAATAAAACTGCCTTTGTTTATTTGCTCAATCATTGTGAAGTGTTTCGTGATTTCTGCGTGCGCGGTATTAGCGGCTTGTTAGATCACGCCATTCATAAAATCCGTCAGCAAGCAGCGGCCACTGTGGGCACGCAGCATACCCTAGACACCCGCTTGGGGGACTTATTACTGCGCGAGCCTGTTACCGCAGTAAAAGAGCTGCCCCTGTATCAGGCAGTGCGCTTGATGGACCAACAGCAAGTGGGCAGTTTGCCTATTGTGAACGAGCAGGGCTATCCCATTGGTATTTTTACTTTGCGGGATTTGCGCGCAGTAATCGCTAGCCCTAATACTGATTTGAACCAGCCCTTAGCCGCGGTAATGACGCAACAGCCGCACTATTTAAGCTCGCAACACACAGCTTTTGACGCCACGCTTGCCATGGCAGAGCACCATATTGCCCATATTTGTGTAGTGGATAATCAACGCCTTGTGGGTATGGTGTCAGAGCGCGATTTATTTGCGTTGCAGCGCATGGATTTAGTGCATTTAGCCCGCGCATTGCGTCATGCGCCCACGGTGGCAAAGCTGGTACAGCTGCGCGAAGACGTCAAACAACTCGTTGAACGGATGATAGCGCAAGGTGCTAGCCCCGAGCAGCTCACCCACCTGATTACCTTATTAAATGACCACACCGTTAGCCGCGTTATTGAGCTTGTCTTAGCGACACAGGCGGTGAACGTTCCCGCTTTTACTTGGATGGTGTTCGGCAGTGAAGCACGCCAAGAACAAACCCTTTACACCGACCAAGATAACGGCATTTTGTTCACAGCAGACACTCCTGAGGAGGCTGAGCACAAGCGCCAACAATTGTTGCCCGTGGCCGAAGCCATTAACAAAGCGCTTGATGAATGCGGGTTTGCTTGGTGCGTGGGCAATATTATGGCCAGTAACCCAGAGCTCTGTTTATCCGAAGCCGAATGGCGCCAGCGATTTGCGGGCCTCGTACGCGAAAGCACACCGGATAACTTACTCTATTCCACCATTTATTTTGATTTTCGTGGCATTTGGGGGCCCACAGAGGCTGTGGCAAGACTCAGAGCGGGTTTACTGCAGCAAACACAGCATATCCCTGCTTTCCAACGCGCCTTGGCCCTAAATGCCTTGCAGCACAAGCCACCCTTGGGCGGTTGGTTTAAGGATTTTTCCTTGGTCAAAAAAGGGGAGCATAAGAATACCCTCGACCTCAAAACCGAAGGCCTCACTCCTTTTGTGGATGGCATGCGCGTCTTGGCGCTCAGCCATGGCGTTAGCGCAGTAAATACACTCGAACGATTGCGTGCTTTATTGGCTAAAGGCGTTATCGATAAGCTAGATGGCGAAGCCTACGCCGAGGCCTACCATTTTATTCAGCTGTTACGCATGCAAGGACACCATCAACAAATGCGGGCAGGCGTGCCTTTTTCTAACCGCATTGCACCCCACACACTAAACCATCTGGATAGGCGCATCTTGCGAGAGTCCCTGCGGCAAGCTCAGCGCTTACAAGCCAGCCTCTCTTTTAGGTATAAGCTATGAAATGGTTTTTTAAGCGCAGAGCCACACTCAATGCTGCCATTTCACGGCGGCTAGCACAGTTGCCCACCGCCCTAAGTGAGATGGAGTTAAGTGAGCGACTGGTGGTGGTGGATGTGGAGGCCACGGGGCTAAACACCCGCAAAGATAATATTCTTGCCATCGGTGCGGTGGCGGTGGAACGGGGCGGCATGGCGCTTAACGACACTTTTTATTGTGTACTTAACCGCGAACATCCAGTGAACGATACCGTATTGATTCATCGCTTGGGGCCAGAAACTTTGGCTCAAGGCGTGAGCGTAGAAGAAGGGCTCCTCGCATTTTTAGAATTTGTTGGTGCAGCGCCTTTGTTTGCCTTTCACGCCCCTTTTGATGAGCAGTTATTGCTGCGTGAATGCAAGCAGCATTTGCATCACCGCTTGAATCATGTGTTTGTGGATGTGGCACAAATGGCACCATTGCTAATGCAGCAGCCTCTGGTGGATGCCACCCTAGATCACTGGCTAGGCGTTTTGAATTTGCCCATGCTGGCACGGCATAACGCCCTAGAGGACGCTTACGCCACCGCTAAAATGTTGCTTATATTGTTGCGCCAAGCTCAAACAGCAGGCATCACCGAACTGCAACAACTTAAAACTGCCCTCAAGCGCCAGCTTCAGCATGCCCAGCCCGCCATGTTCTAATCAATCACCGCGGTAAGGGGCCAATGCTGGTGCAGTTGTGATAAACTGCGCTCCCTTTTATTTAACCTCGATTAGCTAGGCATTCCATGTCACTGCGCATTACAGAAATATTTTTTTCCTTACAGGGTGAAGCCCGCACCGTAGGACGCCCCACTGTGTTTGTTCGCTTAACAGGCTGCCCGTTGCGCTGTGTATGGTGCGACACTGAGTATTCTTTTCAGGGTGGCGAGCGTATGAGTTTAGAAGAGGTGCTTACCCAAGTGGCAGCGCATCCCACCACCTATGTAACCGTTACTGGCGGTGAGCCCTTGGCGCAACCAGAATGCATCCCTTTGATGCAAGCTCTGTGCGATAAAGGCTACCAAGTGAGCCTTGAAACCAGCGGTGCCATGCCCATTGATAAAGTGGATGACAGGGTAGAGGTGGTACTTGATTTAAAAGCCCCCGATTCGGGCGAAAGCCACCGCAACCTATGGGAAAACATCCCCTTGCTGAAAGCCAAAGACCAAGTAAAGTTTGTGCTCGCCAGTCGTAAAGATTATCAGTGGGCGCGCATGCAATTGGATAAATACCAATTGCAAAACCGCGTAGACGACGTGCTCTTTTCCCCCGTGTGGGGCCAACTTGAACCCGCACAGCTGGCTGAGTGGATTATCGAAGACGGCTTGCCCGTGCGCTTTCAATTGCAGCTGCATAAAGTGCTATGGCAGGATGCGCAAGGGCGTTAATTTATCAACAGTAGTAAGGTGCTCAAATGAAAAAAGCGGTTGTGTTGCTTTCTGGCGGGTTGGATTCCTCCACCTGCTTGGCCCTCGCCACCGAGCGTGGTTTTGAATGTCACACCATTGCCTTTGATTATGGCCAACGTCATAGCGCCGAACTTCAGGCCGCAGCCAAAGTTTCCGAGCACTTTAAGGCTAAAAGCCACCGCGTGGTAAAGGTGGGCATTGATGCCCTAGGCGGTTCTAGCCTAACGGATGCCAACACTGAGCTACCCGAGCCCAGCGACGATGAAAGCGTGCCCAGTACCTATGTGCCCGCGCGCAACACTATTTTCCTTTCCATCGCCCTAGGCCTTGCCGAAGTGCTAAATGCACAGCATATTTTTATCGGCATTCATCACGTGGACGCTTCTAACTATCCTGATTGCAGCTCCAGCTTTTTGCGTGCATTTCAGCAGCTCGCTAAAGAAGCCACCGCCAGTGAACAAGATTTTGTGATTGAAGCGCCGCTAGTGGAAATGAGCAAAGCTGAAATTATCAAAACCGCGCACACCCTTGGTGTACCTTTGGCTGCCACCATCTCTTGTTACGGCGCCAATGCCCAGGGCCAAGCCTGCGGAAAATGCGAAAGCTGTGCAATTCGTCGCCAAGGTTTTGCCGATGCGGGCTTGGTTGACCAAACTTTGTACGCTTAAACCAAAAACCCCAAAAAAAGGGTTGCGAAAGCGCAGGAAACTTGTATTATGTGCGCCATTCCAACGGGCCGTTAGCTCAGTGGTAGAGCAGTTGGCTTTTAACCAATTGGTCGATGGTTCGAATCCATCACGGCCCACCAAACAAATCAAAGGCTTGCAGAAATGCAGGCCTTTGTTGTTTCTGCTTTGGGTGAAATGTTGGAACAAACGAAAGCTGCAACTTGTTTTCTGCTTTTATTCTTGTTTGGTTTCTTGTGGTTTTTCTTAACCCCCTCCTGATTAGCGGTGCTTGAAATTAGAGCGCGCGCGGCCCTTTCTCCTTTTTGTTGATGTTTTTATTTATAAATATCTTTTCGGCGATATCTCTGTCTTTGCGGGAAAAGTCTGTGCAGTGTTTATGAAAGGCATAGGCGCTAGCTATTTTTATGAAGGCTATAGTGAGTTTAAAACGGAAGAAGTTTGAGCTGACTGAATCCAAATGATTTCTATTACATGCTCGACCCAAATCAGTGGTTAAACCTAGCTTAAAAAATCCAAGCCTATTGACACAACTCCCGTATCGATAAATCAATACGGGAGTGTTAACTGTCTGCTAGTTAAGGGTGGGGT
>DAHVSB010000064.1 GCA_027324795.1 Alcanivoracaceae bacterium
TGAGCAAAGGATAGTGAGTACAACCCAGTACTAGCGTATCCATCGCATGAGCAGCTACAAAAGGCCCCAGAGTTTCTCGCACCATGCGCAATGCGTTGCTGCCTTCTAGCTCTCCCTGTTCCACGAGGGGAACAAATTTGGGGCAAGCTAGTGAAGCTACCCTTATATTGGGTTTTAAATGTTGCAGCATTTTTTCATAGGCGCCGCTATTGATGGTGCCCTCCGTGCCTATTACTCCCACCTGGTTACTTTGCGACACTTTAATCGCGGCTCTAGCTCCCGGCTGAATCACCCCAATAACAGGAATGCTTAACTCTTGGCGCAACGCCTCAAGGGTAAATGCCGTGGCGGTATTGCAAGCGATAACTAACATTTTTATGCGCTGCGAGAGCAAAAAGCCCACCATTTCACGCGTGAACTGCTGTACTTCATGAGGCGGGCGTGGGCCATAGGGACAACGCAGGGTATCTCCCACGTAAATTATTTTTTCATTGGGCAGTTGGCGCATTAACTCGTGAACCACGGTTAAGCCACCAACACCAGAATCAATCACACCAATAGGAAGCATCATAAAGTGGCCATCAAGGACGCAAATGATAAAGCACCACTGCTGTGGCCACCGATACATTAAGGCTTTCCACATAGCCACGCATGGGGATTTCTACCAAATAATCACATCCCTCTGTGGTTAATCGGCGCATACCATCGCCCTCAGCTCCCATAACCACAACCGTGGGGCCAGCCAAGGTAAAGCCTCCCAAAGGTTGGCTGTTTTCGCCCAAGCCTGTGCCCACCACCCAGTAGCCAAGAGCCTGCATAGCCTTGAGGGTTTGCGCCAAATTATTTACCTCAAAATAAGGTACGGTTTCAGCGCTGCCCACTGCGGTGCGTGCCACTACGGGAGTCAAGCCGCAAGCATTGCGCCGTGGCACCACCACTGCTGTTACCCCCACTGCATCAGCGGTACGCAAGCAAGCGCCGAGGTTGTGCGGGTCTGTTACCCCATCAAGCACCAAGACAATGGGATTATCGCCATGGTCTTGCTGCAGCCACTGCTCCAATTCCTTAATGCCACCCACGGGCTTAGGCCTGGCACGCAGCCCAACCCCTTGGTTTTGTTGGCCACAATGACGTTCCAACGCTTCGCGACGCACAACCTGCGCGCTCACTCCAGCTTGTTTGGCGAGCTCTAACAAGTGCTGTAAGCGTGCATCATTGCGTTCCATGCGTCCTTCCAATACATAAAACTCTAAGGCCGCTTCTGGACGATGGCGCAAAATTGATTCCACCGCATGAAAGCCTGAATACCAAACAGGTTTACTCACTCTCAACTACCTTTTTTTCTACCACCACGCTTCTTGCGTGGTTTGTCTGACGCTTTAGATGTTAACGGCGGGATATTACCCTCTGCCAAGGCCTGGCGCTTACTTTTTTTTGCGGCTTTAGGCTTCTTTCCTGTGGCCGATTCGGGAGCACTTGCTAAGAGCAAATCAATATTCCTATCTTCCACATGCACCGCTGCCACTTGCACTTGCACCTTATCGCCAAGGCGAAACTGCTGACCACTGCGTTCACCCACAAGGCGTTGGCGCTGGTCGTCATAACGGTAATAATCATCCCCTAAATGGGCAATATGCACCAAGCCATCTATAAACAAACCATCTAGCTGCACAAAAAGCCCAAAGCCAGTAACGCCGCTAATAACACCAGAAAACTCAGCGCCTAAGTGCTGTTCCATATATTGACATTTCAGCCATTGTTCCACATCGCGGCTCGCCTCCTCTGCGCGGCGCTCTGCCATGGAGCAATGCTCGCCTAAACGCGCCATCTCACTCATGCTGTAAGGCAGTGCCTGCTCTTTGTCTAAGTGCGGCAACATGCCTTGATTAACAATATGCTTAGGGTGCAGCTCAGCACGAATGATGTAACGAATAGCACGATGCAGTAGCAAATCAGGGTAGCGCCGAATGGGCGAGGTGAAATGGGCATAAGCCTTATATGCCAAGCCAAAGTGGCCTTGGTTTTCAGCACCATAATAAGCTTGCGTCATGGTACGCAGCATCATGACTTGAATGAGTAATTTATCTGCACGCTCAGAGATTTGTTCTGCGAGTTTCAAAAACACCGCGGGCTTAATGGCACCCTGTTGCTCTGTCCAATCCAAGCTAAGCCCTAAAGGGCCAATATAACTGCGCAGGCTTTCTAGCCTATCCTCCTTGGGCGGCTCATGATTACGGTAAAGCCCTGGCAGTTTTGCCATACCCACCAATCTAGCAGCGCAAATGTTTGCCGCCAGCATGGCTTCTTCAATCATGCGGTGCGCCACATTGCGCTCCAAAGGTACTATGGATTCAATTTTTTCTTCATCGTCATAAATGATTTGAGTTTCTGTAGTATCAAAATCCATGGCACCGCGCTCATCACGACGCGCTTTTAACTTCTGATACAAATCATGATAGTGGTGCAACATAGCAATAATCTCTGCCGCCATGTGCTCCTGCATCCAATGAGCATGTTCTGAATCGGGTTTTTCCAATAAAGCCCCCACCTGCTCATAGGTCAAACGGGCATGGGAGCAGATGACTCCCTCGCCGAAACGAAAACCTGTAATGCGCCCATTAGCAGATATTTGCATGTCGCAGTACAGGGTGAGCCTATCCACATTGGGATTTAAGGAACAAATGCCATTGGACAAAGCAGTTGGCAACATGGGTACAACACGATTCGGAAAATACACTGATGTGCCGCGCAAATTAGCTTCCCCATCGATTGCGGCACCAGGCTTTACGTAGTGAGAAACATCGGCAATGGCCACCACCAAACGCCATCCGCCACGTTTACGCGGGGCCACATAAATAGCATCATCAAAGTCTCGCGCATCTTCACCATCGATGGTGACGAAAGGCAAATCGCGCATATCTACGCGTCCCTCCAGCTCCTCTGCGCTCACTGACTGCGGCAAAGCCTCCGCTGCTTCAAGCACAGCTTGGGGCCATACGAACGGAATTTCGTAGCTTCGGAGAGCAACCTCCACTTCCATGCCCGGTGCATCGGGGGTGGCAATGACTTCTTCAAGCGCCACCTGTAAGCGCTGCCCGCGCAAGGAGGGGTACTGAGTAATAAGCCCACGCACGTGGTCGCCGGTGGCTGGCTCTAATCCATTTAAATCAGTAATTAATACTTCTTGTGCTAAGCGGCGGTTAATGGGCTCAATCAAATGCACCCCAGAATCATTAATGTAGCGCCCTACAATTTGGGTAGTGCCGTGCTCTAATATTTCCACAATACGAGCTTCTCGCTTACCGAAGCGATTGTAGCTATCGGCACTCACAAGTACCTTATCTCCATCTAACACGGAGCGCATTTGATGGGGCGAAATAAACAGGTCTTCGCCCTCTTCCACCACCACAAAACCAAAGCCGTCGCGGTGCCCTTGCACACGACCCGTGATTAAATTCATACGGTCAAGCACGCCAAATTGACCACGACGGTTACGCCGTAGTTGGCCATCACGCACCATGGCATTCAAACGCCGACGCAACGCTTCACAATCCCGCTCATTGCCCGCCACTTGGAGCAATTGTTCTAACTCTTCGAGTGTTTGTGGTTTATCTTGCTCGTTAAGCTGCTGCAAAATATATTCGCGACTGGCGATGGGCTTTTCGTAACGACTGGCTTCGCGGTCTGCATAAGGGTCGCGATAGGTTTTGTTTTTCTTACTCATAAATAATGGGATTCCTAGCTTTTAACAGCCATCTCAAATAAAAATGGCCGCAGTAGCGGCCATTTGAACACAATAACTAAGACAATTCATTAAGCTATTTGTTGGTGCCAATAATATAAGCAGCATGCACTACACCTGGGATATATCCCAACAAGGTGAGCACTATGTTCAGCCAAAAATGTAGGCCGATACCCACTGTTAAAAACACACCCAACGGCGGCAGTAAAATGGATAGGATGAGTCTCAGGATTTGCATAGCGCCATGCTCCTTATCGTTTATATTTTGTCCGAGTCTACATGAGGACACTGTTTGACCCAAGACTTTTCGCGTAAAACACTCACAAAATCATTATTTTTTATCGTTACCCCATCATAAAAAGCCCCAAAATGCACACTCAACATTTTGGGGCTAGTTCAAAAACTGACTTAGCTTTTGGGTGCTGACACCTTGCTAAGGCTTAGCATCAGCCCTCATCAGTTATCCGCAAACGGATGGCGTAATACGATGGTTTCTTTACGGTCGGGACCGGTGGAAACAATATCAATAGGCGCTCCTGTTAGCTCTTCTAAACGCTTAATATAAGCGCGCGCATTTGCAGGCAACTCCTCTAAGCTTTGCGCACCAAGAGTGGACTCTTTCCAGCCTGGCATTTCCTCGTAAATTGGGTGCATACCTACATACGCGTCTGCATCCCACTGTGCGGTGAGGGGTTGCCCATTTTCGCACTGATAGCCCACGCAAATTTTAATGGTGTCCAAACCATCAAGCACATCTAGCTTAGTCAAGCACAAACCGCTGACTGAGCTCACCTCAATGCTTTTACGCACCGCCACTGCATCAAACCAGCCGCAGCGACGTGGGCGCCCAGTGGTGGCGCCAAACTCATTGCCTTTTTCAGCTAAGTGCTTACCCACCTCATCAAACAGCTCGGTGGGGAAAGGCCCAGCTCCTACGCGAGTGGTATAAGCCTTGGTAATACCAAGCACGTAATCCAAAAATAAGGGGCCGAAACCGGTACCACTGGCAGCACTGCCGGCTGTGGTATTGGAGGAAGTTACAAACGGGTAGGTACCGTGGTCGATATCTAGCAAAGACCCTTGCGCACCTTCAAACAAAATACTATCGCCCTGACGACGGTGCTCATGCAGCTTGTCACTCACATCGGTGACCAAATCTTTCAGCTCTTCTGCCCACTGCATGCTTTCGGCAAATGCTTGTTCGTAATCTACCGGCTTGGCCTTGTAGTAGTTTTCAAGCACAAAGTTGTGGTATTCAAGCAGCTCTTTTAACTTTTCAGCATAGCGATCAGGGCGGAACAAATCCCCTAAGCGTAAGCCACGGCGCGCCACCTTATCTTCATAAGCGGGACCAATACCACGGCCTGTGGTGCCAATCTTGTCATCGCCACGTGCAGCTTCACGTGCTTGGTCTAAGGCTACGTGCACTGGCAAAATCAAGGGGCAGGAAGCGCTAAGCTTTAAGCGCTCACGCACCGGCACACCTTTGGCCTCTAAGCCTTTAATTTCTCGCAGCAGCGCATCCGGGGCAAGCACAACACCATTACCAATAAAGCAATCCACGCCTTCGCGTAAAATGCCAGAAGGAATTAAATGCAAAACGGTTTTTTCACCATCAATCACCAAAGTGTGCCCAGCGTTGTGGCCGCCCTGAAAGCGCACTACTGAAGTCACTTGGTCAGTAAGCAAATCTACAATTTTGCCCTTGCCTTCATCACCCCATTGGGTGCCCAAAATAACGACGTTCTTGCCCATGAACTTATGCTCTTTAAGTGAATGAATTAGGAAGATAGTGGAGCCAACACCCAGCGCCCATTTTCAAGCACTAACTGTTGATTACAACCAAGCTCTGAAGGGCTGCTAGTGCAACCGCTCAGTGCTCTTACTACACGCTGCCCCTGTGCTCGCAACTGAGCCACAACAGCATCTAAACTCTCATCGCTATCGGCGGGTGCAAACACAGACAATACCTGCGGCACCTCGAGACCATTAACTAAAATTTTTAAATCTGCACTAAAACCCGTGGCCGGTCTTGCACGTCCAAACACTTCACCAATACGATTGTAACGCCCACCTTTGGCCACAGCTTCGCTTAAACCATTGCTGTACACTGCAAAAATACAACCGGTGTGATAGCGATAGCCTCTCAGTTCGCCCAGGTCCACATGAACATGCAAATTCGGATGCAAGGCTTGCACCCTTTCAATAACAGCCTTAGTTTGCGCCAGTGCCTGCAGTGCATCCTCGCTAACTGAGGCAAGCAGAGGTTCCGCTTTTTCGATAGCATCTGTGCCCGTCAGCCATGGCAAAGCTTGCAGTGCTGCCGCTTCTGCCTCGCCGATATCAAGCCCTGCAACAAAGTCAGTGAGTTCAGTGCGCGCTTTGCGCATATAAATATCGGTAAGCGCGTATTCTTGGGTTTCGGTTAAACCTGCCGCAGCCACAAGCGCGCGATAAATGCCCACATGCCCCAAATCCAACGTTGGCGCTTTAATATCAGCCGCATCTAGCGTAGCCAACATAAGGGAAATAACTTCCACATCGCTATCCACGCCATCGTGGCCAAAGAGTTCAACCCCCACTTGGTAGGGGGCTCGCGTGCCGCCTGGTACCGCAGGACGGGTGCGCAACGCTGTGCTGCAATAACACAAGCGAACTGGCCCTTCTTGGCGCAAACTATGGGCATCCATGCGCGCCACCTGCGGCGTAATATCCGCACGTACTCCCATCAAACGACCTGTTAAACGGTCGGTTACTTTATAGGTTTCACGCTCTAGATCTTGGCCAGCGCCGTTCAGTAAGGATTCTAGAAACTCGATAAGGGGTGGGAAAACAAGCTCATAACCCCAACTCGCATACAGATCGAGCAAGCGGCGTCTTAACTGTTCAACAGCTCTGGCCTTGCTCGGCAGAATTTCGTCTACCCCTTCGGGTAGCAACCAGCGTTCGTCACGATTCATAAATGTCACAGTAGCATCAGCAGGCCTGCACCTAATAACAAGGCCACTAGACCTATAATTCGAAGCATTTGAGTATCTGCTTCAAGAAGAAAAACCGCCGCCTCTTTCAAGTGTGCGGGAAAGAGTGCTAAGGCTGCTCCTTCCACCACCAAAATCAAGCATAAGGCTTGCCATAACAACATAATGACTGCCCCTTAAACGGCACAACGCCGAGGATTTCCTCGGCGTGCGGTATCTTAACACCTCGAGGGCAAAAGCTCACCCTACTTTTTTATTTTCTCGGCGCACCACTGCTGCCGAAGTATTCAAAGAAATCACTTTCGGCATCAAGCAGCAGCATATCGCTCTTTTCGCTAAAACTTTCGCGGTAGGCTTGCAAGCTGCGGTAGAAATTATAGAACTCGGGATTGGCCGTATATACTTCCGCATAAATGCTTGCTGCTTCAGCGTCACCCTCACCACGAATTAGCTCCGCATCACGGTAGGCCTTGGCAAGCAATACTGTGCGCTCGCGCTCTGCGGCTGCACGTATTTTCTCAGCACCTTCGCGACCTTCTGAGCGATGACGAGCTGCATCACGAGCACGCTCTGCACGCATTCTTTCGAACACGCGGCCACGCACCTCATCGGGCCAATCCACTTGCTTAACGCGAATATCCACCACCTCGATACCAAAATCATCAATGGCGGATTTTTTCACCTGCTCCAACACGCTCACCATCAAGTGCTCGCGGGCATCTTCGCTCGGGGGCAGCTCACCAGCTTCTTGAGCACTAATAACTTCTGGTGCATCTTCGTCAGCCGCCGCGGAAACATCTAGCTCGTCTAAATCAAGCACCACAGCATCTGCTATCACTTCTTTGCGGCCGGCCACCACTTCTTGCACGGTTTTCTTGGCAAATTCGTTACGTAGCAATTCAGCCACACGCGCATTCAAGCGTTGATGTGCCACTTCTTTCATACGTTCAGAGTTATTAGCAGCACCGCCGCCAATCACAGTGACATAGCGCTGCACATCTTGCACACGCCAAATCACAAAAGAGCTCACATCCATTAACTTACGCTCACTCGTAAGATAGGGCTGAGCTGGCAACTCATAGACTTGAGCACGTCCATCCACGCGCACCACTTCATCGATAAAAGGAATTTTACCATGAATGCCAGGTGGAATATCTGTCTTAACGATTTCTTGGAATCGTTTTAATACAGCGCGCTCGGTTTCATCAATGATGTAATAAGAGTTCAACGCCAATACAGCGAGAAAAAAAGCGGCAATCAAGCCCGTTAATGCTCTAGGGGACATTAGCGCACCTCCCGTTTACGACGGTACAAGCTAGTAGGCTCAGAATCTGCCCTCGAGCTTGCTTGCCCTGAGGATGAATCTAAGTTCGGCACTTCAATGGGCGCAACATCGCCACCACGCTGAGCCCGACTACCTGGCGTCGATTGAATAATCTGATCCAATGGCAAGTACATCATGCTGTTATTACTTTGGCTGCCCAGGAAAACCTTACTGCTATTACCCAGAACAGCTTCCATGGTTTCTAAATACAAACGCTGACGAGTCACTTCTGGTGCACGCTCATACTCGGTAAGCAGCTTGCCAAAACGCTGTGCTTCACCTCGTGCTCTATCCACAATCTCGGCGCGGTAAGCTTCGGCTTCTTCGCGCAAACGTTGTGCACGCCCACGTGCTTCAGGAATCACACCGTTAGCATAGGCCTCAGCTTCTTTCTTAAAGCGGTCTTCATCTTCACGGGCACGAGTTACGTCTTGGAAGGCATCACGAACAGCTGCGGGCGCTGCTGTGCTATCAAGTACCACCGCAGACACCAATAACCCAGTGGAGTATTGATCGAGATATTCCTGCAAACGAATTTGAACCGTGCGACGCAAGTCTTCACGCTCCGTACTCATCACTGCATTAATGGTTTTACTACCCACCACGTGGCGCAAAGCACTTTCTGTGGCGTTACGCAAAATAGCATCAGAGTTTGCCACCTTAAGCAAATAAGCTGCGGGGTCTAACACACGGTACTGCACCTCTAGGGTTACACCCACTATATTGGTGTCGCCAGACAGCATTTCTTCGCTAACTTTATGGCTGTACACCTTAGTGACATTCACTTTACGGTACGACTCAAATGGCGGCAAATGCCAATTCAGACCTGGCTCCACAATGCGGTGCAGCTTACCAAAGCGCAACACCACACCCTGCTCCGCAGAGTCCACCTGAAAAAATGCCCAAACACCATAGAAAACGACAAATATCAGTGCAATAACACCAATAATGCCACCGATGGATTGGTTACCACCACCATTGCCACCTTTATGGCCACCGCCACCTAACAGGCTCTTTCTTAGGTTTTTAAAAATTTGGTCTAAGTCAGGCGGACCTTGTGGGCCTTTTCCGCCCCCGCCGCCACTCCAAGGATCCCGTGGTTTCTGTCCACCGGGTTCATTCCACGCCATTTTGTTCTCCCTATTACAGAGTTCGCACCACCAAGGTGGAAGTTAAACGACGCTGCACTCCGATAATAACTCCCTCGGAACCGCCACATCGTGTTCTGTTAAATCTTCATTACGAAGTAAATGGGCAAAGTGTACTTGATTCACCCGCACACGTACTAATAAAGAGCCATCATTTTGTGCTTTTTCTGCAAGAACTTCGCCTGCTTCATGTAATTGTGCCCGTAATCGACCAGCAGTCACGGGCAAATAGATCCATTGATCAACCCAGCCTTCGGCCACCCGCTCAGCAATTGCGCGGCGCAGCAAATCAAACCCATCCCCCGTTAGGGCAGAAACCCAAACCCGCCAGGGCTTGCCTTCTTCGTCTCTGTCAATACGGGCTGATTCACCCACGAGGTCAGCTTTATTATATACATGTAGAACGGGTAAAGAATCTGCCTCGATTTCAGCCAATACCTCTTCCACCGAAGCAATATTATCCAATCGATCTGCAGCCGAAGCATCCGTTACGTGAAGCAACAAGCTTGCGCCCAAGGTTTCCTCAAGTGTGGAACGAAAAGATTCTACCAAGCGGTGAGGCAAATGGCGGATAAAGCCCACTGTGTCTGCCACTATTGCGGGGCCAATGCCGTCTAGTTTCACGCGCCGAAGGGTTGGATCCAAGGTCGCAAACAGCTGATCAGCCACATACACTTCAGCGCGAGTCAGCCGGTTAAAAAGCGTAGATTTGCCAGCGTTAGTGTAGCCAACAATGGAAATAAGGGGCACCTCACTGCGCTCTCGGGCACGACGCCCCTGCGCTCGTTGGCGTCGCACTTTCTGCAAGGATTCTTCAATGCTTTTGATACGCACCCGAATAAGACGCCGATCAGTTTCTAACTGCATCTCGCCTGGGCCACGCAAGCCAATCCCCCCTTTTTGCCCGTCGAGGCCAGTATGAGCACGCACCAAGCGACTCAGCCGGTGTTGTAGCTGGGCTAATTCCACCTGCAAACGTCCTTCGTGGGTTCGGGCCCGTAATGCAAAAATATCCAGTATTAGCCCGGTGCGATCTAATACACGAACACCCACAGCACGCTGTAAGTTACGCTCCTGAGCCGGCGACAAAGGATGATTAAAAAGCACTAAGTCAGCTTCTGTGGATTCCACCAACTCTGCCAATTCTTGAACTTTGCCACTGCCTATATAGGTGGCTGGGTCTGGGCTAGAGCGTTTAGCTAAGAGCTCTCCCACCACATCTGCACCACTTGAAGTAACGAGATGGTGAAACTCACTCAACTCTTCCGCAGCATGCTCGCCTGGAAAATCCACATGAACCAGCAGGGCACGCTCAGCCACCGACTCAGTGCTAAAACCTGAATGTGTTGTCATAAACGAACGGCGTTACCAAGGCCTAATAGGTAGTGTAATAATTATGGCGGGGGATAATACCGGCCAAGCTCTTGTGCTTAGCCGGTTGTTGCAGCTTACATATTATAAGGGTCTGATACCCCAACGTTAGGAGGCTGACCTGCACCTTGAGGCTGCCCAATGCCACGCGGGTTGCGTACTGGCACCACAGTGGAAATGGCATGCTTATAAACCATTTGGCTCACCGCATTTTTCAATAGCACCACATACTGATCAAACGATTCAATTTGACCCTGCAATTTAATGCCATTGACCAAAAATATTGATACTGGAATACGTTCCTTACGCAAGGCGTTTAGGAAAGGGTCTTGTAGTGATTGCCCTTTTGACATGTTTTTCTCCTCAAGTTTAAGTCAGGCCTAGAGCTTGGATAAAGCTTCTTAGCCAGTGATCAGCGCAAACTGAATATTATAATTGCCTGCCAAGCCATTGCTATAGTCAGACACTCTTTTTTCAAATAATTCCTTTTCATGCAAACAAATCACATTCTAGTGCTTATTCAAAGCACAATGCCATGCAATTGTTCGACGATTGTACCCACAGCATCCTCTGTGGTGGGGTCGACCCACTGCACATTGGGCCAACTTCGTAACCAAGTGAGTTGGCGTTTGGCAAGCTGACGCGTTGCCACTAGAGCTTTGTGCTTCATAGTGGCTTCGTCGTAAGCGCCATCTAAGTATTGCCACACCTGGCGATACCCTACAGAACGCATGGCTGGCTCATCGCCGTTAAGCCGGGGATTTGCTTTCAATTTTGCCACTTCAGCCACCATACCTTGAGCGAACATTTGCTCGAGACGCAAGGCTATGCGTTCGTGTAGCACACTTCGTTGAGATGGGGCCACAGCAAATTGAAACAAGGGGTAAGGAAAAGTTTCCTGCTGCGCTTGCTGCTCTTGATGATGTATCGACAAAGGCTTGCCAGTGAGCTCAAACACCTCGAGCGCGCGCTGTATACGCTGGCTGTCTTGCGGTGCAAGACGTGCAGCCGTTGCCGCATCAACCGCTGCCAAACGAGCATGCAAATGCGGCCACCCTTTTTCTGCCGCTTCAGCGTCGAGCCGCTGACGCAATGCTGCATCTGCCGCGGGTAAGGTCGCCAACCCCGCCACCAAAGCGCGAAAATACATCATGGTGCCGCCCACAAGCAACGGAATTTTTCCTATGGCATGAATAGCTTTAATCTCTTTAAGGGCGTCGCGCCTAAACTCCGCGGCTGAATAAGGCTCCCAAGGCTCTCGAATCCCCATCAAACGATGGGGCGCCTGCCGCAACTCCTCTGGCGTGGGACGAGCTGCACCAATATCCAGCCCCTTGTACACCAAAGCCGAGTCCACATTGATAAGCTCCACAGGCAAATGCTGCGTTAACTCCATGGCCACTGCCGTTTTTCCTGCCGCCGTAGGGCCCATAAGCAAAATAACAGGTTGCGCCATGTTATTGCCCGCGCAAAAAAAGCTTATCAAGCTGCTTCATACTAAACTGCATCCAAGTGGGGCGCCCATGGTTGCACTGCCCACTGCGCTCGGTGGCCTCCATGTCACGCAGCAGAGCATTCATTTCATCAATACTTAAACGTCGGTTCGCACGCACGCTACCGTGGCAAGCCATCGTCGATAACAGCTCATCTATTTCACCCTCCACACGCGTTGTGATGCCATGGGTAAGCAAATCGGCCAGCACGTCGCGTATTAATGCTTCCACATCTGCACCACGCAACAGCGCAGGAATGGCGCGAATAGTGATGCTTTCTGGCCCCACTTGCGCCACTTCAAAGCCTAGCTGGGCAAAGGCTTCTTGGGAATCAGCCGCCAATGCTGCTTCTTTAGTTGATACCGCGAGCGAATAAGGCACTAGTAACGGCTGACTTTGCACACGTGCCTGCTGCCAAGATTCTTTCAAACGCTCGTAAGTAATACGCTCATGGGCAGCATGCATATCCACTAGCACCATGCCTTCTGCATTTTGCGCCACCACGTAAATACCGTGGAGTTGCCCTAAGGCGTAACCTAAAGGTGGCATACCTGATGGCGATTCTTGAGCACTTTCCGCCACTTCGGGGTGCTGCTGAAACTCTTCATTCGGCGCAGCCACTAGAGCACCATAGGCTTGAGCATAATCGTGACCATCACCCTGATGTTGAGAGGAAGCAAACGTGGAAACATTCACCCGCGGTGGCACCAACGTCAGCCCTCCTTGATTTGGAGTAATGCCGCTGTGCTGATGCCAGGACGTACTTTCCACAGTTTTTACTTCAGGTGCAGGTGCAGCCTCTGGTGATAACTCCGCGATA
>DAHVSB010000065.1 GCA_027324795.1 Alcanivoracaceae bacterium
CACTGCCATGGCAATGATATCGGTGAGGTAATATTCACCCTGAGCATTATTATTAGATAAGGCAGGCAGCACTTGTTCTAACAGCTCTCGACGGCAAGCAAGAATGCCGGTATTGATTTCTTTAATGGCCAGCTGTTCGGGTGTAGCATCTTTTTGCTCCACAATAGCCACTGCTTCATTGTTCGCGTTGCGCACAATACGGCCATAGCCCTGAGGGTTATCCATGGTGAGGGTAAGCAGCGCCATTTGCTCAGAGCTCACTAAAGCAAGGAGATCTTGTAGGGTTTGCGGCTGAATAAGAGGAACGTCGCCATACAATACCAGCACGGTATCGCCTTGTACTTGTGCCATGGCCTGGGACACCGCATGCCCCGTACCTAGCTGCTCTTTTTGCTCAGCAAGTTGTACGTTTTGGCCCTCAAGCAAGGCTTTCACTTGCTCACCACCATGACCATACACCACTACGGTTTGCGTAACCTCTGCTGCCTGGGCTGCCGCAACAACGTGGCTTAGCATGGCTTTACCTGCCACTTGGTGCAGCACCTTAGGAAGCGCTGAGCGCATACGAGTCCCTTTGCCCGCTGCTAAAATAACCGCAGAAACCGTCATATCCCTCACCTCTTTTGCTAATTAAATAAAAAGGGCAGCGGTTAGGCTGCCCTTTTTAAAAGTAGTTCCACTGTGCGCTTGCACTCAAGAAAGCAAAGGCTTACTTAGCGCCAAACTTCTTGCGCATCTGCTGTACCGCACGGATTTGCGCCACAGATTCCGCCAACTGAGCAGCGGCCACAGTGTAATCAATATCTGAGCGCTTGCCCTCGATCACTTCTAAAGCGCGCTGGCGTGCTTCTTCAGCCGCAGCTTCATCAATGTCCTTAGCACGGGCTGCAGTGTCTGCTAACAGGGTAACCACGTTCGGCTGAACTTCTAGGTATCCACCGTTAACATAAAACACTTCTTCAGAATCATCGGCCATTTTAATGCGCACAGGACCAGCCTTGAGGCCGGTAAGCAGAGGGGTGTGGCCAGGTAAAATACCTAGCTCACCCTCACTTCCTGTGGCAATAATCATTTTTACCGCACCTGAAAAGAGTGGTTGCTCAGCACTGACGATCTCACATTGTAAGGTCTTCGCCATGAGACTCTCCTAGTTCAGGGCAGCTTAGCTAGCCTGCCTTTTGTTGTAGCTCTCGAGCACTTCGTCGATAGAGCCTTTCATGTAGAAATCTTGCTCAGGGATATGGTCGTACTCGCCGGCCAAGATGCCTTGGAAACCACGGATGGTGTCTGCCAAGGAAACATATTTACCAGGCGCACCGGTGAACACTTCTGCTACGAAGAAAGGCTGTGATAAGAAACGCTCGATTTTACGTGCGCGCTGTACAGTTAGCTTATCTTCTTCAGAGAGCTCATCCATACCCAAGATAGCAATAATATCTTTTAGCTCAGTGTAGCGCTGCAATACAGTTTGCACGCCACGGGCCACTTGATAGTGCTCTTCACCAATCACTTGTGGGTCCAACTGACGAGAGGTGGAATCCAATGGATCGATGGCGGGGTAAATACCGCGCGCAGCGATATCACGGCTCAGTACTACGGTGGCATCTAAGTGCGCAAAGGTAGTGGCTGGGGATGGGTCAGTTAAGTCATCCGCAGGTACGTATACCGCTTGAACCGAGGTAATAGAGCCGGTTTTAGTAGATGTAATACGCTCTTGTAGCACACCCATCTCTTCCGCCAGTGTGGGCTGGTAACCTACCGCAGAAGGCATACGGCCTAACAGTGCAGATACTTCAGTACCCGCTAGGGTGTAGCGGTAGATGTTGTCGATAAAGAGAAGAACGTCACGGCCTTCATCACGGAATTTTTCCGCCATGGTTAAGCCAGTTAGCGCTACACGTAGACGGTTACCGGGTGGCTCGTTCATCTGACCGTAAACGAGGGACACTTTGTCCAGTACATCAGAGTCCTTCATTTCGTGGTAGAAGTCGTTACCTTCACGGGTACGCTCACCCACACCAGCGAACACAGAGAAACCGCTGTGCTCAATAGCGATATTACGGATAAGCTCCATCATGTTTACGGTTTTACCAACACCGGCACCACCGAAGAGACCTACTTTACCACCCTTAGCAAAGGGGCAGACTAAGTCGATCACTTTAATACCTGTTTCGAGAAGCTCGTTACCACCGGCTTGTTCGGCGTAGCTTGGCGCTTTACGGTGAATAGGCATACGCTCTTCTTCACCGATTGGGCCTGCTTCATCAATGGGGCGACCTAATACGTCCATAATACGGCCTAGGGTTTTGGTACCCACTGGCACTTCGATTGGACCATTTGTGCTCGTTACGCTTAAGCCACGCTTCAACCCTTCGGTGGAACCCATGGCAATGGTGCGCACGATGCCGTCGCCGAGCTGCTGTTGTACTTCAAGAACGGTCTCAGTGCCGTCCACATTCAGAGCGTCATAAATATTAGGTACGTTATCGCGGTTAAATTCCACGTCGATAACCGCACCGATAATCTGAACTATACGACCGCTACTCATGCTTGCATCCTCTTGGCTTGTTTGCCACCACGGTTAAACCGCTGCGGCACCACTGACAATTTCGGAAATTTCCTGGGTAATCGCCGCTTGACGGGCTTTGTTATACAGGAGTTCCAGATCTCGGATAATATCACCAGCGTTATCAGTGGCGGCCTTCATGGCAACCATACGAGCAGCTTGCTCACAGGCGATGTTTTCAACCACGCCCTGATACACTTGGCTCTCAATAAATCTCACCAACAAACCGTCCACCAGTTCTTTTGCAGAAGGTTCGTAGATGTAGTCCCAGCTTTGGTCTGGGTTGGTTTTAAATTCAGAGTCTTCACCCTTCGGAAGGGGAAGCAGCTGATTAATGCTCGGGCTCTGTGTCATGGTGTTAACAAACTCGTTATAAACCAAGAACACACGATCCACTTTGGCTGCTACAAAGTCGTCCGTCATGGTGCGAATCACACCCACAAGATCACTTACTCGTGGCGTATCACCAATGCCGGTTACCGTGGAAATCACATCACCACCCACGCTCCTAAAGAACTGCTGGGCTTTGCTTCCCACCACGCCATATTGAACATCTACGCCCTTGTCCGCCCAGGTTTTAGCATCCTGAATTAAACGGCGGAACAAGTTAACGTTTAAACCACCACATAAACCACGGTCTGAAGACACAACAATATAAGCCACTTTTTTTGGCTCACGCTCTTCAAGGTAAGGGTGGTGATATTCTAAGCTGGCATCGGCTAAATGGGCGATGACTTCACGGATACGCGTGGCGTACGGCTTAGAAGCAGCCATACGCTCTTGCGCGCGACGCATTTTACTGGCAGCAACCATCTCCATAGCGCGAGTAATTTTACTCGTGCTTTGGACACTAGCGATTTTGGTTCTTACCTCTTTCGCGCCTGCCATAATGTTATCCCTTTAACGTCGATTACCAGGTCTGGGTGGCTTTAAAGCTTTCAAGGGCAGATTTAATGCCTTCTTGAATGTCTTTATCGTAATCACCCTTTTCGTTGATTTTATCCATCAACGCTTTGTGCTCGCTATTCATGTAAGCAAGAAGCGCAGCTTCGAAAGCGCCTACTTTTTCTAGCTCTACATCTTTTAAGTGACCTTCGTTAATGGCGTAAAGCGAGACACCCATTTCTGCTACAGACATGGGGCTATACTGTTTCTGCTTCATTAACTCAGTGGCGCGCTGACCATGCTCTAGCTGAGCACGAGTGCTTTCGTCGAGGTCAGAAGCGAACTGTGCAAACGCAGCAAGTTCACGGTACTGAGCCAACGCAAGACGAATACCACCGCCTAACTTCTTAATGATGTTAGTTTGCGCTGCACCACCCACTCGAGATACAGAGATACCTGCGTTCATCGCGGGACGGATACCGGCGTTAAAGAGGTCGGTTTCAACGAAAATCTGACCATCCGTAATAGAAATTACGTTGGTGGGTACGAACGCTGAAACGTCACCCGCTTGGGTTTCAATGATAGGCAATGCGGTTAAAGAACCCGTTTTACCCTTCACTTCACCCTTGGTGAACTCTTCTACGTACTCTTCACTTACCCGTGCAGAGCGCTCCAACAAACGGGAGTGTAAATAGAACACATCACCGGGATAAGCTTCACGACCTGGCGGACGACGTAAAAGTAGTGAAATTTGACGATACGCCCACGCCTGTTTGGTGAGGTCATCGTAAACAATCAGAGCATCTTCACCGCGATCACGGAAATACTCACCCATGGTGCAGCCAGAGAAAGGCGCGAGATACTGCATCGCAGCAGGCTCAGACGCAGATGCGGCTACGATGGTGGTGTATTCCATAGCGCCATGCTCTTCGAGCTTGCGCACTACGTTAGCAATGGTGGACTGCTTTTGGCCCACAGCTACGTAGATACACTTAATGCCAGACCCTTTCTGGTTAATGATGGTATCCACTGCGATGGCAGTTTTACCAATCTGGCGGTCACCAATAATAAGCTCACGCTGACCACGACCCACTGGCGTCATGGCATCAATGGCTTTAATACCGGTTTGCATTGGCTCATCAACGGACTTACGCCAAATTACCCCAGGGGCAACCTTTTCTACGGCGTCAGTGAGTTTAGCTTCAATGGGGCCTTTGCCATCGATGGGAACACCAAGGGCATCCACCACGCGGCCAAGTAGTTCTTCGCCCACAGGTACTTCAAAAATACGACCTGTGCATTTTACGCTTTGTCCTTCAGCCACGCCTAGGTAATCACCTAGTACAACGGCACCCACGGAATCACGCTCAAGGTTGAGGGCCATGCCGTAAACACCGCCTTCAAACTCGATCATTTCACCGTACATTACGTCAGCCAAGCCATGAATACGGACAATACCGTCGGATACGGAGACAACGGTGCCTTCATTGCGTGCCTGGGTGGAGATATCAAGGCTTTCGATACGTTTCTTGATAATCTCACTGATTTCAGACGGGTTGAGTTGCTGCATGCTTCAATCCCTCAATCTTAAGAGTTCAGTTGCTCGGCAAGGCGGGCTAATTTACCGCGCACACTGCCATCAATCACGGTGTCACCAGCTCGAATTAGCACACCACCAATTAAACGCTCATCCACTTTAGTGGTCACTCGGACTTCCTTGCCTAAGCGCTTCTTCAAACTGTTTACCAATGCTGTTACTTCGTCTTCTGCCAGAACAGTAGCGCTAATTAGCTCAGCGTCTACAATTTCGTTTGCTGCAGACATGAGCTCATGATACTGCGCAAAAATTGCTGGCAACAAAGACACTCTGTTGTGCTCAGTGAGCTGGGCAATAAAGTTTTTGCCCTCAGCACCTAGTGCTTCACCGCACACCTCAGCAAAACCCGAGGCGCGCTGCTCTGCGGTTAACGCAGGCTGCTCAAGCCAAGCTTGCATAGTGGCATCTTCTGCCACTGCTGCGGCAGTGCCAAGAATTTCCTGCCACTGCTCTAATTGCTTGCGCTCTTGCGCGTAGGCAAAAGCGGCTTTTGCGTAAGGGCGTGCTATGGTGGTCAATTCAGCCATGGGTTACCCACTTATCAGAGCTCTGCTGCGAGCTGGTCCAGCAGTTGCTTATGTGCGCCCTTGTCCACTTCCGCTTTAAGGATTTGCTCAGCACCAGCAATAGCAAGTGCAGATACCTCTTGGCGAAGTTGCTCGCGGGCAGAATTAATTTCTTGTTCGATTTCAGCTTTCGCTTTAGCTGCGAGGCGTTCGCCTTCAGCAACTGCTTTCGCTTGAGCTTCTTCGATAATTTGACTGGCACGGCGGTTAGCGGCTTCAATAATCTCCGCTGATTGCGCCTTAGCTTCATCTAAGCTAGCAGAAACTTTTTCTTCTGCGGCGGCCAAATCGCGCTTTGCACGATCTGCTGCATTTAGACCTTCAGCGATAGCCTGGCGACGCTCTTCAAGCGCTTTACCAATAAATGGCCATACGATCTTCATGCAGAACCAGACGAATAGGGCAAACCATATTACCTGGCCAATCACTGTTGCGTTCATGTTCATGCGAACACCTCAAAGCTGCGTTGCGTGAATTTCCTAAACCTAACGATCAAAGAAACAGGTTTTATTACTGGAAAATCATCAAGAACGCGATAGCAATACACATAATGGGTACAGCATCCAGTAGACCTGCGATGATGAACATACGTGTTTGCAACATAGGGGCTAACTCAGGCTGACGTGCCAAGCTCTCAAGGAAACGACCACCCATGAGACCAAAACCCAAACCAGCACCGATAGCGGCTAGACCAGCAACAATTGCAGCTGCAAGCAGATTTAAGCCTTCCATTTTCTACTCCCGTTTTACGTTTAGTTTGCTGTTAATTAACGTTGATACTCTTACTCTTTACTTACTCTGCCGCGCCTTCTGGCTTAGCACTGGCCATACTGAGGTATACCAGTGTGAGAATCATAAAGATGTAAGCTTGTAAGGGCACTACCAACAAGTGGAACACTGCCCAAGGCCATGCCACAACGAACTGGAAATAGCCCATCATGGCTGCTGCAAGCACGAAAACGAACTCGCCCGCAAACATGTTTCCAAACAACCGCAGGCCAAGAGATACGGGCTTAGCAAGCAAGCCTACCACCTCAAGCACTAGGTTGATTGGAATTAAAATGATTTGAAGTAACAAGTTATTACTTTGGAACGGCTGCAAAGTAAGGCTGCTAATAAAGCCTTTCACGCCATTGTGTTTAATGCTAAATGCGATGATCAAAAACAAGACAGAGAACGACATGGACAAGGTGATATTTGGATCCACCACGGGCACATACTTAAAGTATTCAAGCCCTGCCCAATGTGCTGCACCTGGAATAAAATCTACAGGGATCAGCTTGATAGCGTTCATTAACAAGATCCAGAAAAACACTGTCAAACATAAAGGGCCGATCAGTTTGCTTTTCGCTTGGAAAGTATCTTTAACTTGGTTGTCGATGAACTCGTAGAAAACTTCGATAATATTTAAGAATTTGCTTGGAACGCCAGCGTGAGCTTGTTTAGCGGCACGGGCAAAAAGAAAGATAAAGAGGGCGCCTAACACACCAGACCAAAACAGACTATCCACATGGAATGCCCAAAAACCCATACCGTCTAGCTCTTGGGGGCACTCGGCAAAAATCCATTGAGCTTGTTCATAAACACTGCCACTACACGATTCAGTGCCAGGGGCAACTTTACCATAGGTAAGGTTCGTTAAGTGGTGCTGAATATACTCTGTTTGAGTGTTTGCCATCTGCTGACCCAACCATCAACCGTCATGTTTATTTTCAACATCGTGCTCTATGGGAGCGCTAGTTGCCCTTGCTAGCCAGATCCAACCTGCCACCTGGGTAATAAAGAAACCAAGCAGTAACGCTGCCGCACCTTCTTTATTACGCAGCTCTGGGGTTGTTTTTAACGACAACCACAACAGCAAAAGGGCGATAGCAATTTTACCTACCTCAGCGCGTATGGCCGCTGTAGCTTGCCGCCTTGGATCTGCGTTTTTCGGATGCAGCCACATTTGAAACCCTGCCCATGCATGGGCAAGCCAACAAATACCCGCACCCCAAGCCACCGCAATGGCGGCCTGCGTGCTTACTGCCATTACCGTCATTACAGCAAGCACTAGCAAGGTAAGCAGTTGTGTACGCATCAAACCAAAAAATAAGGTTTTTCCTTTAACGGGTGTCATCGCTTACCTCGCTGCCCATTTGCCCTATGAGCAAAAATAAAAAGCCGCTAGTTTTAGCTAGCTGGCTCATAGTCCTGTGCAACAGGCGCGCAAAGTATAGGCAGATGATCACAACACTGCAACCGCTAAGCGCCTATTTTTGTTTCTGTCTATCAAAAAAGGGTTTCGCTGCTTATTTGATGTGTGACAGGATGCCATCCAGCTCATCCAAGCTGCTATAACTGATGACTAACTTTCCTTTACCTCCAGCGCTTTGCTTAAGCTCCACGGGCGCACCTAGTCGATCCGACAAATCTCGCATTAAGCGCTTCACGTTTGGGTCCACTGGCGCTGGCGCTTTAGGCTCTGGTTGTGGTTTGTGGAACTCACGCACCAAAGCCTCGGTTTGTCTAACGTTAAGCCCTTTGGCAACCACGATTTTGGCCGCCTCGGTTTGCGCCTCACCCGTTAAACCCAACAAGGCTCTGGCGTGCCCCATTTCTAAATCGCCATGCTCTAGCATGCGGCGCACGGGCTCTTCTAATGAAAGCAATCTCAGCAGATTAGTAACCATGGCGCGTGACTTACCCACCGCATTTGCCACTTCTTGGTGAGTTAACTCAAACTCATCCTTTAGTCGAGCAAGGGCTAACGCCTCTTCCATGGGGCTTAAATCTTCTCGTTGAATATTTTCAATCAGCGCCATGGCGATGGCGGCTTCATCGTTAACGTGGCGCACAACCGCTGGAATATTATCCAACCCCGCAAGCTTGGCGGCGCGCCAGCGTCGCTCACCCGCAATAATTTCGTAGCGCTTCTCGCCAATAGGCCGTACTACGATGGGCTGCATCACGCCCTGCGAACGAATAGATTCGGCAAGCTCTTCGAGAGCCTCGGAGGACATATCACGGCGTGGCTGGTAACGGCCTCGTTCAAGCTGCTCCACAGGCAAATGGCACAACTGACCTTCCGCAATCTCGTCGGTGGTGCGCTGTTGTGTAGTGGGCGCCGCCCCCTCAACGCTAACAGCCTCCTGCGATACAGGCGCTGTGCCTCGACTTAATAATGCATCAAGCCCTTTGTTTAAACCTCGTTTACGATTGGCAGCCATGCCTTTTCACCCTTTCATTCTTGTTTACGCTGATCTTTTAGCCTTGCTCTGGCGCAATATCTCACCTGCTAAGGCCAAATAACTTAAAGCGCCGCGTGATTTTCTGTCATAACTAATAATAGATTCGCCATAACTAGGCGCCTCAGCCAAACGCACGTTGCGTGGAATTATGGTGCGATACACCTGCTCACCAAAGTGCGTTAGCAACTGTGTGGATACATCGTTAGATAAGCTGTTTCGTGGGTCAAACATGGTGCGCAACAAGCCGCCAATTTTAAGCTCTGGATTTACTGACGCTTGAATATCCTCAATAGTGCCAAGCAAAGCTGAAAGCCCCTCAAGGGCATAATACTCACATTGGATGGGCACTATCACATCCGTGGCCGCTGCCAAAGCGTTCACAGTGAGCATATTCAACGAGGGCGGGCAATCGATCAAAATATAATCATACTGTGCAAGCAATGGCGCCAACGCATCACGTAAGCGAAACTCCTTGCCTGCCATATCCAACAACTGAACTTCCGCCGCTGTTAGATCACCATTGGCAGGGATTAAATCAAACCCGCCAGACACCTTAGGCTGAATTGCCTCCTGTGCAGCAAGCTCGCCTAGCAACACATGATAAATGCTTTGGGGCAACTCATATTTATCAACACCAGAGCCCGAGGTGGCATTGCCTTGCGGATCAAGATCAATCAACAGCACTTGCTGACGCTGCGCCGCTAATGCTGCTGCCAAGTTCACACTTGTGGTGGTTTTTCCCACTCCACCTTTTTGATTTGCTAAGGCAAAAACCGTCGCCACGCTTATCTCCTTTTTATTCTGCACTGTGGGCTATGACTAACTCTCTATGCTCATTAACACCCGGCACATGCAGCTGAACTGTATCAAATTGCCAGCCCGCCGGCGCCTGCTCAATTTCTGCCTCGGCTTGAGCGGCTTTCATGGCAAGCAAGCGACCGTCATTTGGCAACACATGGGCCAGCATTGCCAACATATCTGGCAAAGCAGCGAACGCGCGTGCTGTGATTTGAGGCACCTGCCGCGCAAAGTCTTGTATACGGCTTTGCACCACTTCTACATTTGGCAAGCCAAGCTCTAGCACCGCTTGGCGCACAAAGCGGGTTTTTTTGCCGTTGCTATCTAACAAAATAAATTGCTGCTCGGGCCGCATAATGGCTAACACAATACCTGGCAAGCCTGCGCCTGTTCCCACATCCAGAGTGGTATCAACACCAAGCCAAGGTAGCACGGTTAAGGAATCTAACAAGTGACGCCGCACCATGTTTTCTTGATCGCGAATAGCGGTGAGGTTATACGCTTTATTCCACTTATGAAGCAAGGCCACATAATCCAACAGTTGCTGCTGTTGGTGCGAGCTAGCGCTGATTCTTAATTCGCGCAAACCCGCTTGTAAAATCTCTTGTAATGTTGCCAATGCTATTCACCCACCACTCGGCGCACGCCTTGACGCTTCAAATGCACAATCAATAAAGACAGCGCCGCCGGCGTAACACCTGGAATACGACTAGCCTGACCAATGGTGGCGGGGCGCACTTCTTCTAGCTTTTGGCGCACTTCATTAGACAACCCTGTGACACGCTGATAATCAATACCTGCTGGAATTTTTTGCTCTTCCGCTGCTTTTAAACGTTCCACCTCGGCTTTTTGGCGCTCAATATAACCCGAGTACTTCGCCTCGATTTCCACTTGTTCAGCAATGGCCTGTGGCTCAGGCTCAAGCCCAGCAGCTTTCACCAAGTCCTCATAAGCCACTTCTGGGCGCTTAAGCAAATCCATCAAGTGATATTCATGAGTCAGCGGCTTAGGCAGCAATGCCTCTACAGCGTCAGCAGGGCTGTGCCCAGGGCGAATCCAAGTGCTACGTAAGCGCTGCACTTCGCGCTCGGCACCCTCGCGCTTTTCGCAGAAAGCCTGCCAGCGCTCATCATCCACCAAGCCGAGCTTGCGGCCAATTTCAGTTAAACGCATATCGGCATTGTCTTGACGCAACAGCAGACGATACTCAGCACGGCTAGTAAACATGCGATAGGGCTCTTTGGTGCCAAAGTTGATTAAATCGTCCACCAACACACCTAAGTACGCCTGATCGCGGCTTGGATACCAAGGCTCTTTTTCTTGCACTTTCAAAGCCGCATTCAAACCTGCTAACAAGCCTTGTGCAGCGGCTTCTTCATAGCCAGTGGTGCCATTAATTTGGCCAGCAAAATAAAGGCCTGGCATATGCTTGGTTTCTAAGGTGTGATGCAGGTCTTGAGGATTAAAATAATCATACTCAATGGCGTAACCTGGACGCGTAATATGCGCATTTTCAAACCCACGAATAGTGCGCACCGCGGCTAGCTGCACATCAAAAGGCAAACTGGTTGAAATGCCGTTGGGGTAAAGCTCGTGAGTGTTCAGCCCCTCTGGTTCCACAAAAATTTGGTGGCTGTTTTTATCAGGATAACGATTGATTTTATCTTCCACACTGGGGCAATAACGCGGACCCACCCCATCAATAACACCAGTAAACATGGGAGAACGATCAAAGCCTGTACGCATGATGTCATGGGTTTTTTCGTTAGTATGAGTGATATAGCAGCACACTTGACGAGGGTGCTCTTCCACCTTGCCTAGGTAGCTCATAACAGGAGTGGGCGTATCACCCCATTGCTCTTCCATCACACTAAAATTAACGGTTTTGCCATCAATGCGTGGTGGGGTACCGGTTTTTAAGCGGTCCACTTTAAAAGGCATTTCGCGCAAACGCTGGGCGAGGGCAATGGAAGGTGGGTCACCCACACGGCCGCCTGATTGCTGGTCTAAGCCCACATGAATAGTGCCGCCCAAGAAGGTACCCACAGTGAGGACCACCGCATCAGCCTCAAAGGTAATGCCCATATTGGTCACGGCGCCTACGCACACTCCATTGCGCACCACTAAATCAGTCACCGCTTGTTGGAATAGCGTCAAATTAGGTTGGCTTTCCACCATTTCACGGATTGCTGCTTTATACAAAGCTCTATCCGTTTGGGCACGAGTGGCGCGCACGGCAGGGCCTTTGCGGCTATTGAGAGTGCGAAACTGAATCCCGGCCCTATCGGTAGCGCGCGCCATAATGCCACCCATGGCATCCACCTCACGCATCAAATGGCTTTTGCCGATACCACCAATAGCAGGGTTACAGCTCATTTGGCCGATGGTTTCGATATTGTGAGTCAATAACAGGGTGGCAACGCCCATACGTGCTGACGCCATAGCGGCTTCTGTGCCTGCGTGACCACCACCAATAACGATAACCCCAAAACGCTCGGGATATAACATGAGATGCACCTACGATAGGTTGAGATTGAAACGTTGAATATCTAATTGCGGCAACATACTGAAATCGTTGCGGTGCTAGTATAAAGCCCAAGCACATAAAATACACGGAGTGCTGTCGAACAAGGGTGATTTAATCTTGGGTTAATTGAAACAGAGGATTCTAAGGCTATTAATTTTCCGCTTTGCCCTCCCGCGCAGCCTCAACATGACACAAGTCACACCCTCAAGACATTGTCTGACAATACCTACCCTATAAGATTAATAAACTTCTTCTATCGCTATTAAAAACTTCCAATCGAAAACAATCACTTATGACAACACCAAAAGTAAAAACGCTCTTGCCTCTAATAAATTAAGCCTTGCTAACCATTACAGCCCTTATTGCCGCCACAAATAAGCTAATAGCAAAGTATTATTGCCGCCTACTGAGTTAGCCGCATAACCAGAGGAGTTGTTATATGCAAGGCAGTTATGACATGACGTTGGTATTTGCATCTTACTGTGTATCAGTTATTGCATCATTTACCGCTATTTATTTTGGTACACGACTTTTTGA
>DAHVSB010000066.1 GCA_027324795.1 Alcanivoracaceae bacterium
TGCCCTGTGGGGCTATCTGCAGTGGGAACAGTAAGCTCTTTCAACTTTTCCATGCCTTGTTGAAAACGTTCACTTGCCATGTTGTGCTCCTTAACTATCTATCAAAACATCGTGGAGCCACAATATACACAAGAAGAGTGGGGGTTGCTGCTAGGCTCTACAAATAAGGGCGCCTAAGAAAACGGCTCCCTAGGGAGCCGCTTCGTTATAACATTTTGGAAATTAGGTAAACTTTTAAACCCACCATAACGCCGCTAGCATTAATACTTAATCGCACCTTTTAGTTATCAAACTCCCTCCCTTCGCTAGCGATCTCGCCAAGCGAAGCGCCTAAAACGCATCCTTTACTGCTAATACTGCTAAGTTTTTATTTAATCGCTACTATATTGACAGCGGTCAAAAGCGCCATCTTTATTTGCCAACCCACACACATTTGTATGCGGCAGCCATAGCAATTGGCGCATCTTAGTTTTTGCGGCTCTTACTCTACTCACAATAAAAAAAGGAACCCCATGCCCACTATCACGCTACGCGACAAACAATCTCTTTATGTCAGAAAAGCTGGCAGCGGCCAGCCGGTGCTATTACTGCCGGGTCTTGGCATGAAAAGCCATCACTGGCTGCCGTTTGTGTGGCCGCTGCGCAAGCAGTTTTGCTTTTATATGCCTGAGTTTCGCGGCGTCGGGCGCTCTAGCAGTGCATCTTTTAATCAACCCAATGTGTTTCAAAATCATATGGAAGACGTGGAAGATATTGTGGCGCACTTTGAGTTGAAGGATTTTATGTTAGTGGGGTATTCCCAGGGGGCTAGCACCGCATTGCACTGGCAAAACCGTGGCGGGTTCGAGCAGGTGCGCGCTTACTTACATATTGAACAGAGCCCGTGCGTTATTAACCGACCAGATTGGCAGCACGGCCTGTTCGGCATTCAGCAGCAGTGGTTTTTTGCACGCTTCAAGCGCTTGCAAGCCTTGCTTGAGCCTTATCAGAACAACACCATGATGGCGCTCCCCCACCGAATACGTGAACAGCTGCTGACAGAATTGGGGGATATTTTCTCACGCTTACTAGGTAAGCCCGCAGTGCGCCGCGCTTTCCCAGTTATGCATTTTGTTCCATGGGTAATTCCCTTTATTTTCCCTGTCACCCGAGTGGCGGATATCAGCGCTTATCTCGAGAACTATACGGCGCTCAGTGAGGATTATTTGCCTGGCCTAGCCAACTGCAGCACGCCCATTACCGTCATTGCAGGCGCACAATCGCCACTCTATTCCGTGGCGGGCCAAGCTGCAGTTGCTGAGCAAGCTCAGCATGGCAATCTGGTGGTACTACCGCGCTCTGGGCACGTGCCGCTACTTGATCAGCCCTTTGCTTTTAAAAAAGCTTTTTCTCGATTTTTGCAGCAGCATGCATCCTAGCTCCAAAACAAAAGCCCCGCTAAATTCATACGGACTTAGCGGGGCTTGTTGTTGCTTACGGCAGCTTTAATTAACGTAAGTTAACCAATGTTCGTACTCAGGTAACTGCCCACGTACCGCAGCAAAATAAACCTCTTGCAGTTTTTCTGTCACTGGGCCACGACGGCCAGCACCGATTTTGCGTCCATCAAGCTCGCGGATGGGTGTAACTTCGGCAGCAGTACCAGTGAAGAAAGCTTCATCGCACACATAAACTTCATCGCGTGTAATGCGCTTTTCCACCACTTTATAGCCTTGGTCTTCGGCAATCTGAATCAAAGAACGACGCGTAATACCATCGAGGCACGAAGTCAATTCGGGCGTGTAAATCACACCGTCGCGCACGATAAAGATATTCTCACCACTGCCTTCGGCCACATAACCCTCGGGGTCAAGCAGTAAAGCTTCGTCCGCGCCAGATGCCAATGCCTCGTTAAGGGCAAGCATGGAGTTAATATAGTTACCATTTGCCTTTGCTTTGCACATGGCAATGTTCACGTGGTGGCGCGTGAAGGAGCTTGTGCGCACTTTAATACCTTGTTCGAGTGCCTCAGGCGCCATATAAGAAGGCCACTCCCAAGCCGCCACTACCACACGCGTGGTTAAACCCGTGGCACGCAAACCCATGGCCTCGCTACCGTAGAACACCATGGGGCGCAGGTAAGCATGGGGTAAGTTATTTTCTTTGATAGAGGCAATTTGCGCTTGGTTAATTTCGTCTTTGCTAAAAGGCAGCGCCATTTGCATGATGTGTGCAGAGTTAAACAAACGGTCTGTGTGCTCTTGCAAGCGGAATATAGCTGGGCCTTTATCGGTTTCGTAAGCGCGCACACCTTCAAACACACCCATACCATAGTGAAGTGTATGGGTTAATACGTGCACATTGGCTTCGCGCCAAGGCACCATTTTACCGTCTAACCAAATAAAACCATCACGATCAGCCATAGACATGGCGCATACTCTCCTGGAAAATTTTTGTTGACTGTCGGCGTTTTCACGCTGCAGGGTTGTGTTTAAACCAGCGCTGCCATACGGCACTCACCTCTTGGCACAACTGCGTTATGTAGGTGGCCTCAAGCGCGCTAATTGTTTTGCCTAATGCACCGCGGTGTACGGCAGAGCGATAAACTAGATAAGCCTCTCGCAATAAGCCTGCCTCGTAGGCGGGCACCAAAGTATTCGCTGCCAAGATATCTAGCAACTTTAGGTTGTCTGTAAAACCTATGAGCCCAACGTGGTTATTGGCCCACCGAAGGACACCATATTGCACCATAAATTCAATATCGACGATACCTCCACGTATCAATTTTAGCTCTTCAGGCGCTTGAAAGGCATCACGGGAAGGACGCTGCTGCAGCAATTTTTCGCGCATGGCTACCACTGCTTGTGCTAAGTCGTTTTGATGGCGCGGTAAGCGCAATATGCTATCACGAATCCTATCAAAGCGCTGCTTTAACTCTTCATCGCCCGCAACACAGCGAGCACGCACTAGCGCTTGGTGTTCCCACACCCAAGCCTGCTGCTGTTGATAGTGTTCAAATGCGCTTAAGCTATGCGCTATCGAGCTAACAGCCCCCGTGGGTCGCAAGCGAGTATCCGCATCATACAAGGCTCCAACGCCTGCGCCGCCGGCTAAATAATGCAAGAATTGTTGCCCCACACGGTTATAAAACTGAGGGTTAGGTAGGCTCGACTCACCTTCTGTGCTGGCTTCTGGTTCAGCTTCATACAGAAACACCACATCCAAATCTGAACCGTAACTCATTTCTGCGCTACCTAACTTGCCATAGGCCACTATAAGGCACTGCATGCCAGTGGCTTCGCCTTCGGCGTCACGCGGAGCGCCATGCAGTGTGACTTGATGCTGCCAGGCTAACTGCAACACTTGCTGCACCACGGCTTGGGCTATCCAGCTGAGGTAATGGCTTACTTTTATGAGGGGCAGCTGCTCCGTGGATTCTTGCACCATTACCCTCAGTTGATGAACCTGCTTAAAGTGACGAATCACATGCAATTGTCGTTTTACATCCTCGGCGGGTACGCGCAAGAGTTGCTGGCGCAACTCATCTTGCAATTCTTCTAGCGTGGGAACACGGTACAACAAAGACGCGTGAAGCAGCTCCTCCAGCAAAGCAGGGTATTGGCCAATATGTGTGGCAATGGCACTGCTCAGTGAGCACAGCTTCACCATTTGATGAATCACCTTGGGGTTTTCTGCCAACAGTTCTAAATGGTGTGGCTCCCTTTCCACCAAGCCACTTAACAGCAATAGCAAACGCTCTAATACCTCTGCGCCGCCTTGATGATAGCCTAGAGCCTCAAACAACCGTGGCAACACTCGGTCTAAGCTTTCGCCATGATGCTGCCAATGCCTAGGCAAAAACTGTCGAAACTCAGCTAGCGCTAAAATAACATGCTCACTTTGGCGCAGACCTAAATCCTGCAGCAATTGAACTGCGCGCTGTTTAGGTAGCTGCCCGCGCCACAGCGCCACGGATTGCTGGTCCACCGAGGCTTCTACCTCGCGCTCGTCTTCTGGCAAAGCAATGAGTGCCTGGAATTGATAACGAACCCGAGCACGATGATTCGCCAACGCCATTTCACAGGATGCCACGGTGGAATAGCCCATGACATATGCCAGCCTCAGTTTGGCCATATCTTCTTGGGGCAGCTGCTGAGTTTGCTCATCGCGAAATGCCTGCAGGCAATGCTCCATTCGGCGCAAAAACACATACGCTTGGCGCAACGCCATCATGTCCTGTTGCGATAGCAGCTGCTGCTTTGCTAACTTCGGCAACGTTTGTAACAAGTGGGGCTGTTGCAAGCTTTCCTGTTGGCCGCCGTGGACGAGTTGGTGCACTTGCACAATAAATTCGATTTCACGAATCCCACCAGCTCCAAGCTTAATATCATCAAATAACCCTTGCTGACGCACTTCCCGTTCTATCAACAATTTCATTTCACGCAGGCTTTTATATGCGCCGTAATCCAAATATCTACGGAACACAAAGGGTTTAAGCCGTTTCACAAAACGTTGGCCGCCTTTTATATCCCCCGCCACGGGGCGCATTTTAATCAGAGCATAGCGCTCCCACTCTCGGCCTTGCTCTTGGTAATAGCGCGCCAAGCTATCAAAACTACTTACCAACGCTCCTGCATTACCCCAAGGGCGCAGCCGCATATCCACGCGATAAGCAAAGCCATCCACTGTGGGTTGGTCAAGCACGCGAATCAACGCCTGGCCCAAGCGGGTATAAAACTGTTGATAGCTCATATGAGCCAGCTCGCCTTCCTGCCCATAGGCAAAAATCAAATCAATATCTGAGGAAAGGTTTAACTCTTGGGCGCCAAGTTTTCCCATGGCAAACACAGCCAAAGGTTGTGGCTTGTTTTGACGACCCTTGGGCGTGCCGTGGCGTGCACAAAACATATCAAATAGATGTTGTTGGCAGACACGCAATAGGGTGTCTGCCAACAAGGAAAGTTCGCTTAGCGTGTTTTCAAGTGTCGAAAAACCAGCCAAATCTCGCCAAATCACGCGACACAAATAACGGTGACGGAAATTGCGCACCACTGGCTGCATAGTGTCTATTTCGTCTGCGGCAGCCAACTGCTGCTGCAACTCGAGCTCTAGCACGCTTGGCGCTAGCACATCGATGGCTGCCTGCTCTTCAAGCCAAGCAAACAAACCCGGCATACGCAAACACTGTTCACGTAGATATTCCGAGCCCAGCAACACCTTTTGCCATGCAGCAAGCAGCGACGTTTGCGGCGTTAAGCCTGCGTCGTATAGTGGCTGCCAAGCTTGTTCAAGCACGGGCTGCAAAGGTGTGGGAACGGCAAAAGACATAATTTGCTCTACGCTAGTTAGTGTGTAAATAACACTGTGCTACAGTATGTGTTGTGAGTATAAACTGCCATAGGGCAGCGAAAAACATTCCGCGGGTGCAATAAAGTGCAGAGCACTTTATACTCGCGCCACATATCCCTTGGCACTCTTTCATTGGAGCTTATGCAGCCATGTCAATTGGAAACTCTATAGCACGCTTATTTGGGCGCTCTCCTATTCGCCCATTGTTGCACCACTACGAAACCGTTCACGCCTGTGTCGCCGAGCTAGAGGTTTTTTTCAATGCTGTTATCAGCGGCGACTGGACCCAAGCTGAACAGGTGCGCGAACGTATTGTGGAGCTTGAGAATGAAGCCGATGACATGAAGCGCGAATTTCGTCTCAATCTGCCTAAGCATCTGTTTCTGCTTATGCCGCGTACGGACTTACTCGAGCTCATGAGTATTCAAGACCGAGTTGCTAACAAAGCCAAAGATATTACTGGCATTATGATTGGTCGCCAAATGGCGATTCCAACCCCGCTGGCCGAACCCATGTTAGCTTATGTGCGCAGCACCATTAATACCTCTGCCCAAGCGCGCACTGCGCTCAACGAGCTAGATGCCTTACTCGAAACGGGTTTTGGTAGCCGCGAAATAAAATTAATCGAAAATATGGTGGAAGTGCTTGACGATATTGAGCGCGAAACCGATGAACTACAAATTCAAATCCGCGCCAAATTGTTTGAAGTGGAAACTGAGTACCCCCCTGTTGAAGTGATGTTTTTATACAAAATCATCGATTGGGTGGGCGAGCTCTCTGACCGAGCCCATAAGGTAGGCGGCTACTTACACCGTCTGGTAGCCCGTTAACCACTGGAGCGCTTCAATGGAATTTATTATTGCTTACGGCCCGCATATTTTAATTCTGGCCTGCGCCTTCGGCTTTTTTATGGCTTGGGGTATGGGGGCCAACGATGTGGCTAACGCCATGGGCACCTCGGTGGGTTCAGGCGTACTTACAGTAAAGCAAGCCATTATAGTGGCTATGATTTTTGAATTCTGCGGGGCTTACCTTGCAGGGGGCGAGGTTACCGAAACCATTCGCTCGGGCATTGTGCAAAGCAGTGTGGTGGAAGATACGCCCCACCTCTTAGTGTATGGCATGCTGTCGACGCTACTCGCCACCGGCGTGTGGCTCACGGTGGCCTCAGCCAATGGCTGGCCCGTGTCCACCACCCATACGGTGATTGGCGCTATTATTGGCTTTGCCGCAGTGGGAATCAGTATTGATTCGGTGCAGTGGAGCCAAATTGGCAGCATTGTTGCCAGTTGGGTTATCTCCCCTGTTCTCGCCGGCACCATCTCTTACATCCTCTTCCGCAGCGTTCAGCGTCTCATTCTCAACAGCCCCGACCCCTTCACCCAAGCCAAACGCTACGTACCTGTTTATCTCTTTCTCACCGGTTTTATGGTTTCCATGGTGACCTTTATGAAAGGATTAAAGCACGTGGGCGTTCCTCTGAATGGTCCGCAGAGTGTGCTTGCGGCTGTGATAACGGGCTTAATTATTACGGGCTTTGGTAAAATCTTGCTTGCCCGCGTGGAGCCCAACCCCGAACAGGACCGCCGTTTTCGCTTCGCCAGCACTGAGCGTTTGTTCGCCATTTTGATGGTATTTACGGCATGTGCCATGGCCTTTGCCCACGGCTCCAACGATGTGGCCAATGCGGTGGGGCCCTTGGCTGCGATTTATAGCGTGATTAAAAGTGAAGGCCAAGTCAGTGCTAGCACCGCTATTCCAAGTTGGATCTTATTACTGGGCGCGGTGGGTATTGTGGCAGGGCTGGCTATGTTTGGTCGTCGAGTTATGCAAACCATCGGTAAAAAAATCACCGAGCTCACGCCTAGCCGTGGCTTTGCTGCTGAGCTCGGCGCTGCCTCCACCGTGGTGCTTGCCACAGGCACGGGTTTGCCTGTGTCCACCACTCACACCTTAGTGGGCGCCATATTGGGCGTGGGCTTTGCCCGTGGTATTGGCGCTCTTAACCTACGCGTAGTGCGTGGTATTTTCGCCTCTTGGTTTATTACTTTGCCCGCGGGTGCCATACTCTCTATCATCTTCTTCTTTATATTTATGGCTCTGTTTTAAAGAGCCAAACACAAGCAATACAGCCACGAGCAATCACAATGGCACTCGAACAAGATTACGTCACTTGGTTCCGTAACTCTTCCCCGTATATCAATGCGCACCGGGGCAAAACCTTTGTGGTTATGATTCCTGGCGAAGCCATTGCTAATCCTAATTTCACCCACACAGTGCATGATTTGGCGCTGCTGAACAGTTTGGGAATTCGTTTAGTATTGGTGCACGGTGCGCGCCAACAAATCAGTGCGCAACTCGCCCAAGTGGGCATTGAAAGCGAATTTAATGGCGCCACTCGCATCACCGATGCCGCCACCATGGAAATAGTCGCCCGCACTGTGGGCCAAATGCGTTTGCACATCGAAGGGGCTTTCTCTGCGGGCCTAGCCAACTCCCCCATGCACAATGCACGCATTCAAGCCACCTCAGGCAACTTTGTTATGGCGCGCCCCATTGGTGTGCATGACGGCAAGGATTACCAGTACACGGGCACGGTGCGCCGTGTGGCAGTAGAAGCCATCGAGCCTTTGTTAAGCCTAAATCATATTGTGCTGCTTTCTTCTGTGGCCGCCTCTATTACCGGCGAGCTATTTAATATTAATGCTGAAGAAGTGGCAGCTGCTGCCGCCACGGCACTCAAGGCTGATAAAATCATTTACCTTACCGCTGCTCCTATTTTGAACGAACAACAAGGGCTAGTGCGCGAGCTAACTAGCTCCGAAGCTAGCGCTTGGCCGCTAGCGGATGCCGCCGCGCGCGAGCAGTTAATGGCAGCAAGCCGTGCCACAGAACAAGGCGTGGATAGGGCCCATCTCGTGGATTACCACATCCCGGGCGGTTTATTACAAGAGCTCTTCACCCATGATGGTTGTGGCACCTTAGTCAGCCAAGAGAACTATGAAACCTTGCGCCAAGCCACCATCGACGATGTGGGCGGTATTTTAGCGCTGATTCGTCCGCTAGAAGAAGCGGGCGTTTTGGTGCGTCGCTCCCGTGAGCGCTTAGAGCAAGAAATCGCGCAATTTACGATTCTTGAGCGCGATGGCATGGTACTCGGCTGCGCTGCCCTTTATCCCTTATCAAACAACCAAGCGGGCGAAGTGGCCTGCGTTGCGGTGCATCCTAGCTACCGCAACGGTAAGCGCGGCCACACTCTCTTGGCCTATGTGGAAAAGAAAGCGCGTGCCCTAGGCATGCAAGCCTTATATACCCTTACCACTCAAACTGCGCACTGGTTTATGCAGCAGGGATTTGAACCTGTTCCCGTAACAGCACTGCCTGGCGATCGCCAAGCACTTTATAATTTCCAACGTAATTCAAAAGTATTTCGCAAAATTCTTTGAGGTTTTTCATGTCTAATTATCGTTCTAAAACTTCCACTCATGGCCGAAACATGGCAGGCGCCCGTGCCCTTTGGCGTGCCACGGGCATGAAAGATGACGATTTCGGCAAACCGATTATCGCCATCGCTAACTCCTTCACCCAATTTGTGCCCGGCCACGTGCACTTAAAAGATTTAGGCCAACTGGTGGCGCGTGAAATTGAGCAAGCCGGCGGTGTGGCAAAAGAATTTAATACCATTGCTGTGGACGACGGCATCGCCATGGGCCACGACGGCATGTTGTATTCCCTGCCCAGCCGCGAAATTATCGCCGACAGTATGGAGTACATGGTCAACGCTCACTGTGCCGACGCCATTGTGTGTATTTCTAACTGCGACAAAATTACTCCAGGCATGTTGTTGGCGGCTTTGCGCTTGAATATCCCAGTGGTGTTTGTGTCTGGCGGCCCCATGGAAGCAGGTAAAACGGCGCTATCTGAAAACAAGCTCGATTTAGTCGACGCCATGGTGATTGCCGCCGACGACAACGCCACCGACGAGCAAGTGGCCGAATACGAACGCAGCGCCTGCCCCACCTGTGGTTCTTGCTCAGGCATGTTCACCGCCAACTCCATGAACTGCCTCACTGAAGCACTAGGCTTGGCCTTGCCGGGCAATGGCTCTTTACTTGCCACTCACGCCGACCGCGAAGCCCTATTTAAGCAAGCGGGCCGCACCATTGTTGACATCACTAAACGCCATTACGAACAAGGCGATGAATCTGTGCTGCCACGCAATATTGCTAACTTTAATGCCTTTGAAAACGCCATGGCACTAGATATAGCCATGGGCGGTTCCACCAATACGGTGTTGCACTTATTGGCCGCGGCCATTGAGGGCGAAGTGGATTTCACCATGGACGATATGGACCGCCTTTCCCGCGTGGTGCCCTGCTTATCGAAGCTCGCACCGGCCACCCAGGAATACCACATGGAAGATTTCCACCGTGCGGGCGGCGTGCTGAACGTATTAGCAGAGCTCGATAAAGCCGGCCTTATCCATCGCGATAACCCCACTGTGTATGCCAATACCATTGGCGATGCCATCGATGCCCACGACTTAACCAAGGATGTGAGCGAAGCGGTACGCACCATGTATAGCGCCGGCCCCGCAGGCATCCCCACGCAAACCCCCTTTAGCCAAGCCACCCGCTGGCCATCGCTGGATACGGACCGCGAAAACGGCTGTATCCGTAGCGTAGAACACGCCTACAGCAAAGACGGTGGCCTAGCCGTGCTCTACGGCAATATTGCTGAACGCGGCTGTATTGTGAAAACTGCAGGGGTAGATGATTCTATTCTAGTGTTTAGCGGCCGCGCCCGTGTGTTTGAAAGCCAAGACTCTGCCGTGCGCGCAATTTTAAGCGACAGTGTAGTAGCCGGCGATGTAGTGGTAATTCGCTACGAAGGCCCCAAGGGTGGCCCCGGCATGCAAGAAATGCTGTACCCCACAAGCTATTTAAAATCCAAAGGTTTAGGTGCCAAGTGTGCTTTGCTCACCGATGGTCGTTTTTCAGGTGGCACCAGCGGTTTATCCATTGGTCATGCCTCTCCTGAGGCCGCAGAGGGCGGCAATATCGCCCTCGTGGAAGAAGGCGATACCATCAATATTGATATCCCTAACCGCAGCATTGAGCTGGCGATTAGCGATAAAGAAATGCAGGCGCGCCGCGAAAAAATGGAAAAACGTGGCCGCCTCGCTTGGCAGCCCACGGAGATGCGCCAACGCCGTGTTTCCGCAGCGTTAAAAGCTTATGCAGCACTCACCACCAGCGCCGACAGAGGTGCTGCACGGGATGTGGAACAATTGTATCGCTAAGCCACTCATATTTGTGGCATGCTAGACCCAAGCCCCTAGCGCTGCGCTAGGGGCGCTCACAAAGTAATAACAACAGGAGCTCTGCCATGACAACAGCCTATTGGTGTGTATTAATCGCTATCTTTTTGCCCTATGTTTTTACAGGGATTGCCAAAATTGGCGGTGGTTTTAACCTAAAAGACAATCACAACCCACGGGAATTTTTAGGCTCACTTACCGGTGCCAGCCAAAGGGCCAACTGGGCACAACAAAACAGTTTTGAAGTTACGCCTGGCTTCTTAGCCGCAGTCATTATTGCTCAGCAAGTGGCTACCATGAGCCAAAGCAGCATTGATACGCTAGCCATCGTGTTTGTGGTATCGCGCTTAGCCTACGGCCTTTGCTACGTGCTCGACCAAGCGTTACTGCGCTCCTTGGTATGGTTTGTGGGCATGGGTAGCATCGCTGCGTTGTTAATTTGCAGTGCTGCCTAAGGGGTGAAGTCATACCGCATCACGGTGCAGGGCTGCGGTGACTTTTACTGCCCGAGCACCGATACTGTGCTCGCAGCAGGCCAGAAAGCAGGGTTTGGTTTCCCTAATGCCTGCCGTAATGGCAATTGCGAGCGCTGTATGGGCGAGTTAGTATCAGGCAGCATTAAACATAGTCGCCATGGCCAAATCACTTATGCTCACACAGAAGCAGCCAACGCTATACTCACCTGTGTGGCTCTTGCGTTAGAGGATTGTATTGTTAACGTGCCAAACACCACAGCCCCTGGGCAATACCCCGTTGTTACCAAAGCCTGCCAAATTCTTTCTTTCGAGCCCCTAGCGCCCAATATCAGCCGTGCGTTATTACAGCTTCCTGCGGGCCGTTCGGTGCAATGGCACCCTGGACAATACTTGCTTCTTCTCATTGAAGGCGAAGAATACGCTTTCTCCATTGCCAATGCGCCCCAAGGACGCATCATAGAGCTGCATATTCGCCATGACAGCACAAGCGATAGTGCCACGAAAATTGTGCATTACTTGCAACACGAAACCGTGGTACGGATTAAGCTGCCCTTCGGCAACCGGCACTTAGGAGCCATGGATGACACAGGGCCTCTGTGGCTAATTTGCGGTTCCACGGGCTTCGCCCAAGCCAAAGCTGTGATAGAAGGTGTACTGGCTGAAACGCCCTCGCGCCCTATGCATTTGTTTTGGGGAGCAAGCGAAAGTGACGGTTTGTATTTACATGAGTTGGCCGAACAATGGGAGCAGCAGGGCCTCATTGAATACACCCCTGTGCTATCAGAACAACAGCATGATGATTTTCAAAGCGGTTTAGTGCACGAGGCGGTACTGGCTAAACAATTGCCCAATACACCGCCTGTGTGTTTGATTGCCGGCTCTCCACCAATGGGATGGGCTGTATTCGATGCGCTCGTTGCAGCGGGGTTCAGCCCTGAGCAACTTCACTCGGATGTGTTTGACTACGCACCGCGAGAGCAGATTTAGCCGCTGCCTGCTGGCTATCGTGCCACTTCCATAGGGCTTGATTTGCTTGCTCATACAGCCCTTGGCGTTGGTAGCATTCTGCCAACGCTCGCCACACACGCGGCTCTGGCTCGCACTGCCGCAGCCACTCTTCCGCACTACCTAAGTAATCCGGCTCTACCATGGCCACACGGGCCAAGCTTAGCAGCAAATCGCTATTGCCAGGCCTATCTTTGAGCCATTCTTCAAGCAGCTGTAAACGTTCTGTTACTGGCACTTGCTCAGCATCAATAGCCACTAAGGCAGGCAATAAGGCCTCGCGCCATTGCTGTTGCATGGCTTGGCGAATCACATTAAAAGCATCTCGCCCAGC
>DAHVSB010000067.1 GCA_027324795.1 Alcanivoracaceae bacterium
CGCAAACGTCTCATGAGCTCTGCTTGAAGCAGGTGTAACGGGTCAGTATAGGGATCGCGCACCTTTACAGACCAACGCATCACTGGGTTATTAGCGAGCAAATCCTCGCGGCCAGTGAGTTCACGCAAGGCCTTCATGGTGCCCGCTAACGCATCGCGTAATTGTTGGCCAAGTTGGTGTAATGCAGGATCATCGGTGAGGCGCTGCTCATAATAAGCGGCCACGGCGCTATCGGTTTTGGCAAGCACCATTTCCAACATATCTAGCAGCGCTTGGAAAAACGGCCATTCTTGTTGCATCTGGTTGAGAATAGCGCGCCGCTCTGGGTTAGCAAGCGCCTCTTCTAATGCTGCGCCTGTGCCAAGCCAAGCAGATAAAATCAGCCGAACCTGTGTCCAAGCAAACACCCACGGAATCGCCCGTAAAGAGGATAAGTCATCTACCTGCGTACGACGCGCGGGACGGCTACCAAGGGCTAAGCGCGACAACTCCTGCTCTGGTGTTACGGTGCGCAAATAACGCACTAAATCTGGGTGTTCGTACACCACACTACGGTACGCCTTAACTGAGGTTTGGGTTAAGCGCGCCATTTCTTCACGCCATTCAGGCTTGGCCTTAACAGGGGGCTGCAAAGTAGCCTCTAGGGTTGCTGCAACATATTGCTCAAGGTTATGCATGGCCACCTGCTGTTGGCCATACTTAAAGCGAATCACTTCCCCTTGCTCGGTAACGCGGATGCGGCCCGCCACGGAGCCCGGTGGCTGCGACAGCAGTGCCATGCGTGTGGATGAACCACCCCCACGGCTAACCGACCCCCCACGGCCGTGAAACAAGGTTAACGGTATTTGATGGCTATTGAACAGCTCCGTCAGCTGCTCTTGGGCATTGTATTGCGCCCAAGCCGCCGCTAAAAAACCCGCATCTTTTGCCGAATCTGAATAGCCAATCATAATTTCTTGGCCGAGCATGACTTGGCGTTTATACCAAGGCACCTCAAGCAAAGCTTCCATGGTGGCCCTTGCCTGTTCTAAATCTTGTAATGTTTCAAACAAAGGCACCACGCGCATGGGTTTAGCCACCCCTGCTTCGCGTTGCAGCAACATGACTGCCAACACATCAGAAGGGGCCTTAGCCATGGAAATCACATAAGCGCCCAACGCATCTGCGGGTTGTTCCGCAATCACTAGGCACGTATCGAGTACTTCTGCCACTTCTGGGGTGCAGAACTCACTCTCGCGGAATCGATAATTCACTAAGGGTCGGCGGCCTTGAAGCTCAGTGAGCAAGAACTTTTGGCGTTGCTGCTCATCCCACTCAAGGTAGCTACCCACACCCAAATAACGTGTGATGGCATCTAGGGCTTCATTATGACGAGTGGATTCCTGGCGAATATCCAAGCGTAACAACGACATGCCAAAGGTAGCTAAACGGCGCAGAGTGTCTTTCAATGGCCCGTCAGCTAAATCCGCCATGCCGCATTCACGTAAGGAACGGTCGATAAGCAGCAAAGATTCGCGCACTTGCTCACCAATCTCAGCATTGTCCTCCACCTCGGTTCCTTCAAGCTGTGCTTCAATATCGCTACGTGCTTTGCGCAGCTCATCGCGCAGCCCTCGCAAAATAACACGATAAGGTTCATGGCTTGGCCCTGTTATCGCCAACAATTCAGCGCTGGCCTCCTGCATAGAACATTCTGTTTGCAGTTGCGTGATATCACGCAAGTACAAATCGAGCGCCATCCAACGCGCCAAACGCAAGACTTCTCGCGTTACCGCGGCGGTGACATTGGGGTTTCCATCGCGGTCTCCGCCCATCCAAGATGCAAAGTGCACAGGAGCCGTATTGACCCCTAGGGGTTTGCCCAACACTTCGGTGGTGGCCTCGTCCATTTCGCGCAACACTTGAGGCACGGCATACCACAAGGAGCGCTCTAGGGTTACAAACCCCCATTTCGCTTCATCCTCAGGGGTGGGGCGCTCACGACGAATTTCATCTGTGCACCATGCAGACAAAACACCGCGATAAATGTCCGCACGTCGCTGCTCAAGCTCACTCTCCGACAAGTCCGTGCGTTCTAATTCCGCCAATGCCTGAGCGATGCCATCATATTTTTGAATTAAGGTGCGCCGGCTTACCTCGGTAGGATGCGCCGTAAGCACAAGCTCCACGCTTAAAGAAGACAAGGTATTATAAATTTGCTCAGCGCCGAATCCCTTTTCTAATAAGCTTTCTAACACCTGCTTTAAGCTGTGATAGCTATTACCATCAGCAGCATAAGATTGGCGCTGACGCCGCAAACGCACACGGTGCTGCTGTTCAGCAAGGTTAGCCAAGTTCAAAAATTGGCTAAAAGCTCGTGCCACATCCAATAGCTCTGGTTCCTTTAAGGGCTCTAGTACAGCTGCTAAGCTGGCAATGTCCACGCTGCCTTCTGCCCGCGCTTCCACCGACATCTGGCGTATATCTTCAATCATGGTGAAAAGTGTTTTACCTTTCTGAGCTTTTAAAACGCGTCCTAGCATATCGCCTAAGGTGCGCACATCTTGACGTAAAGGGGCGTGAAGATCTTGAACCATGAGTGACTCCTCAACTTATTATCGTGGCCAGCGCAACTATTTATGTTAAATTTCACACCACAACATACCTTAGCACAGTGTTTTTTACACTAAAGATACCACTATGAGAGCTACTCACTTGTTACTTTCTGATTCGCACTTTCGCCATATCCGTTTTGCGACTCGTGTGATATTCACTTTGCTCACGCTTTGCTATTTTTTTTCGGTGTACAACCCCGAACTATGGCAATTGAGCTTGGGAGTAGCTGCAGCCTTAGGCTACCTAGGAACACAGGGGTATCTACATTATCAACAACCTAGCTTTGCTCGCTGGGGCACACCCTTACTCGACATAGCCACCCTTTGCTTGGTGCTATGGCTCGACCCAGTAACCCCACCGCCCACTCTGGTTCTGCTCTTTACACTGCTGTTTGCAAGGCCCACAAACCATCCGCCTCACTTTGTCGCAGCTTTAGCGCTGCTGTCCGCGGCTATCTTTATTGCCATGCCTTTGCATATGGCCAACACCAACACAGAAAACGCTAGTAGCGCTGTGTTTGCGTTGCTGTTTTTATTGGCCACGTTTTTAAGTTTTGGCACCTCCATGATGCAGCGCTCCCTCATTCGTAAACGCTTAGCCAAGCGTCAATGGCAAGACCCCGAAACAGGCTTAATCACCCATCGCACATTGATTCTTACTGCCGACTGGCTGTTGCCCCTACACAATCGCCTAGGCGCTCCTCTCACCGCCGTGTTGCTGTCACCGCTAGCGGTAGAAGACTTTGCCCGCCTGTGTGATTATGTACAAATGCGTTTACGCCGCAGCGATATTATTGCGCGCCTCGATGGCAGCGAACCTCGGCTTGCGATTTTGCTACCTGACACTAGCCTCGCCAATGCTGAAAGGTTAATTCAGCTGATTCGGCCCGACGCCCCAAAGTTACAAGCAGTGGTAATGGCGGTGCCTGATAATATGAGTTTGGAACTGGTGCTTGAACGATTGCGACAAACTCAGCAGCGCACCCCGCAGCCACCTCAAGAGGAAACGTATCATGCAGGCACTTCGGGGATTAGCTAAGGCCGCGGGCCTACTCTTGCTTTTGTCGAGCTCCCTATCTGTGGCGCAACCCGCCCTTATGCCTTTGATTTATGGCGGCAACACAGTAGCGCCGCATCATGCTGAATGGGCAGTGGAATTATTTGTTTTTTCTCACCACGAGAACGGCAACTCTGTAGGTGGCGTTTGCGGCGGTGCCTTAATTAACCATCAGCATGTGCTAACCGCAGCGCATTGCGTGTACGGCCAAACCGCACAAGACATATACCTGAATATTGGCGATATCAATACGCCAGCAACAATACGTGATTACAGCCATAGGGCGGCCCAAGTGTTTGTGCACCCACTTTATAAGGGCAGCCATGATTCCTACCGCCACGACATTGCTTTAATTAAACTCACTGAAGCTGCGCCTTCATACTTGCAGACTATCCCTATTCACCACAGGTTACCCACACAAACGAATGCAAAAGTCACCGCCTACGGGTGGGGCGAAACTGAGGATGGTGCACTAAGCGATGTTCTACTAAGCACCACCCTCGAATATATCCCTGCAGAGGCATGTTCTTGGGAAATAAGCCAAAGCAGCTTTTGCGCGGTGAGCCCAGATGCTGCTCTTAACACCAGGCCATATGGAAACGATGCCTGCATCGGCGACAGCGGCGGCCCCCTTACCTACCACGTGAGCGGCACTGAAATGCTGCTTGGGATAACTAGCTATGGCGCTCGTGCTTGCGGCACCCACCCCATGCGTAATTTTGATGGCGACCCAAACACACTGCCCATCCCCGGCGTTTATATTCGTCCTGCCTATTACCAACAGTGGATTGATTGCGTGAAAATGCAAGAAACATCATGCGCCGCGGAGGGCGACCACGAAGAGCAGGACCGCAACGGTGGCGTCGGTGGCTGGGCCTTTCTACTCCTAACTGGCTTGTTTATCTGGCGCTCAACCCGCGTTAGAATTTAACCATGCCCAATTCTCTACCGCGTAAAATCATCCACCTTGATTGCGATTGTTTTTATGCTGCCGTGGAAATACGCGACAACCCTGCACTCGCCAATCGCCCTGTGGCAGTGGGTGGCGACCCACATCGCCGTGGTGTTATTGCCACCTGTAATTACGTTGCACGCCGTTATGGAGTGCACTCTGCCATGCCCTCGGCACGGGCTCTACAGCAGTGTCCTGAATTGGTTATCTTGCCGCCGCAATTTGACAAGTATCGCGCCATTTCACAACAAATCATGGCAATTTATCGCCGTTATACCAAAACAATTGAACCGCTATCCCTAGACGAAGCTTATTTGGATGTGACCCACTGCCCTGCCCACAAAAATAGCGCCACCTTAATCGCAAATGCCATTCGCCAGGAAGTGAAAAGCCAAATAGGCATTACCGTTTCTGCTGGCGTAGCGCCTAATAAGTTTTTAGCAAAAATCGCTAGCGACTGGCGCAAACCCGATGGATTATTTGTCATTACACCTGAGCAGGTGACGGAGTTTATTCGCGAACTTTCCGTGGCCAAAATCCCAGGCGTGGGCCCTGTCACCAAGCAAAAGCTTAGCGACCTACAGCTACACACCTGTGCTGATGTGCAACAACTATCACGTTTTGATTTGCACCAGCATTTTGGTCGTTTCGGTGAAAAGCTATACGATTATTCTCGCGGTATGGATGAACGCCCCGTACAAGCGCACCGTCGACGCAAGTCTGTCAGTGTTGAAGAAACCTATACCCAAGATTTAATCAGTTTCGACCAGTGGCAGCAGGAGCTAAGCTTACTGTGTGACGCCCTCAGTACGCGACTACAGCGCATCGATCACTACTATGTGGTGCAAGGCTGTACGGTAAAGGTGCGTTACCACGATTTCACCATTCGCACTAGCGATGGGCCCGCGGGCCCCATAAGGGCAAGCAGTTTTGCACCATTACTTACCTCTCTATGGGAGCGCCGCTCAGATCCCATACGGTTATTGGGTATTGGAGTACGCCTCCGCGACGAAGCCATTAGCCATCAATGGGATTTATTTGAGGAAGAAAAACATCAAGCCCTATTACACCAGTATCGTTAACAATAAATAGCTTAAGTAAATGAAACCGATACAATTTAGGCCATAGCCCCTGCGCTTAACGGGGAGTAACATCGTTGATTCTGGGGAGTGCCTTATAACTGCATATTTTTTGTACTTGCCTTTTTTGTGGTTATAATGGCCGGCTGTAAATTTATAACCCTTTGTAAACTACCAAGGGATTCAAGGAGAAAAACAAGATGCTAGAGCTCATTCGTACAGCGATTCGGAGACGCAAACCCGCAACGCACGAGCTATTTGACACTGTATCGATGGAGTTTCGTGTGGCCATGTGGGATCTGGATCACAACTTGCATCTTAATAACGCCAAATATTTAAAGTTTATGGATAAATGCCGCCTTGAGCACTCTATTGTTACCGGCTTACTAGATCGCATGCTCAAAGCCCATTGCAATGCGGTAGTCGCCAACACCGAAGTTGCCTATGTGCGTGAACTTCGCCCCTATCAGCGCTTTACTGTAAACACCCATATTCTAGGGTGGGACGACAAATACATGTATTACGAGCAACAATTTGAGTCCCAAGGCAAGTTGCACACCCACGCCCTGTTGCGCGTAATTCACTTTTACAACAGCAAGGTGATTAGCCCACAGGCCGTACAAGAAATCACAGGGCTCAACATGGATTCCCCCGATATGCCAAGCTATATCGAGGATTGGAAAACCATGCTCCAAGCCAAGCGCCGCTACACTGAACAAGAGTTTGCAGCGCGCCGATAAAATAGACAGGCACAAAAAATCCCACGTTGCCGTGGGATTTTTGGATTAGCGATCTGACACTTCTTCCACCGAACTAAACGGCTTCCACCGAGGCGCTTTTTCTTTGTCACCACGCAAGTAAACACCCGCGCTATCAAGTTTTAACAAGCGTATTTCCTCACGAGCAAAATCCTCAGGCACTTGTTGTAACGGCCCATCAGCCATTAAGTCTAACCCTTCCCACCCCATTAACGCTAAATCCAAAGGTTGTGATTCTGAATAGCGGAAGTAATACACTTCGTTAGCCGCTACCTTAAGAGGCAGCTCAAACACTGTGGTTAAATGCAGGAGCGTTAATGGCCGACGTGCATAAAAATCGAATTCGCCCGGCTCCATTTCCAACCAACTGTATGAACCACTCTTTAAACCAAACACACGGTTCCCGCCCACAAAAAAACTAGGCGCCTGCATCTCTTGATTCCCCCAGCTGTTGGCAGGACGGTAGATATACACCATGGCATGCTCTGGATGCAGGGTTTCAAGGGGCGCAAAGTTTGGCCCCTTAGGGCTCGATAGAAAAGTACCCAAGGTTTTAGGGGCTGAGTTACAAGCTGCTAACACCACTGCTAGCAAAAAAACCGTTAAAAAACGCACGCGTTTAATCTCCTTTCATAGAGCTTTTTGTTATCAATCATCTTATTTTTTTAAAGACAGGCTTAAATATACTCGTCGTACTTAATGGCGTCACAGTAAAGTTCGCTATTCTACCTTAATTTCGCTAGCCCATCCGCCACTAAACATTGGCGCAAATGCCACCATAAAGTATGACACCCACTAAAAACTCATGGATTATTCCTAACAGAAAGGATACATTGCCCACTACAACAGTCGAACGCAAATTTAAGATAGGTGCGTTAAAGGCACCTATCTCCAAGCCCTCCTCTGCTTCCTTCCTTTGTTAAACCCTCAAGCCTCAGCTTGGGGTTTTTTTTATGCTTTTACCCGCTCCTAGTTGTCGGCTTTATCACAAGGGCTAATCAAGTGGCATCTAAGCGTCATTACTAGCAAAACATTTGATTGTGCCAATTTATTATTAGCAAAAAATCTACTTGTGCTACTTAGCCTCATCCTTCGGCTTGGCCGGAGCCTATTATTCGCTCTCTTCATCAAGTAAACTGCCTCACATTATTGTTAATAAAGCACGCCACACTAGGCTTTAGGCCTATATTTGTGGGGCCCAACCATTGGCAAAATCATGAATACAAACCACACACCCACACAGCTAGTGGGCCCCAACGGCCTACCTAGCTTCGGCATATTCCCCCACTCAGTGGCACAAATAAATGGTCGTGACACCGATTACCGTACGCCCATGGGAGCCAAAGCCAACAAGCTTGCACGCCACTTTCACTATAAGCAATTTCAATATTTTGGCGTTATTCATGATGATTATTTAATAGGTTGTGCGCTAGCTCATACAGCCTGGCTAGGGGTGGCTTTTTTCTATATTTTTGACCCTAAAACGCAACAGCTAGAAAGCTACACATGGCGCAGCCCCTTAGGGTTGCATATGCAGCTTTCTAATTCGCCTGTGCAAGGCTGCAGCCATTTCAAACAAGGCCCAGTGCATATTGAAATGGGGTACCGTCAGCGACAACAAGGGCTAGAAAAATCCTTATCTGTTACCCTGCCCCATCTTAGCCTCGATATTAGCATGCAAGAATCTTCAACCTATGAGCCCATGTCTTTGTGCACACGCACGGGCATAAATGGTTGGGTATACGCTAACAAAGTCGCGGGCACGCCTGTGGTTGGCGTACTAAGACGGGGCAATCAGAACACTGATATCCGCGCCTTCGGCCATCATGATTTTTCTGCGGGCTATATGCGCCGCCAAACGTTTTGGAATTGGGCTTGTTTTAGTGGTGAAGTGAAGGGTTTACGTTTAGGGCTAAACGTGTCTTGCGGCGTTAACGAAACGAGTTTTTCAGAAAACTGCTTTTGGCTCGATGATGCTTGCGTACCCCTGGGCCCTATTGTTTTTGATTACCAACGCCACAACCTAGAGGCTCCTTGGCAAATAAGTACTCACGACAACAGCTTAATGCTCACCTTCCACCCTTTAGGCAAGCACACAGAAAGGCTTAATCTTGGCCTTTTTGCGAGTAACTTTAATCAAATGTTTGGTTATTTTAGCGGCCACCTTACCCTTCCCGATGGAAACAAGCTGAGCATCGAGCGTTTACATGGGTTTGTAGAGGAGCAATACGCAAAATGGTAGAGCATACCCCCCCAGAACCGCCAAACGTTTTGCAGGTGGAAAAAGAACTTGATGTGCAGCAACGTCGCCCACGCTCCCTGTTGGCGCGAATGTATATTTTCTTACGAAAGCTCTTCAGCTTCCGCTTTGATAACTATGTGATTATTCAAGTCGTACCCGTGGTGTACGGACTCGCCTTAGTGGCTGCCGTAGTGGGCCTTGGCTATTTGTGTGTAGAAGCTTATTTTCACTCCGTGTGGCGAGGGCTTTTTTACACCTTTGTAGCGGCTCCTTTGACATTTATCGTCTTAGCCTCTGCTCTGCGAGCCCTATTAGAGTTTTACCGTGTTATGTTCCATATTGCTGAACACATGGATAGCTTAGTGGGTATTCGCGATACCGTAGATGCTCTGGCGGGTATCGATGATTCCATTAAAGATATTGGTGAAAACATTTCAGAGCTCGAAGGCGCAGTGAACAAAATGGGCGACTCTGTTGGCAAAGTTAGCGACTCCATGGATGAGATAGTTGCTGCCACACGCCGTATTCCTTTCTGGAAGAGCCTTACTGCTGCTAGCACCCGAGAGCGCCGAGGCTCCTACCGCGAAACCGACTTTTTTGATGATTAAGCCTGCATACTCGAAAACCCAGTCAGCACCACCACCCCTGCAATAATCAAGCCAATACCTATTGCGGCGGCGGTGTCCGGCTGTTGCCCGTAAAGCACCCAAGCGCTTAACGCCACCAAAACAATGCCCACAGCGCTCCAAATAGCATATGCCACGCCCACAGGCACCGTTTTCATTACGTGGGCTAGGCAATAAAAAGCACCGCCGTACCCCAATACCACCACTAACGCCGGCCAAAGCCGCGTAAAGCCTGCCGACGCTTTCAGTGCACTTGTGGCAATGACTTCCAACACAATGGCCACTATCAGTAGCAAATACCCCATGTTCATCTCTCTTTAAACCACTAAAAAACAATCTTACTGCGTTGCAACGCAGCTAGCGAAAATTGCCAGTTGTATCAAATCACCCAACATAGACCAAAAGATAATATGTAAGTGAAAAAACAGTATTTTTTGAGATAAAGCAAAATTATTATAGTAGCGCCACCCCCTAAACATAATAGTTATAAAGGCTTGGCATGAGCACAACTATTGATTACATCATTGTTCCAGGTTGGAATGGTTCGGGAAGCCAGCACTGGCAAAGCCATTGGCATAGCATAATGCCTCACAGCCGCCGCATGGAAGTAAGTAACTGGGCCTTGCCCAACCGCGAAGAATGGGTGGCAGCGCTACAGCATCAAATCGACGCCTCGCCTTCATCACGCATCGTATTGGTAGCCCACAGCCTCGGTTGCGTTACCGTGGCCCACTGGGCTCAACGCTATGGGCAAAGCAACGCCCATCGCCTTCATGGCGCTTTGCTTGTGGCGCCTGCCGATGTGGAACGCCCGCAAGCTCCCCTGCCCCTGAGCGGCTTTGCTCCCATACCTCGCCAAGCGCTACCCTTTGCTTCCTTAGTAATAGGTTCCACCAATGACCATGCAGCGAGCGCCGACCGCGCTCGCACCTTCGCCAAGTGGTGGGGAAGCGATGTGGAAATTCTGCCCCAAGCGGGCCACATCAACAGTGATTCTGGCCATAACCAATGGGTGGAAGGACTAGGCTTTTTAGCACGGCTGGCCCAACAAACACGGCGTGCACGGAGCGCATAAAGCAAGGAAGTTTGTGGCTCTAAACGCTGTCGGTTTAGGGCTACACACATAACGCTACCACTGCCGCTCCCTCAACCATTCCTCCACCAGCTCGCTGGATTCATAGCTTGGCAAGGCATTGCAATAGCCGCGCAGTTCATCCAAGCGCCAACCCTGGGGGGTGTTGATAATAGAAAGCGTTAAGCGTTCGTTACCCATCACGCGATAAATAAACAATCTTCGTGATGCCACTTGGCGATGATAAGAGCCCACGCAGTGGTGCATTTTTTGCCCCTCTTCAAGCAAATCATTCCAGCTAGCTAGGGGTTGAATTTGCTCGGTGCCTTCAAGGGGTGGATTCGGATAATTGCCGTGGAGCCGCTGGTAGGTTGCTACTTTTTGGGTTCGGTCGAACTGGTTAAAACGCACCACTAATTCATCATGCAAAGCACGAAGCCCCGCCAAAGTGTTCAACCGTCGCAATTGGCCCCTAGTGGCACCCACTTGGATACTATCGCGCAGTAAACGCACAATTTGGCGTGCGGTTATAAAAGTGGATTGCGCGTTAACCATCTCAAATAAGCCAGGCCAAACGAGCGCTGGCTCCAACCCCAGTAAATCATAATGCTGCACGCACAGTTGTTTTACATGGCGTAAGTGCTGCATCTTCTCAGGGCTGCGCAGCACCTTGGTGAAAGCGACAACATCGGAATAATACTCGAAGTTGGCTTCGGTTCTGGCCAAAATTTTGACCAAGCTATTACTCGCTTCTACGCCCATTACTTGCAAAATATGCGTGCGCTTACTCTGCACCAAACGCAAAAACTCATTTTCATCGAGGCGATGCTTTTGAGCATGCGCCACCAACAAAACAAACAATAAGCGGTTGCTGTGCGCTAGTTCCGCCGCTTCTTTTGTAAGCAGCATGGCCTGCATTAACTCAAATTCAAACATAGGTAAGGATTGGGCCATTGTAAGCACTTCGCTAGGGATGCTTTCAATAAGCTCGCGAGGAAACAGGTTGGCCAAGCTTAAACCGGGCTTTTCTAAAAAACGGCTTCTTGCTAGCCGCTCACCGCCGCGCCAAGACTCCCAAAACAAAGGCCTGCCGTGCAACGGTGGATTTACATTGAGTTGTAAAGGGTAACCCACCAAGGCGCTGAGATCGGTGATATGCGGTTGGTGCGGGTGTGGTGCAACGCTTGAGCTATTCATGGGGGATTCCCTACTTCTAATGTTACTTGCCTGGCTCGGTAAGGCGGGTTGTCTCGTTAGTGGCATGTATCACGGGGGTAAACGACAATCCTAGCGCGTGGTGCTGGAACATATCACGCCGCAATACCGGATAAAATTTGGAATAAATATAAAACACTGCCGCGACATTGTGCGTCGCTGCCGAGCATATTGATTTATTAGCTTCTCGCACTTTTTATTAACACAAGCTGCCTATTGGTGAACTTGTTTACTGGGGTGATTTGGTGTGGAAGCAATAGCGACAAAGTGAGCAATAAATGCAGAGATTGGTGTGTAAAACCGCAAGCACTGATGGCGCGCTCAAGCAGAGGCGCCACAACCTTATAGAATCATTGGATTAGTTCAGACCAGATCTGACGCCACGATTCATAAAACTCCTTCACCCCCAAAACACCTTCCTCTATAAAACCACT
>DAHVSB010000068.1 GCA_027324795.1 Alcanivoracaceae bacterium
TGTTCGCTATGGTCATGATATTTATGCCCCGCTTACCGGTGGCCTCTTGGGTGCCGCTGATTCCTTTGCTGCCTTGGTTATGGCCCCAGGATACCGCGCCTATGCATGGCGAATTTGATTTTGTTACGTTGGATGTGGGGCAAGGGCTGGCGACTGTTATTCGCACCCGACATCACTTGTTGCTTTATGACACTGGTCCCAGTTGGGGATACGGTGATGCGGGGAAATCGGTGCTAGTACCTTGGTTGCAACGCCAGCCCCAGCAACTCACCTTGGGTGTGATTAGCCATAGTGATACTGACCACAGCGGTGGTAGCGAGTCCATTCAGCAGGTGTGGCCAGACATACATTGGCTAGCAGGAGAGCCCCAATATCATCATGGCGCACAAGCATGTTGGCGTGGCCAACAGTGGCGGTGGGACGGGGTGGACTTTGAAGTTCTATGGCCGCCGGCGGGGCTACGCTTGCATGAGCACAATAATTATAGTTGCGTGATTCAGGTGCAAGGGAGATTTGGCGCAGTGTTGCTTACGGGTGATATTCATCGCCCAGTGGAGTTTTGGCTGGCCAAGCATCAAAGGTTTTTGCATAACAGCGTGCTACAAGTGCCGCACCATGGAAGCGCCACCAGCTCAAGTTATAGTTTTCTAAAAACATTGATGCCGCGATACGCCGTGGTATCACACGGCTTTGCTAATGCTTTTAGGCACCCCCACTGGCAAGTAGAGCAACGCTACAAAGCGTTAAATATAGCACTGTTAAGCACAGCGGAGAGCGGCATGATTGTTTTTCCTGTGCGCGACCACCATAATTCCACCCCTATACAGTGGCGTTATAAGTATCCGCGCAGTTGGTACTGAATGAATTCGATAAATAAATAGCTCGATTAAGGGGAATAAGGTGTTAGAAATCGTTATCGCGGGTGGTTGGTTGATGTTACCCATTTTGCTTGGGTCAGCGGTGGCTTTAGCGATAGTGGCGGAGCGTTTTTGGAGCTTACGACAAGAGCGCATAGCGCCTTTGCATTTGCTTGAGCAAATCAAACAATGGTCGCAAAAAGGGCGCCTTAGCCCCAAGCATCTTGATGCTTTGCAAAGCCATTCCCCCATGGGACGTATCTTGGCGGCTGGTTTAAAACAGGTGGGTAAACCCAGAGCCGATATCCGTGCAGCCATGGAAGAAGTGGCCAATCAAGAAGTGCATGATATGGAACGTTTTCTTAGTACCCTAGGCACCATAGCAGCTATTAGCCCTTTGCTCGGTTTGCTTGGCACCGTGGTGGGTATGATTGAAGTGTTCACAGCCCTGATGTTGCATGGTAGTGGCGATACCGCTTTGTTAGCCGGGGGTATTTCAAAGGCATTAATTACTACGGCAGCCGGCCTATGCGTGGCAATTCCAGCGATGTTCTTTCACCGCATGCTCTTGCGCCGAGTGGACGAAATCGCGGTTAGCATGGAAACACAAGCAGCAGAGTTACTTAGTTGGCTCACCGATGTTGAGAACGAAAGTAAAGGAGCCTGATTGTGAATTTTCGTCGAGCACGCACCGAAGAAGTGGAGATTAATCTCACACCACTCATTGATGTGGTGTTTTTGTTATTGATTTTCTTTATGGTTTCCACCACTTTCACCAAGGAGACCCGCTTAGCGATTACCCTGCCTGAGGCTGATGGTTTGGTAGCTGAAGAACAAGCAAAGCCAGTGGAAGTAGTGGTGGGAGCCGAGGGTGATTACGTGGTGAACGGTGAACGTTTGGTAAAAAATGATGCCCAAACCCTCCGTGCTGTATTGTCGAATCTCACCGAATCTAGCGAGTATAGTTTGATAATTACCGCCGATGCTAATGCCCGCCATCAAGCTGTGGTGACATTAATGGATGTGGCAGGGCAGCTTGGTTATGTTAATTTAAGCATCACGACTCGAGAACCCATTCAGGAGTAATCCTTTTTCATGTCTTCTTCCGAAACATCCATGGTGGAAAATCCATGGGAAACCTATAAGCGCTTATTGACTTATACGCGTCGTCATTGGGTATTGCTGCTGCTGAGTTTGTTTGGCTATCTTATTTACTCTGCTATGAATCCTGTGATTGCAGAGATGATGCAAGTAATTACAAGCACCATCGAAAACCCCACGCCTAAAATGGTGGCGGTGGTTTGCTTGGCTCCTTTAGTGATCGCTTTTGTGCAAGGGGTTGGGCAGTTTATCGGAGGCTATAGCATCACTTGGGTGGGGCAGCGCATAGTATTTGAGCTGAGGCGCGAAACGTTTGACCATGTGTTGCGTTTGCCCACGAAGCACTATCAGCAAAGCTCTTCTGGGCGCATCATGAGCAAATTGATATATGATGCGCAACAAGTGACGTCAGCCGGCACAGACGCCATTACTGTGATTTTGCGTGAGGGATTAACCGCCATAGGCTTACTAGGCTATTTGTTTTATACCAATTGGAAACTGACTCTGATTCTCTTCACTGTGGGGCCCGTGATTGGCTTGGTAGTGAATTTAATGAGTAAGCGTTTTCGCCGCATTAGCCAAAATATTCAAGACAGCATGGGCAACATTACCCAGTACCTTGCAGAGGCCATAGAAGGTCACCAAGCGGTAAAAATTTTCTCTGGTCAAAAGCAAGAAAGCACGCGCTTTGAGCATGCCAGCAACAAATTCCGAAGCCAGCAAGTTAAGCTTGAAGTCAGTAAAATCATTGGCACCGTATCTGTGCATATGGTGATTTCCATCGGTGTGGGCATTATCACCTTTTTATATATCCGCTTAATGGGCGAAGATTTAAGCTTGGGCAATTTTCTTGCTTTTATTACGGCCGTGGCGCTGATTCAAAAACCCATTAAACAATTGACTGACGTTAACGTAAAGATACAGCGCGGCATTACTGGTGCTGCTTCTATCTTTGAGTTAATGGACTACGACACCGAGCGGGATACCGGAACCTTGGAGCTGGCAAAAAGCCAAGGGGACTTGGCCTTTGAAAATGTGAGCTTTAGTTACACAGGCGATGAGCGCGGCACCGCATTGCAACAGGTGTCTTTTACGGCAAAACCCGGGGAAACCGTAGCGCTTGTAGGGCGCTCTGGGGCAGGTAAGAGCACCATTGCTGCCTTGATTCCGCGTTTTTATGATGTGTCTGAGGGGGTAATCACCCTTGACGGGCATCCAATTCAAAATTATCGCTTGCATGATTTGCGCAGTAATATTGCTATGGTGACGCAAAACGTTGTGCTTTTTAATGACAGCGTGCGCAACAACATTGCCTACGGTGAGCTGCGCGATGTATCCGATGAAGCAATTATCCAGGCCGCAAAAGATGCTTATGCATGGGAGTTTATTCAAGGCCTAGAACATGGGTTAGACACAGAAATTGGTGAAGACGGCACGCAGCTTTCTGGTGGTCAGCGCCAACGCTTGGCTATTGCTCGCGCTTTGCTCAAGGATGCACCTATTCTAATTTTAGATGAAGCTACCTCGGCGCTGGATAATGAGTCGGAGCACTATATCCAAAAAGCCTTGGAGAGAGTAATGGAGGGGCGCACCACGCTAGTGATTGCTCACCGTTTAAGCACTATCGAAAATGCGGATAAAATTTTAGTGCTCGATGAAGGACAAATTATTGAACAAGGGACGAACGATAGTTTAATCGAGCAAAAAGGTGTCTACTACCAGCTTCATCAAATGAACTTTGAAGAGTTATAAAATGAAGCAAGCGCTGGCCACTTGGCTGGAACAAGGTTGGTATGGCACTGGCAAGCGTTTATTGTGGCTGTTGCCTTTAAGCGCCTTGGTGGCGAGGGTAGCTCGTAAACGCTTGTTGCGCTTTCGTGAGCAGGCGTTAGTACCAACAGTGCCGGTGTTAGTGGTGGGCAACATCACTGTTGGCGGCACAGGCAAAACCCCTTTGGTAGAGGCTTTGTGCGCTCAAGCTGCACAGCGTGGGCTTACTGTGGCGATTATTTCTCGAGGCTATGGTGCTAGTCCGCCTTATTTTCCTTGGCACGTAACGGCAGAGCAAACCGCTGATGTAGCCGGGGATGAACCCCTAATGTTGGCGCAAAAAACACAAGCCCCCGTGTTTATTGCCCCTAAACGCCAAGCGGCACTGCAGGCTGCACTCAGCACAAACCCAGATGTAGTTATCAGTGATGATGGCTTACAGCATTATGCGCTGCCGCGTACCGCTGAAATAGTGGTGCTAGACGCTAAGCGTTGGCTTGGTAACGGTCGTTGTTTACCGGCAGGGCCATTGCGCGAACCCGCTCAGCGTTTGCAGGAAGTGGATTGGATAGTAGTTAACGGCCAAAGGCAGGTACAGCCACCTAATGCCGTTACCATGGTGCTTGAGGCAGGTCATTTTTGGCAACCGAGCACGGGTAAGCGCCTAAGCCCAGAAGAGTTTATTGCTCAATTCTCTCGCGTACACGGCGTGGCTGGCATTGGCCATCCAGAGCGCTTCTTTAAAAGCCTAGAGGCGTTAGGGCTTGCAGTTATTCCCCATGCTTTTCCAGATCATCATTCCTACACCAAGGCAGAACTTGTTTTTGCAGACGACAACCCCATTGTGATGACAGACAAAGATGCCGTAAAAGCGTCGCCTTTGGTTGGGGAGCGGGGGTGGGTTTTCTCTGTTAATGCCAAGCTGCCAGACGCTTTTTTCGATGCGGTTTTTGAACAGTTACTTAAGGAAGATGCTACGTGAGTTACACCGTTATTATTCCCGCTCGTTATGGCAGCAGTCGTTTACCCGGCAAACCTTTAGCTGATATTGCTGGTAAACCCATGGTGGTGCATGTGTATGAACGGTGCCTGCAAAGCCAGGCGCAGGCTGTGTGGGTGGCCACGGATGATGAACGCATTAAAGCAGCGGTGGAGGCCCATGGTGGCCAAGCAATTTTAACGTGCAGCGATCACCCCACGGGCACAGACCGTTTGCAGGAGGTGGCATCACTGCTGGGTTTAGAAGAGCACCATGTGGTGGTCAATGTGCAAGGCGATGAGCCTTTGATTCCGCCTCAAGTGGTGGACCAAGTGGCGGCGAATCTGCTGGAGCAACCTCAGTTTGATATGGCCACCTTGTGTGAAGCCATCACCGATTGGGCGCAAGTGTGGGACCCCAATGCGGTAAAAGCCGTGTTTGCAGAAAACGGCCGTGCTTTATATTTTAGCCGCGCGCCTATCCCGTGGCAGCGTGATGACTTTCAAGCACAAGCGCCCACCACAGGCGCTGCACCGACAGAACAGTACTGGCGTCATATTGGTATTTATGGCTATCGTGTATCGCTGCTCAATAGCTATGTCACCTGGCCCCAAGTGCCCTTGGAAGCCGCGGAGGCATTAGAACAATTGCGCGCTTTGTATTATGGTGCCGCCATTCATATCGCGCCTGCTTGTGCCAAGGTGCCGGCGGGTGTGGATACGCCAAAGGATTTGGCTGTTATTCGTGAACTATTAGGGGAAACACAATGAGTATTAAGGTGCTGTTTGTTTGCTTGGGCAATATCTGCCGTTCACCCACTGCTGAGGGGGTGTTCCGTCACCAAGTGGAAGCAGCAGGCTTAAGCGAGCGTATACATATCGATAGTGCAGGCACCGGTGATTGGCACATTGGCAAAGCACCAGACCCGCGCACCATTGATGAAGCTGCTAAGCGTAATTACGACTTAACGCCGTTGCGTGCGCGCCAAGTGAGTGCAACAGATTTTGCTGAATTCGATTATGTCATAGCTATGGATAAGGAAAATCTTAAAAACCTTAAAGCTATGCAGCCTGCGGATTACCAAGGCCACTTAGGTTTGTTTTTAGCCTTTGCGCCAGAGGAACAGCAAGAGGAAGTGCCTGACCCTTATTACGGCGGCCCGGAAGGCTTTACCTTGGTGCTTAATATGGTGGAAGAAGCAAGCCAGGGGTTGCTCAATCACATTCAGGAAAAACACCTCTCTTGATGGCTCAACACCAAGACCTTACCCATTTCAACACCCTGCGCCTGCAGAGCCGGGCGCAGTATTTTGCTGCTCCAGATACTCCAGCTGAAGCCATAGCACTTATTAAACAATACGCTTCGCAAATGCCTATTACGGTGCTTGGCGGGGGCAGTAATGTGGTGTTAGCAGCTGAGTTGCCGGGGCTGGTATTACATCCTCAATTCAAGGGACGCCGCTTGTTGCGCCAAGATGATACCCAGGTGGAAGTGGCTTTGGCGGCTGGTGAAGTGTGGGACCAGGTGGTGGCCTGGAGTTTAGCACAAGGGTGGCAAGGACTAGAAAACCTTTCGCTCATCCCTGGCCATTGTGGCGCTGCACCGGTGCAAAACATTGGCGCTTACGGGGTTGAACTGGCAGATGTATTGGTGGGCCTCACTGCTATCAATTTAACCACCGCTGAAGAAAAACAATTCAGTGCAGCAGAATGTGATTTTGCTTACCGTGACAGCTATTTTAAATCCCAAGCGCCGGGACAGTGGTTAATTACTGAGATAGTGCTACGCTTGAACTTACAACATCAGCCATTAAAGCTTGGCTATGGTGACGTGGCTGAGCATTTTGCGCAGCTTCCCGTTGGCAAACAAAATGCCCAAGGGTTGCGTGAAGTTATTTGTGCCATTCGCAGCGCTAAATTGCCAGACCCAGCCAACTTGCCTAATGCGGGTAGTTTTTTTAAAAACCCCGTGGTGAAAACGAGCCAGTACCAAGCCTTAAAGCAGCAATACCCAACCCTAGTCGCATACACGTTAGCCTCGGGCGAGTATAAGTTAGCAGCGGGCTGGCTTATCGAACAAGCGGGTTGGAAAGGCCATCAGCCTGGCGGTGTAGGCATGCATAGCCAGCAAGCGCTTGTACTGGTGAACCATAGCCACAACGCCACCGCCGAGCAGGTGAATGCGGTGGCAGAGCAAGTGCGTCGAGATGTGTTTACTCAGTTTGGTGTTTGGCTAGAGCAGGAGCCTTTAGCGTTACCGCGTGGCCTATAGCGGCTTAATAATGTCTAATACCTCTTTAAATTTAGGGTGTTGGTAGCTCTGCAGCCATTCAAATCCGGCCATTTCTGGCGAAATTAGCGTAGCACCAGATTTTTCTAGTCGTGCCAACCCTCTTTCTTTATCTGAAAGCCGGCGTGAGCCAGAAGCTTCTGCCACCACAAATACGTCAAAGTCGTGATGTAATAAGCCAAGAGCGGTTTGTAATAAACACACGTGCGCTTCGCAACCTGCGATGACCACTTGCGAACGTCCGGTGGGGATGGCTTGTGGTAATCCATTAAGAGCACAGGCATCAAAATGTACTTTTTCTAAACGGGCGTCGCATAGGGGTTTTAGTTCGGGCACTGTGTTGCCGAGCCGTTGTGGATTCTGCTCTGTGGCAATGGTGGGAATTTGTAGCAGTTGTGCGATTTGTGCCAAGCGCTGAGCTTCGCGAATAACGTGATCTTGCTCTGCAATGGCGGGCATCAAATTCACTTGGAAATCCACTAGCACAAGGCATGAGCGCAGCGGCGAAAGGAGGGTGCGTGTAGGCGTATAACTTAAGGTTTCCATTTTTTTATTCCTGTTGTAATGGCTTGCCAACGGTTTACTAATAAGGCTAGCAAAATAAAAGCACAACCCATAAGTTGGATACCATCTAAGCGCTCGGTGAACCAAACAGCTGAAATCAGTGCCACCCAAATAGGCTCTAAGATTAAAATAACCGCACCATGAGTGCTCTGACTTAAGCTTTGGGCATAGGTTTGCATTAAAAAGCGCATGGCAGTGCCAATAATGGCGCTGGCTAATACCCACAGAATAAGGGCTCCGCTTACAGGTATCTGTGAACCTGGTTGAAACTCTAAAAGCCATGAGGCTGTGCCCGTCACCAAGGTGGCCACAAACATTAAAATCGTGGTCATGGCAAGGGGGTGAACGGGCGCGCGTTGTTTGCTTTCATCAGCAGTGGTGGCACGGGTGTTGAGGGTGTAAAAGCAAGCGAACAATGCTGCTGCGGTGAGATAATAACCCTGTGAGGGAGCCAAACGAAAACCATGTTGTAAGGAAAGCAGGGCTAGGCCAATGGCGGCCACCGGCAATGCTAACCAAGTGGCGATGGGTGAGCTTTCTTTGAAAGCCAAACGCGCCACCACAGGCACTAATATCACCCCTAAGCTGGTTAAAAAAGCCCCTTCACCCATGGTGTCGCCAGTGGCGAGCCCCATAACCCAACTTGTCATGGCTAAACCAAAAAAGCTGCCCACTACTAAGCTGCGTCGCAATAAGGGGAAGGTGAGGCGTCGCAAGTGTGCGGCACTGAATATGAGTAAGCACAGCGCTGCTAATAAAAACCGTACCGCCATAAACATAATAGGCGGCATTAGCACTATGGCTTCTTTAGAAAACATCCAGCTAATGGCAGCCACTAAGGTTACCAACACCAATAGCAAATCGGACTGAGCGGAGCGAGACAAGGCCATTTATGCTCTCTTTAAGCAACAGCGTTTATATTTTATGCCAGAGCCGCAAGGGCAGGGCGCGTTGCGTTCGGGGGTGAATTGCTTAATGGCAGCCTCGCCGCTGTGGTAGTACCAAATGCCACTTTCTTTTAGAAAGAGCGAGGTTTCCTGTTGTATTCCCCAACGTCCTTCTTCAAAAAAATAAGCATCAAATTGCACTTGGCCTTGATGGCCTGTTTGGATTGCTTGGTGTATCTGCAGGCGCCCCCAACGCGTGTGGGAGCTAAGCCTAAGCTCAGCGGGACGCGTATCTGGATGCCAACTAGCTAGCACGAAATCTTGCAACTGTAACTTAAAGGCACTAAAGCGCGCCCGCATTACAGCAGCGGGCTCTTGTGCCTGCGCGCCTTGATGGAGCAAGGCGCAGCATTCAGCATAGTTATGGCCTGTGTCACAAGGGCATATCATTGCGGTTTATTGCCTGTGGCAATGAGCTCGATGGCTTCTGTCATGGTGGGGGTGAAGCGCAGTTGTTGCTCAATGGGCTCCACGCCAGCACGGGCTAATGTGCGCAATGGTTGGAACTGCAGGTCCGCTATCACCAGTTCAAAACCAAGGGTTTTTGCATCTTCAACAAAACGCAGGAAAGCGTTGAGGCCACCTGCATCAAGCAAAGGAACTGCATCCATGTAGAGCACTAAGCCACGCTGGCCTGCACCCATGTCCTTGAGCTTGCTAAAGACACGGTCCGCAGCAGCAAAAAACAAAGGGCCATTAATTTTAATTAAACGCCAACCTTCCGGTATTTGAGCATTGCCAGTGATTTTACGCTGCCCAGTGACGTCGGTAATGCGAGTCATTTCGGCAATTTGTTGCATAAACACCAAAGATGCCAGCACGACCCCCACAGAAATAGCCACCACCATATCCACGAGCACGGTGAGGAATAAACAAACCAATAGCAGCATAACATCTTGTTTGGGAGCCTTTTTTAGCAGTTCCACGACCTTGCGCGCTTCACTCATATTCCACGCCACTATCAGGAGCAGCGCCGCCATGGTGGCCATGGGAAGATAACTGAGCCAGCGGGCCAAGATTAATACTGCTAATAGCAGCACGATGGAATGAATAACAGCCGCCATGGGGCTTTGTGCGCCCGCACGATAGTTAGCGGCAGAACGTGCCAGTGCAGCGGTGGCCGCGAAACCGCCAAAGAAGGGGGCCACAATATTACCTAACCCTTGGCCAAGTAACTCGCCATTGGCGGAGTGTCTGTGCCCGCTCATGCCATCTAAAATCACGGCACACAATAGAGATTCAATAGCACCAAGCATGGCAATACTAAATGCTACTGGCACTAAGGCACGTAAAGTATCAAAGGACCATAGGGCTTCCCCAGATGGGGTTTCCCATAACCAAGGCAGCTTAAAACTGGGTAAAAAAGGCGGGATACCTTGGCCCACACTGCCGTCCGGAAATAAGAAAGTGAAGCGGCTGCCAATGGTGTCCACATCAAAACCAAAGCGGGCAAGCAGGAGGGAAGCGAGCACGCCGATAACCACAGCAGGCAAATGGCCAGGGATGGCAGTGCGCAGCCTTGGCCAAAGAATAAGCACTGCCAAGGTAATAGCGCCCACCAATAGTGTGGGCCAATGCATGGCGTGAAAGTGGCTAATAAGAATCTGCGCTTTTGCTAAAAAGCTAGGAGGTAAATCGCCCACGGGCAACCCAAAGAAATCCTTTACTTGCAGGGTAGCAATCACAATGGCAATACCCGCTGTAAATCCTAAAGTGACAGGAGCGGGGATGTATTCAATAAAACGTCCCAAACGAGCGAGGGCCATGGCGATTAAAATAAGACCAGCCATCAAGGTGGCCACCAATAGGCCGCCAAGCCCATACTTGTACACCACGGGCTGCAGAATCACCACAAAGGCTGCGGTGGGGCCAGAAATAGAAAAACGCGAGCCACCGGTAAGGGCTATGATGATACCGGCGATAATTCCCGTATAAAGCCCATACTGAGGAGGAGCGTCCACCGCCACCGCCAATGCCATGGATAGTGGTATAGCGATGATGCCCACAGAAACTCCAGCAAAAAAGTCTTTGCTGAAAAGTTTTTTAGAGTAGTTATTATTGAGTACCGTTTCTTTAAAAGCAGAAGCGAAGCTTAATGAGGTAAGATGCGCCCGTTCGGACATTGAAACTCCCGTTTACCGTATGAAATTCGCAAACATGAGGCGAGAAAAAACGACTATTGATGACGCAACAAGCCGTAACCGCTTAAATCATAGCGCTTTATGTTTAGGATGTGAAAGATTCAAGGGAAGGAGAGGGGCTGCTCATTGCTTCATCTAGTGCAAAATCAGCTTTTTGGCATTAAGGCATAGTAGAGTTGCATTTTATGCCACAAGAAGCGTTTTCATCGGGTATAATCTAGCACCCGCTTTGACTTGTTTTTTCGCTAATGTAGAAAACCACGGAGCGCTGTTGGTAGCCAAGGGGTTTCTCGGAGAGCAGGATTGAATGACAGCAAAAAACGTTAAAACCATTGCAATGGATTACGTGGTTCAAGTATTAAAGAGTGCGGCGCGCTCGGGGGTTTCTATTCCTGAATTGTTGGTACAAGTGGGGATAGAGCGCGAGCGTTTAGAGGAACCCGCAGCTCGTGTGGACCGCGCTACTTTTTTACGCCTATTGCTCACAGTGATGGAGCAAACAGGCGACGAGTTTATTGGTTTTGGCCAAGGCCGTCGTTCTAAGCCCGGCACCTTTAGCATGATGGCTCATGCTGTGATTAACTGCGCTAACCTTGAAGAAGCAGTGCGTCGTGGAATGGATTTTTATGACCTTTTCGACTTAGGCGTAGAAACCACACTGCAAAAAGAGGGCGACCAAGCTTATTTAACCGTGCAGATGCTCAATAAGATTGATTTCCGCGACATCATTATTGAGGCCGTATTTTTATTGTCTGCTCGTTTTATGGGGTGGCTTGTGGGGCGCCCCATTCCATTGCAGCGGGTGGAATTTGATTTTCCCGCTGGTGGGGAGAACTCAGAGCGGGTGTTTAAGTGCTCAGTGGAATATGAGCAATCCGCGAACCGATTGGTGTTTGTAAGCGACGTGCTGACCTTACCTTTAGTGCAAAATGAACTGTCTTTGTCGCACTTTTTACGCAATTCTCTTGGACAATTACTGACAGGTGAGGTGTACCAAAGTGGTTTGCCGGCCCAAATTCGCACCTTAATCAGCAATGAATACCATCAGCGGG
>DAHVSB010000069.1 GCA_027324795.1 Alcanivoracaceae bacterium
TACGGCGCTCTGCAAGGCTTAAACAAGGCCGAAACAGCGGAAAAATACGGTGATGAGCAGGTACACATTTGGCGCCGCAGCTACGATACACCACCGCCTGAGCTTGAAAAAACCGACCCACGCTATCCTGCAAACCAGCGCGTTTACCAAGGCCTCACCGAAGAGCAAATCCCACTGTCAGAAAGCTTAAAAGACACAGTGGCGCGCTTTATTCCTTATTATGAAGCAGAAATGGAGCCCAATATTAAAGCGGGCAAGCAGGTGCTTATTGTGGCTCACGGCAATAGCTTGCGTGCCTTAGTGAAGCACTTAGAAGGTATTTCTGATGAAGACATTCTAAAGCTCAATATTCCCACAGGTGTTCCTTTGGTATACGAGTTAGACGAAAACCTAAAGCCCCTAAGCCGTAACTACCTAGGCGATGCTGAAGCCATTGCAGCGGCAGAAGCTGCCGTAGCCAACCAAGGCAAGGCTAAGTAAGCCATGCAATACGGGAGCGGCCTTTGCTCGCTCCCTATTACCTCAAATAGCAAGTTTAGCACTTGATAATATGACACGGCGCCACCGTATTTAATGCCACCCTCGAAGTTAGCAAGTCTCTCCTCAAGGCGTTAACCTATCATCAGTATTATTTTATTTAGCATTTGCTATCGCAATAACAATAAACCTAGGAAACTCATTATGAAGAAGACCCTTGCCCTGCTTGCGGCTGCCACAACGCTTTTTGCTGCTCCCCTAACAGCACAAGCAGAAAAAGAACTTAATATTTGCGTTTGGGATATTGCTGGAAAATCCGGCCCCGCCATGCAGGCCATGCGCGAGTGGCAAACTGAAGCCTTATCTTGGGGTTTAAAAACCAAGCTCACCACCCACACCAACGAAGCCATCGCTGCTGAAGAATTAAAATCCGGCATTTGCGATGCGGCGCTGATTACAGGTATCCGTGCGCGCTCCTTTAACAAGTTCTCAGGCACCATCGACTCTGTGGGCGGCATTCCTGATGACGAACATCTCAAAACCGTACTGCAAGTTGCAGCCCACCCACAAAGCGCCGACAAAATGGAACAAGGGAGCTACCGTATCATGGGCATTGCGCCAGCAGGAGCTGCCTACATTTTTGTAAATGACAAAAACATTAACACCCTTGCAAAAGCGGCGGGTAAAAAAGTAGCGGTATTAGAATACGACCCCACACAGGCGCAGCTCGTGGCGCAAGTGGGAGCCAGCCCAGTGGCTTCTGACATCACCAACTTCTCTTCTCGCTTTAATAATGGCCAAGTGGATGTAATTGCATCGCCACTGGTTGCTTATAACGCACTAGAACTTTACCGAGGTTTGACGCCAAACGGTGCCATCATCAACTACCCTCTAGCGCAGATCACTATGCAGCTTGTGGCGCGCAAAGATAGCATTAGCAGCGAAGCTGCCCAAAAATCCCGCTCTTACTTCTACACTAACCTAGATCGTATTCAAGAAGAGCTCAGCCGCGAAGCAGAAAACGTGGATCCAAAATGGATGCAGGATATTCCTGATGCTGATAAATCAGACTATGAAATCATGATGCAAGAAGCCCGTGTACAGCTACGCGATCAAGGCCATTATGACGGTGACATGCTCACCCTACAGCGCCGTGTTCGCTGTAAGATTGATGGCTCGCGCTCAGAATGCACCAACCCCGTGGAATAACATAGAAAGGGCGAGATCATCTCGCCCTTTTTTTATAAACCTATTTGTTTAGCAATCACCTCATTCATGATTTCGTATGTGCCGCCGCCAATCGGCAAAATACGATTATCACGATACAGCCTCTCCACCACGGTGCCGCGCATAAAGCCAGCACCACCAAATATCTGCACTGCGTCATAGGTCAGTTTGTCCGCCGTTTGCGTGGCAAAGTTTTTTGCCATGGACACTTCCTTAATAACATTGTCACCGGCCTGCATTTTGGCTGCCACGCGGTACGTGTATTCACGACTAATTTCCACCGCGGTGGCCATTTCCACTAGTTTGTGGCGCGTAACCTGAAACCCAGTAAGGCTCCTACCAAAAGCCTGGCGCTCCTTAGCGTAATTTAGCGCTTCTTCGTAAGCGAGCTGCGAAGTCATATTGGCCATTACGCACAGCATCAAACGCTCCATTTGAAAATTCGTCATAATGCAATAGAAACCGCCATTTTCTGGGCCAATAAGGTTTTCTGCAGGCACCATGCAATCTTCAAAATAAAGCTCAGCCGTATCACTCGCCCACCATCCCATCTTCTTTAATGGCGGGCTTTGGCTAAAGCCTGGGGTTCCTTTTTCAATAAGAAGCAGACTCACCCCCCCGAAGCCTTTATCACCGGTGCGCACAGCCACCGTGTAATAATCCGCCCTACACCCCGAGGTGATAAAAGTTTTATTGCCATTAACGCGGTAATAATCACCTTCACGCACTGCGCGCGTTTGCAAATTTGCCACATCTGAGCCACCACCCGGTTCGGTAATGGCTAGAGCGCTAATTTTTTCACCGCTTAGCACCTGCGGCACAACCCGCTGTTTCATATCCTCGCTACCCCAGCGCCAGATGGGGGGCAGACCAATATCTAATGAACCCAAGCTGGCCGTTAACCCCCCAGAGGTACAGCGCATCAGCTCTTCAGACACAGCTATTTTTAAAAAAATATCTGTCTCGCCCGCGCCGCCATAAGCTTCGGGATGACCAACCCCTAACAACCCTAAATCTGCTGCCTCTTTATAGAGTTCACGTGGAAAGGTGCCAGCCTCTTCCCAGGCATCAATATTGGGCAAGATGCGTTCTTCCACAAAACGACGCGCAGTGGCACGCACCATGTTATGTGTTTCATTGAAATAGCTATGGGTGTTTTGCATGTTCACTCCTTTTTTATAATGCAAAAACACTACCAAGCAAGCGCTTGGTATTCAATGACAAACATTGTCTGCAACGCATTGTCAGGCAGGCCTTCAACTTGAGTGCTCGTACTATTGATTCAAAACAAGTTTTAAGCAGATAACCCTTCTTCCCTCTTTTCTAAAGTTAAAATTCAGGCTAGAACTATTACATCAGCCAATGGCACAGTTAAAAATGACTTGTCATTGACTCGGGTTTCTTAGCGCAAAACTTTAGGGCGTATGCCTTTTGATACACATCAAGTAACACCGCATTGCTTTTGTCATTCTGAGCATAACGTTCAGAACCGTGCTCTAGGCAATGACGTAAAAGAACCTAAATGAGGGTGCAATTATGACAACTGAACATTTTGATATTTTAATCGTGGGTGCTGGGCTATCTGGCATCGGCGCTGCATGGCACTTTCAAGATAAGTGCCCAAACAAAACCTACGCTATTTTAGAGGCCCGCGATAGCATTGGCGGTACTTGGGATATCCACCGCTATCCTGGCGTGCGTTCCGACTCTGAAATGTACACTTACGCGTATAACTTTAAACCTTGGACGGGCACCAAAGTCATTGCAGATGGTCATGAAATCCTAGAATACATCCGCGAGACAGCACGAGAGAATGGGATTGATAAAAAAATTCGGTATGGCGTTAAGGTATTAAAAGCCGATTGGTCTGACGCCACTAATACTTGGACTGTTACCGCAGAACGCACCGTTGATGGCGAGACAAAAAAAGTCACCTATACCTGTAATTTCTTACTCAGCTGCGCCGGTTATTATAGCTATGAAGCAGGCTATACCCCTGAGTTTAAAGGCCGCAAAAACTTTAAGGGCCCCGTGGTGCACCCGCAAGAATGGCCAGAGGATTTAGATTACACAGGTAAAAAAGTCGTTATCATCGGCTCAGGTGCTACTGCTGTTACCTTGCTCCCAGCCATGGCCGAAAAAGCCAAACATGTGACCATGCTGCAGCGTTCGCCCACCTATATGGCGAATATCCCCGAAAAAGACCATATTTCTGATGCATTGCGCTTAGTGCTACCCGATATGCTAGTGCACCGCTTGGGCCGCGCCCGTGGTGTGGCCTTGCAGCGTGGTGTTTTCCGCCTATCGCAAAGCGCGCCTAAGCTCACCAGCACTATTTTGCGCGGTTTAGTGAAGCGCCAAGTGGGCAATAAGGTGGATATGAAACATTTCACCCCGAGCTACAACCCTTGGGATGAGCGCTTATGCGCTGTGCCTAACGGTGATTTATTCAAAGCCTTGCGCAAAGGTCATGCCAGCGTTGTCACCAACCACATCGACAAGTTCACCAAGAACGGTATTTTGCTGCAAAACGGTGAAGAGCTAGAAGCCGACATTATTGTGACGGCCACTGGTTTTAATATTCAGCTATTAGGCGGCATGCAGCTAAGCGTCAACCAAGAGCTCGTCAAACTCACCGAAGGCATGGTGTATAAAGGCACTCTGTTTGAAGGCATTCCTAATGCGGCCATGATTTTTGGTTACACCAACTCGAGCTGGACCTTAAAGTCAGACCTTTCCAGCGAGTTTATCTGCCGCTTACTCAATTACATGGATCAAATGGGCGCTGTAAAAGCAACTCCCATTAACAACGATCCCACCATTGAAAAACACTCTTTCATTACCGATGGCTCAGGTTGCACCAATGCCAGCTACATTCAGCGCGCCCTGAAAAATATGCCGCTACAAGGTGACAAATTACCTTGGAAAGTGCACATGAACTATCTGAAAGATCTACCCATGTTGCGCTACAGCTCATTAAATGACGGCACCATGGAGTTTGCTCTTACTGGCACACTAGAAGACACCAACGAACCCATGGTGGTGATTAGCGGTTAATAGGTTTTGCAAGGCTCAGTGGGGCTTACGTTTAGTGTGGGGCTGTAAGGCCAAAAAAGCTTCCTCGATAGAAGCGATACAACACCAGTATTAAGCTTGGGCTCCCTGCGTACTGGTGGCTGAGCCTTGCAGCTTTATATTTTACGCCGCTCAGATAGCGCTTGCGCCAGAGTGGCGCCACTCACAAACTCAAGCTCGCCCCCCACAGGCACACCCTGCGCCAAGCGGCTGACTTCCACGCCTTTAGCTTGGCACATTTCTAAAATATAGTGCGCTGTTACCTCACCCTCCACAGTGCTGCTCGTGGCCAAAATCACCTCAGTAATGGCATTGCTAGCAAGCTGTTCTTGTAATAGGGGTAACCCAATTTCTTCTGGTCCAATCCCATCGATGGGCGACAAGTGCCCCATTAGCACGAAGTAGCGGCCGTTATAGCCACCTGCTTGCTCAAACGCGAGCACATCGGCTGGTGATGCCACCACACACACCACGCTCGCGTCGCGTCGCGTATCAGCGCACACAGGGCACACCTCTTGCTCAGCAAAATTGCGGCACTGCTGACACTGGCCAACACCAGCCATAGCCGCCAGTAGAGCTTGCGCCAATTGCTCGCCTCCTTGGCGATGACGCTCAAGCAAATAATAGGTCATGCGCTGAGCAGACTTAGGCCCCACGCCGGGCAGGCAAGTGAAAGCATCGATGAGCTGCTGGACCAGTGGACTTTGCTTCATTAGAACATCTTAAAGCCGGGTGGGATGGGCATGCCCGCCGTGAGCGATGACATTTCTTTTTGCTGGTGCTCTTCCACGCGGCGCACTGCATCATTCACTGCAGCGGCCAACAAATCTTCTAAAAACTCTTTGTCTTCCTGTAATAAGCTAGGATCTAGTTCCACTTTACGTACGTCGTGGCGACCATTCATAGTAACTTTCACCATGCCCGCACCTGCTTCGCCAGTCACTTCGGCTTTGGCAATATCCTCTTGGGCTTTTTTCATGCGTTCTTGCATGGCTTGTGCCTGCTGCATCAGGCTATTCATATCAAAATCCATGGTTTTCTCACTCATTTATTGTGGGAACAATGGTATCCACATGTAGCGTGGCATCAAATTCTGTTAGTAAGGCTTTTACCACAGGGTCTTGCTGAAGCGTTGCCGTGGCGTGGGCCAGCTGCTGCTGTTTACGTTCGGCACGAATCATATCAGGACTTAAATCAATGGCGTCATCTTGCTCAATTTCAAGCTGCACAGGGATATGCAATAAATCGCGCACCGCTTGTTGTACCTCAGCCAACCGTTTTCCACGCCCCGCTAAAATATCATGGCCGCCGTGGAGAGCTAGCACCCACCGATTATCTCGGTGGTGTTTCAACTGGCAATTACTGGCCAGATTTGCCACCACACCTGAAATGGGTAGCAGCTTAATCAACTGCTCCCACCACTGAGCAAGTGCGGCTTTATCAGCGGCACCAGGCATAGGCGGCAACTCAGGCTTGCTTGTCAGAGCTTCAGTTGGCGTTTCTAGCACTGTTTCTGGTTCGGCTTGTGGTGATTTTTCTTGCAATGTTTCAGGCGAAAGTTCCACTGGTGCCGTCGCTAGCTGGGGCGCCACTTCTGTGGCTCGGGCCTGGGGCGGCAGCGCTTCAGATTTGTCCTCTGACGGAGTTGCTGCGTCACTTTGCGATTTTTCTGGCGCCGCAGCCTGAGCGGTTTCTTGCTGCCAAGGCGGCGTTGACTCTACCTCAGTAACTGGTGTTATCGCTTGTGGTGGCTCTTGTTGCCTGGGCGGCGACGCTGGCACCCCTTCAACGTCAGCCGCTTGCGGCGAGACTGCTAATGCAGGTGATTGGGTAGGTGCTACTTCATTTTTTTTTTCAACCGCTTGTGCTTGGTTGTTTCCGGGCGCCAACAAAACACCGTCGGGACGGAACAGTAGCATACGCAAAAACAGCATCTCTAACGCCACGCGGCCATCGGGAACATGGTTGAAATCTCGACGACTACGCACTGCAATATCGTAATAAAGCTGCAACTGCTCAGGCGTAAATGCGCCCGCTAAATCTTGTATATTGTTCTCTTGCTCGCGTTGTGGCACGGCTTGTGCCACTGCTAAGCGGTGCAGCACACGGACTATCTCTTCTAAAAGCGCAGCCTCATTGGGGCTATGGGAAAGTACTTTATCAAGGAGTTGCAGCAAGGGGGCCGCTTCACCTTCAGCCAAACTCCGCAGCAACATATACACATGGGATCGGTCCACTGTGCCGAGCATGCTAGTAACATTGGCCACTGTCAGTTGGCCTGCTGAAAACGCAATCGCTTGGTCGGTTAAGCTTAAGGCATCACGCAAGGAGCCTTTGGCGGCCTCCCCCAAATACAGCAAACTTTGCTCTTCAAAAGCCACACCTTCTTTGGTTAACAGCTCCACCAAATGGCGCTGAATATTGCTCGGTGAAAGCTCGGTTAAATTAAACTGCAAACAGCGCGAAAGAATAGTCACCGGTAGTTTTTGCGGATCAGTGGTGGCGAATAAAAATTTAACGTGCTCGGGAGGCTCTTCTAAGGTCTTTAATAAAGCATTAAAGCTATGGGTGGATAGCATGTGCACTTCGTCAATCAAGTACACTTTAAAGCGACCGCGGCTGGGCGCGTACTGCACATTATCTAAAAGTTCACGGGTGTCCTCTACACGAGTGCGGCTAGCAGCGTCCACCTCGATAAGGTCCACAAAGCGACCAGCGCTAATCTCTTGGCAACTGGTGCAGGTTTCACAAGGGGTGGCAGTAATGCCCGTTTCACAGTTTAAGCACTTAGCTAAAATCCGCGCTATGGTGGTTTTTCCGCAACCGCGGGTGCCTGCAAACAAATAAGCATGGTGCAAACGATTATTTTCCAAAGCATGAATAAGTGCTTTGGAAACATGTTCTTGCCCCACTAGCTCAGTAAAATTACGCGGCCTGTATTTTCGTGCTAAAACTTGATAACTCATGATAATGCCGAGAAAAAGAACGGGTCTCTATGCTAGCCTGTGAACGCCATGGGGGCTAGTGATGTTAGGTGGTTTATTATTATTTTGCGGCACCTAAAATGGAGGCGGCCCCACCAGAACACCTCGGCACACGAGTCCACTGCTACCGCTGCTCCCTTCCGGGCCTGACGGGGTTGACAGTTTATCGTTGCGAGGGACCGATGAGGCCACCACGAAAGAAGCCGCATTGTGGCGAATTATTGCCGCCATTGCAACCCCAGCCAATACAAATTGATTAAGCTGAACAAGGACTTGCCTGTTTTCTAAGCATAAACACAAAACTTAAAGCGAATTTACAAGGCTTAGGCCTGCTTTGTGTCAAACAAACTACACTAGGTTCGACATTAAAATCATTTTCGTGAAATAATACCGACTTTATTTTTTCGCCTTGAGGTGTTCCTAATGAAATGGGGTATTGCTGCTCTCATTCTCACTTACGTAGCCATAAGTATTGTGTATGTGCACTTTCGTGGCAAGGTTCGCCACCGTCCCATACGCCAGCTTTCTGACCACTCAAGCTTTATGGCGCCCATCAACATGATTATGTATTTATTTTCTAAGTTACCGGATCGTCCGTTTCATCCTGAGGAAAGCTTTCCAGAGCTAAAAGTGCTCACCGATAACTGGGAAATAATTCGTGATGAAGCGCTCACCCTCGAAAGCCATATCAAGGGCTCGGACAAAAAAGACGATGCAGGGTTTAATTCCTTTTTCCGCCGCGGCTGGAAGCGTTTCTACCTAAAATGGTATGGCGATTCACACTCTTCCGCTGAAGAGCTATGCCCCAAAACCACCGCGCTGCTTGCCAGCATCCCTAGCGTTAAAGCCGCTATGTTTGCCGAACTTCCCGCGGGTAGCCAGTTAATGCGCCACCGCGACCCTTATGCGGGCGCCATTCGCTACCACTTAGGGCTGCGCACCCCCAACGACGATGGTTGCTTTATTAATGTAGACGGCGAATCCCACAGTTGGCGCGACGGCGAAGCGGTTTTCTTTGATGAAACCTATATTCACTACGCACAAAACAACACGGAACAAGACCGTTTAATCCTGTTTTGCGATGTAGAGCGCCCCTTAAAAACCCGCTTTGCTCGCTGGTTCAACAATTGGTTTAGTAGCACAGTGATGGCAGCCTCTGCCTCACCCAACGATGATCAAGACGCCACCGGCGGCATCAACCGTTTGTTCTCCAAAGTGTACGTGGTTCGCGAAAAAGGAAAGCAGCTCAAAGCGACAAACAAACCATTGTATCTGCTAGCAAAATGGTTTTTGCTTAGCATCCCTTTGATAGTGTTTTTGCTATTCTTCTGGCTAATTTAACCAAAATCAAGATGCGGCAATATGCCGCTTTCATGCCACTATAGAGCTTTATATAGTCACAGGACTCTTTACCCAAACAAGGAGGGGCCTGTGACCGCTACCTACCCACAAACACGTTTTTTATACCATCCGCTATTTTTAGCCGTTGCTGCGGCAAGTGTTTTGCTCAGCGGCGAAGCCACCGCCGACCACACAGTGCGTATTGCCCCCGTGGTGATTTCGGCGGATGTGCCTAATCAATCTCTTGTCACCGAGGGAGACCCGCGCCAAGCGCGCCAGCCTATACCGGCCAGTGATGCAGGCGATTTCTTAAGCCGCACCCCTGGCTTTTCTGCACAAAACAGCGGCGGCACCAATGGCGATCCCGTGCTACGCGGGCTGAGTGGCTCACGGATTAATATTTTAGTGGACGGCGGCGAAATCATCGGCGCCTGCCCTAGCCGCATGGATGCCCCAAGCTCTTATATCGCCCCAGAAAGCTTTGACCACTTTGAGATTATTAAAGGTCCGCAAACCGTAAAATATGGCCCTGTGGGTTCGGCTGGCACTGTGTTGTTTGAGCGCCGCACTCAACCATTTTTAACCTCGGGAAGCCGCGGCAGAATCACGCTCCAAGGTGGAAGCTACGGACGTTTTGGCCAGTTGGTGGACCTCACAACGGGTAATGAACAAGGCTATATCCGTGCCATCGGCCAACACGATAGGGCCGAAGACTACAAAGACGGCAGCGGCAACAAGGTGCCCTCTAAGTGGATGAACTGGAACGGCGATGTGCTCATCGGCGCCACCCCCAACAGCGACACCTTGATTGAGCTAGGCGTTGGTGCGGGCGACGGCGAAGCGCGCTATGCCGCAAGAAATATGGACGGCGCCAAGTTTGAACGCCGCAGCACCACCCTACGCTTTGAGCAATACTATTACGACCAAGCGCTAGAAAGCATAGAGGCGCGCTTTTATCACCACGCTAATCACCACGTAATGGATAATTACAGCCTACGTGAACCGGGACATATGGCCATGGCCATGCCGCTAAAGCGCACCACCACTGGCGGCCGCGTTACCACCCATTGGGCCTTAAGCAACCTGCATCTGGCCACCGGGGTGGATGCCCAAATCAGCAAACATCAGGACCAGCACCATGCCCAGTGGCAAAAGGACATGGACTATCAGCAAGTGGGCTATTTTGCTGAATTAGAAGCCCCTTTGGCGGAACAGCACACGCTTTTTGCAGGTGCGCGCATGGATCACTACCAAGTACAAGACTATCGCCATGAGCTGAGTGGCGGCGGACACGGGCATGGTGGTGGACACACAACCCCCAACCCCACCCATGGCGAAAAGCGCCGTGAAAATTTGCCCAGTGCTTTCCTTCGCTACGAATTTATGCCCGCAGACAGCACCACATTATATGCAGGCTTAGGCCACACCCAACGCATGCCCGATTACTGGGAATTGTTCAGCCCAGAAAACGGCCTTCATGGGGGTGCCAACGCCTTTACTGGCATCAAACCCGAAAAAACCACACAGCTGGATATTGGCGCCTATTGGCACGGCAATACCGTGGATGCTTGGATAGCTGCTTACGTGGGTCGTATTGATAACTTTATTCTGTTCACCCATGCCGATGCTAGCAACATAGATGCAGAGATTATGGGGGCTGAGGCAGGCAGTGCTTGGCAGTTCCATCCCAATTTTAGCGCAGATGCCACGCTCGCTTACGCCCGTGGTCGCAATGCTGATGAACGCAGCGCTTTACCACAAATTCCACCCTTAGATGCACGGCTTGCCCTGCAATACGAAAAGGAAAAGCTGAGCGCCGGCATGATTTGGCGTCTTGTGGATAGCCAACACCGTGTGGCATTGGGCCAAGGTAACGTGGTGGGCGTGGACTTAGGCCCCAACAGCGCCTTTAACACCCTAGCGCTTAACGCCGCCTACCGCTTACACGAAAACTTCACCGTCAGCGCCGGCGTGGATAATGTGCTGGACAAAACCTATAGCGAGCACTTGAACAAAGCAGGCAGCGCAGGTTTTGGCTACCCCGCTGATACACGCATTAACGAACCCGGGCGCCAGTTTTGGCTAAAGGCTGATTATCAATTTTAGCGCTAAAGCCGCCGCGGAACCGCGTAGGTTGGCTCTCATGCCGAGGGGCACCACTCAACGAGTTCTTAACGTACAGCTTCAGCAATAAGCACTGCGGGGTGCGCTAGAACC
>DAHVSB010000006.1:0-54474 GCA_027324795.1 Alcanivoracaceae bacterium
ATGCATCATCGCCACGCTCACGGATGGCACGAATAATACTCGCCACCCGCTCGCCCACTTCCACATCGCGCTCCTCACTCCAAGCGGTAAGGGCATCTAGTTGTTGCCAAAAGTCGTCCGCCTGCGTGCTTAATCGGTTCACTGAAAAATCGCTCATGCGCTTTCTCCTTGAACTTTAGCCGCAACAGCATCAGCCAATAAATCAATTATCTGTTGGATTTCTTGATGACGCGTTTTCATGCTGGCCTGGTTAACCACTAAGCGGCTAGATATATGGGCAATGAGCTCAGTGGGCTCAAGGCCATTAGCACGCAAGGTGTTACCCGTGTCCACCACATCCACGATACGGTCAGCAAGGCCAACTATGGGTGCCAATTCCATGGCGCCATAAAGCTTTATCACATCTGCTTGCTGGCCCTTGCTGGCATAATAGCGGCGCGTAATATCTACAAACTTTGTAGCCACTCGAATGCGACCGTGAATAGGAGCGGCATCCTTAGGTGCAGCCACCATCAATTTGCAGCGAGCAATATGCAAGTCTAGGGGTTCATAAATACCGGCTCCGCCATGTTCCATAAGCACGTCTTTGCCAGCTACGCCCAAGTCCGCAGCACCGTATTGCACATAGGGAGGCACGTCTGTGGCGCGGATAATGATGATTTTCACATCTGGGCGATTGGTGTCGAAAATAAGCTTTCGAGACTTCTCAGGGTCTTCTAGCATATGAATGCCTGCCGCTTCTAGCAGTGGCAGGGTTTCTTTTAAAATACGGCCTTTAGACAAGGCGATGGTCAACGGCTTTTGAGTGGCCATGACATTCCTCAGTGTTTAGTGAATTTAGTGGCTTAGCCTTTAATACGCTCTATCTTAGCACCCAAGGCACTCAGCTTGGCTTCAATATCTTCATAGCCTCTATCAATATGATAAATACGATCCACCAAGGTATCGCCTTTCGCAGCAAGCGCAGCAATCACCAAAGAAGCTGAAGCCCTTAAATCTGTGGCCATCACCGGTGCTCCCTCTAGTGCGTCTACACCCCGAATAATAGCGGTATTTCCCTCAATTTGAATATCAGCTCCCATACGCATCAGCTCTTGCATATGCATAAAGCGGTTTTCAAAAATGGTTTCCACTATGGTGCCGGTGCCTTCGGCCAAGGTGTTCATGGCGCTGAATTGCGCTTGCATATCCGTGGGCATGCCTGGGTAGGGCGCTGTGCGTAACGATACTGCCTTGGGCCTGCGGCCATGCATATCAAGGCGAATCCAATTTTCACCCACCTCAATATCTGCACCGGCCTCACGCAATTTTTGCAAAGTAGCATCGAGCAAGCTCGGGTCAGTATCGCGCAAAGTAACGCGGCCGCCTGTTATTGCCGCCGCAATCAAAAAAGTTCCCGTTTCAATGCGGTCTGAAATAACATCATGATGGCAACCATGCAGCTGTTCCACGCCTTCAATCGTGATGGTGTCTGTGCCGGCCCCAGTGATTTTGGCACCCATTTTAATCAAGCAGTCAGCCAAATCATCGATTTCAGGCTCGCGGGCTGCATTTTCTAATATGGTGGTCCCTTCTGCTAGCGCAGCGGCCATTAATAGGTTTTCAGTACCGGTGACAGTCACCGTATCAAACACAATGCGTGCGCCCTTTAAACGACCATTAGCCTTAGCGTGCACATAGCCATTAATGACATCAATATCCGCGCCCATGGCCTTCAAACCCTGCAAATGCAAATCCACAGGCCGGCTACCAATAGCGCAACCACCGGGTAAAGACACCACGGCTTCGCCAAAGCGAGCCACTAAGGGCCCAAGCACCAAAATAGAGGCACGCATGGTGCGCACTAAATCGTAAGGTGCCTGAAACTCTTGAATAGTAGAAGTATCCACCCGCAGCTTCATTTGCTCATCGACGTCGCAGGTTACCCCCATACGCTCAATCAGCTTAATCAAGGTGCTCACATCTTTGAGGCGTGGCAAATTACCAATCGTTATAGGCGTTGACGCCAGCAAGGTTGCCGCAATAATAGGCAGTGATGAGTTTTTAGAGCCAGAAATGCGAATTTCACCGTCTAGGCGCTGCCCACCGGTAATTAAAAATTTATCCATGGGGATTCCTTAAAGAGGTTTAGCCTTGCTGCTTTGCCCATTCATCGGGGGTAAAAATTTGCATTTCCACTGCGTGGATAGCGCCACTGGCAATATGTTCATTCAAACAACCGTAAACAAGCTGTTGGCGACGCACTCGATTTAAGCCCTCAAATGCTGGCGCCACCACCAACACTTGAAACTTACCGCCGCCACCTTCCACTCTCACCTCGGCGTTTTCAATACCTGCGGCCACTAAGGCCTGAACCTGTGATGCATCCACGCTGTAAAACCTCTCATTTATTTAATTTGCAAAAACCGCTATATGATAAGGGTTTTCGCCATAAAAAGCAGAACACTTATTATTCTGTTTCTGCAGAAATTTCATCTAATCCCAAATCCGCAGACCAGTTGTTAATTACTTTATCTAAATCATTGTCGTTCGCCGCCATATCTTGAGCGAACTGGATTTGGAAAATACGACCTAGGTTCAAGTTATTTACAATGACATTGTCCACTTTCCATTGCTCATCGCTAAGGGTCATGGTGTAAGCAATGGGCAGCACTTTGCCATCCTCGGTTTCAAACTCCATTTGTACACGGGCACGATTGCCTCGCACATCGCCATCAGCCAAAGGCAAAACTCGGTAACTTTGTCCCTCGTACAGGGTGATACCCGCCGCATAAGTATTCACTAAACTCGCGCGAAACTGCTGTAAAAACTTATTACGCTGCTCACGGTTAGCTTGGCTGAAATACTCTCCCATCACGGCACGTGTAATACGGCGAAAGTCCACCATGGCATCTAATTCTTCATCCACTACCTTTTGGGCGTAGCGGGGGTCTGCCTCCAGCTTCTCACGGTCGGCCTCAATGCGTTCCACTAGCCTATCCACTGCCACCCGAATCACCTCATCGGGAGATTGCTGCGCATAAGCTAAACTTGAGCTCAACATAACAAAAGCCACGACCAACCACTGTAAAAACCCTTGCCTTTTCATTGCTTAAACCTCTTTTTTATAAATAATCATTTGTTCACTTGGGATGGGCTGAGTATTTTGTTGTTACCACTGTTGCCAAAAGTACTGCCCGTCATTTTCTCTATGACCACAACAATCAACCGATTACTGCACAATACCTCTATCACCACACCACTTTTGGCGCGTTGGCATGTATACTAGCGAAATCAATTAAGAGAGACATTATGACGCATTCATTTCTTACTGCTGGGCGCCGTGTTTTAGAAATTGAAGCCGCCGCCATCACTGCACAAATCGACTCTATTAACGAGCAGTTTGAACAAACCTGCAAACGCATACTCGATTCTAGGGGCCGCGTTATTGTGACAGGCATGGGCAAATCTGGCCATATTGCAGCCAAGGTTGCAGCTACCTTAGCTAGCACAGGCACCCCCGCTTTCTTTGTGCATCCTGCCGAAGCCTCGCACGGAGACTTAGGCATGATAACACCAGAAGATATAGTGCTCGCCTTTTCCAACTCTGGTGAAACTAGCGAGGTACTCGCCATTTTACCTGTGTTAAAACGCCGCAGTATTCCGCTGATCAGCCTCACTGGTCGCCCTGAATCCACCTTGGCTACGCAAGCGGATATTCATATTCCTGTTATCGTGCATGAAGAGGCCTGCCCCTTAAATTTAGCGCCCACCTCTAGCACCACTGCCGCATTAGCTATGGGAGATGCCCTCGCTATTGCCCTGCTAGAAGCACGAGACTTTTCTGCCGAAGATTTTGCTCTTTCTCACCCTGGCGGTAGCTTAGGTCGGCGGTTGTTACTACAGGTGGCAGACATTATGCATACGGGAGAGCGCTTGCCCGTGGTTTCCACACACACACCCATTCGTGAAGCCATCATAAAAATCAGCCAAAAAGGCCTAGGCATGACAGCTGTTGTGCACGCTAGCGGTGTCTTGGCTGGCGTTTTTACTGATGGTGACTTGCGCCGCCTCTTTGACCAAAACAATCTTGATCTGCAAACTACTCCCATTGAGCAGGTAATGACCAAAAACCCTGTGGTGGCAACCTCCAAAATGCTAGCCGCCGAGGCACTTAACCTTATGGAAACGAGGAAGATTAATGGTCTTATTGTGGTCAACGATAGCAGTGAGCCCGTGGGGGCGCTCAACATGCACGACCTATTAAAAGCAGGAGTTGTATAAGTGCGATACCGTATTAATGATGATGAGCTCCGAGAGAAAGCTCGCCGCTTAAAGCTCATGGCTTTTGATGTGGACGGCGTTATGACAGATGGTCGCTTAGTTTTTAACGCCGATGGCGAAGTCGTAAAAGTTTTTCATGCGTTGGATGGCCAAGGACTAAAGTTTCTGCGTGAAGCCGGCATCAAACTTGCCATTATTACGGGCCGCAATTCGCCCATGGTGCAAAAGCGCGCCAATGACTTAGGATTCCATAAAGTCGTACAAGGCCGAGACGACAAGGGCATAGTGCTTCAAGCCATTGCCAATGAATTTGGCTACTCTTCTGAAGAAGTGGGTTACGCCGGTGATGACGTACCTGATGTCTCTGCCTTACAGTGGGCTAGTCTTTCTTTCTCTGTGCCTAATGCCCATCGCAGCGCTTTTAACACCGCCCATATTATTACGGAGCGCACAGGCGGCATGGGGGCGGTACGAGACATTTGCGATATCATCCTCGCTGCACGCTTAGGGGAGTCGTTACCGTGAAAAGTAGCGGCTTATTTAGCGCCATTGGTGTGCTTGCCTTAAGTCTGCTTACCTTAATGCTGCTGAATGAATGGGATGGACGCTTACCTTCTGATAAAGAGAAGGCAAAAATAGCGCCACTGATTATTGCTTATAACATTACGGGCAAAAATTTTACCCCTGAAGGCTACCTAGAATACCGTGTGCATGCTGAACAACTGATAGAAAACGATGCCGACAACACCACAGAGTTGGTACAGCCCGATGTACATATTTTTCAGCAGGACAGCCGCCCTCAATGGCACATCACTAGCCGTAATGCTTTGTACACTAGCGGGCAAAACCAGCTTACCCTTAGCGGTGATGTTTATGCGCAGCAACTTGACGCGGAGCGGCTTTCCATTGAAAGCGACGCGATTACTTATTTTTCCAAACAGGAACGCATTAGCACACAACACCCAGTAAGGGTCAAACAAGGCGCCAACATTACCACCGCAGGGGGCATGCAAGCAGATGCCAACACCGGTATTTTAGAATTATTTAGCCCAGTGGAGAGCCGTTATGCAATGCCGTAAGGCACTTATCTACAGCTGTTTATTGTTTGGTATTTGGGGCTATAGCAGTCAAGTTACCGCTCAAGAAAGCACCAATGACGAAATAATTATTAGCGCCAACAGCGCGCGCTTTCATCAAAGCGAAGGCTGGGGCATTTACCAAGGCAAAGCGGAACTTGAACAAGGCCAACGCCACATGGCCGCCGATACCATCAAGCTGTTTATAGATAAAAACGGTGACCTTGAACGTGTAGAAGCAGAAGGAAACCCTGTAACGCTTCGTGATGGGGAAGACATCCAAGCTCGCGCTGATTTTTTACTGTACGAGGTAAAAGCAGACACTATTACCCTTACCAAAAATGCATACATCAATAGCGAAGGTCGAACCTTTGAAGGTGCCAAAGTGGTGTATCATCTCACCACTCGAAATGTTGAAGCTGATGGCGGCGATGAAGGTGAGCGCGTCAGGTTAGTGATACCAGCGGATAAAAAGGGTGACAAATGAAGCAACTGAAGGCTCACAACTTGGCCAAAAGCTATAAAGGCCGCCGTGTAATTGAAGATGTATCTCTGTCAGTAAACTCCGGCCAAGTTGTAGGTTTACTTGGCCCAAATGGTGCAGGCAAAACCACCTGTTTTTATATGATTGTGGGCCTAGTGCCCCCAGATTCCGGTTACATTACTATTGGTGACGAGGATATCACTGCCCTGCCCATGCACAACCGAGCCAAAAAAGGGATCGGTTATTTGCCTCAGGATGCTAGTATTTTTCGCCGCCTCACTGTAGCTGACAATATTATGGCTATTTTAGAAACTCGCAAAGAGCTTAGCCGCCAGCAACGCCAAGAAGAGCTCGAAAAGCTACTCGAGGAATTCCATATCACGCATATCCGCGACAGCTTAGGCATGAGCTTATCTGGAGGTGAAAGGCGGCGCGCTGAGATCGCTCGCGGCCTAGCCACAGATCCAGCGTTCATTTTATTAGACGAACCGTTTGCAGGCGTTGATCCCATTTCAGTAAACGATATCAAAAGTATTATTCGCCACCTCAGCGAGCGCAATATTGGCGTCCTAATCACCGACCACAATGTGCGTGAAACACTGGATATCTGTAACACCGCCTATATTGTCAGCGCAGGCCATATCCTTGCTGAAGGAAGTCCTGAAGAAGTGCTCGCCAACCAGCAAGTACGGGACGTCTACCTGGGAGCGGATTTCAGGCTTTAATTGTCTAAGATTAACTCAATAATAAATTTCCTAATAGCGCCACTACCCAAGCTTATAACTTCATGCCATGATGGAGTTGTGGTTTAGAACGAGGCGCCTACGACACGCATTCATGTACCTAGGCTGCCCACTCAAACCGCACTTTGATACAATTCTGGCCCTCACCTATGCTAATAGGCGGGCCCGATAATAAGACTGAGAGGAGTCAGCTATGCAAATAGAAGTTGTTGGTCGCCATTTAGATATCACAGACGCACTTCGCAACTATGTGCATGATAAATTCTCACGTATTGATCGTCATATCGATACCATCACTAGCGTTAGGGTCACCTTGGCGCCTGAGCCTAACGCCCACAAGGCCGAATCCACCATCCGCCTAGCTGGTAACGAGCTGTTTGCTTCGGCTGAAGCGCACGATATGTACGCTGCCATTGACCTACTTATCGATAAAATGGATGGCCAAGTGCGCAAACATAAAGGTAAAATTGTTAACCGCAACCAGGGTAATTAACTGACCAACACGGGCTAAAATAATGCGCATGCGAGATCTGCTCACCCCTGAAACCACGTTTTTCCAGGTGGAAGGGGCTAACAAAAAAAAGCTTTTAGAGTTCATTGCTGAACGCTTGGCTGAGCTCAATCCAGAGCTAGAGGTTGATACCGTATTTGATGCATTGCTTGCTCGTGAAAGGTTAGGTACCACCGCTCTTGGGGAAGGCATTGCTCTTCCCCATTGCCGTTTAGGGTGCTGCACCCAGCCACGCGGTTTGCTACTCACCCTCAAAGACCCAATCGAGTTTGACGCTCAAGACAATCAAGCCGTGGATGTTATTTTTATGCTCTTAGTGCCCGACAGCGACCCAGAAGAGCACCTCAACACCCTCAGCCGCATTGCTGCACTCTTTAGCCAAGCAGAATATCGTGATGCTTTGCGCGCAGCCAACACCAAAGACGCGCTTTACCGCGCCGCCATCAACTCTAGCATAGAGCTAGAACTGGCAAGCTAACACCGAGGCTTATTGAGTTATGAAGTTACTGATTGTGAGTGGCCGTTCCGGCTCCGGAAAAACCACCGCCCTACAAGCCCTTGAAGATCAAGGCTATTACTGTGTTGATAATTTACCTTTAGGGCTTCTACCTGCGTTAGCAGAACAACTACTGACCGAACTGCCTTTGGACTCACAAAATGTCGCTGTGGGCATCGATGCACGCAATTTACGCTCGCAACTCCCGCAGTTTGGCGAGCTACTGGCCCAAGTTAAAAACCCTTCGCTGCAATGCGAAGTTATCTACTTAGATGCCGATGCAGACACGTTGCTAAAACGCTTTAGCTCCACCCGCCGTCGCCACCCCTTAAGCGACCATGATATGTCGTTATCTGAAGCTATTGCACATGAAAAAGAGCTTTTGAGCAGCATCCAAGAAGTGGCAGACTTATTAATCGACACACGCCAACTCACTCCCCATGAGCTGCGAAATTTAGTGCGTGAACGTGTGGCCCAGCGCGAAGATGAGCTATCTTTGTTGATCCAGTCCTTTGGGTTTAAGCACGGCGCTCCCACGGATGCTGACCTAGTGTTTGATGTTAGAATGCTGCCCAATCCCTACTGGGACACAGAGCTGCGTCCATACAATGGCAAGCAGCAACCGGTGATTGATTTCCTAGATAACCAACCGCAAAGCGCTGATATTCTACAGGATATAGAGCAGTTGCTACTTTCATGGTTGCCACGCTATCAGCACAGTGATCGCAGCTATATCACAGTGGCCATTGGTTGCACCGGGGGGCAGCACAGGTCAGTTTATACCGCTGAAGCGATTGCTAAACGCCTTAGCGAGCACCACTGGCCCGCCAAGGTTCGGCACTTACATATGCGCTAGTTATGCACCTGCCACTGTGAGAGGAGCAAGCAATAAGCTCCCAGTATGGATACCGCCACGCTGGTCAACGTCATTGCCCACAGCCTCTATGCTCATAAACATATCTGCAAGGTTCCCCGCCACGGTGAATTCTTCTAGTGGATGCGCAATGACACCATTTTCTACCCAATACCCTGCGGCACCGCGGGAATAGTCCCCCGTCAGGGCATTGACTCCTTGCCCCATTAGCTCAGTCACCAAAATACCTGTGCCCATTTGTTCGCATAATTGCGCCAAATTTTTATCGCCTGCAGGCAGAGCCAAATTACGCACACCGCCACCATTACCCGTGGGCGCAAGACCTAAACGGCGCGAAGAATATAAGCTCAACACATAGCTGCGCAACACTCCCGCTTCTACAAAATTCTGTGCGCGTGTCGGCAATCCATCACTATCGAACGGTGCAGAAGCGGGTCCTTGGAGCAAATGCGGGTGCTCAGCGAGGGTAACCCACTCGGGAAACACTGGAGTATCTAAACGATCGAGCATAAAAGATGCTTTGCGGTATAAGGCGCCACCACTGATGGCGCTAATAAAATGCCCTAGCAAGCCACGCGCCACCTCCGCATGAAAAATCACTGGCCACTTACCAGTAGCTGGCTGCTTAGCCCCTAAACGCGACAAAGTGCGCTCCGCAGCCTTTGCACCAACTTCTTCAGGTGCCATAAGCATGGCTGGATTGCGGTGAGCGTGGTAATAATAATCACGCTGCATCTCGCCCTTAGCTTCTGCCACTAAAGCACAGGACATGCCGTGACTGGTGGAAGGATAAGCCGCCACAAAGCCTTGCGTGTTGCCGTAGGCTCGCACACTAAAACCAGAGGTAACGGTGGCGCCATCGGAGTTAACAATACGCTTATCCTCACGCCCCGCTTGCTCCACCTGTTGCGCCAAAGTAATCGCTTCCTCAGGCGAGAGTGCCCACGGGTGGTGCAAATCTAATGCCGGCAGCGAGTCTGCCTGTGCTAGCAATTCTTTAGGGGCCAAACCATTCGCTTCGTCTTCACCTGTATGCTTCGCAATCGCCAGAGCCGCAGCCACTGTTTCTTTGATGCTGTTGGGCGAAGTATCTGTACTGCTCGCAGACCCCGTGCGCTGCCCCACATATACTGTTAACGACACACCTTGGTTATGGTGGAATTCGAGCGTATCCACACCGCCCATACGCACTTCCACAGACAAACCCTGGCTCACTCCTAAATTTACTGCAGCCGCACTAGCCCCTTGGCGCTCAGCTTCTGCTAAAATCTCGTTCACTTGTTGCTTTAACTGCTCCACATCCACTTGGGTGGTGTTTGCATGAGGTGCTAATTTTGTCATTTCTTTGCCTATACCACTGGCTTATTTAACACGTAAACAAGGCCACATTAATGAATGATTTTTTCCAAGACGACCATGTGAGTAAAAGTGAGCTCAAACGCGAAAGCGCCCGCCAACAAAAGCTTGGTGAACAACTCATGACTCTTTCCTCAGAGCAACTCGCGCGTTTGCCACTCAATAGTTCTTTATTAAACGCTCTCAACGAAGCGAAACGCATTCATTCCCACGAAGCTCGCCGTCGCCACGCGTCTTATGTGGGCAAACTAGTGCGTGCCTCCGACGATATCGCCATCGAAGAAGCGCTTACCGCCCTTCAAGACCCGCTGCGCGAGCAACGGTTGCTGCACTGGGTCGAGCGTTTGGAACAAGCACCTCAAGAGAATGCACAACTCTTCAATGAGATACTTAGTTTTTTCCCACACAGTGATCGCCAACACTTGCGCCAATTAATCCGTCACTTTATCAGCAGCATGCCAGAAGCAGAAAACCCTGACGCAGCCGCCAAACAAAAATTTAGACGGGAAAAGCGACGTCTCCATCAATATTTACGGGAGCTTGACCAACAAGCCCCGCTTTATTAATTAGTTTAAAGGCGGCATAAATTGGGCTAACTGATCTGAGGTGCGCCGCAAATGCGCACTCAACTGGCTCGCCACATTCGCCAGCATAACCAATGCCCCTTGGGGGTGCCGCTCCTTAAACTGTTCAAACCCCTTGCGCGTAAGAATAATAATGACTGAATCACGCTGAGCCACCACCGTGGCTGAGCGAGGTGCTTTTTCAAGTAATGCCATTTCGCCGAAGGAATGTCCCGCCGTTACTGTGGCAATGGCCATTTCTTCTTCCTCTGACAAACGCTTCAACACACGCAAAGTGCCACTTACCACAAAGCACATAAAATCACTGGCATCACCTTCAGCGCATACGGTTTCAGCGGTTGCATAGGAATTCACAAAAACAAGTTTGCTTAATGCTTGTAGCTCTGCCGCACCCATTCCCTTGCAAAGTGTCATGGCAGCGAGGGCTTGCTGAATATTAGACATTGCGAAAGTCTCCTTAAGAGGCTGTGCCACCTATGGTGAGGGCATCCACGCGCAAACTTGGTTGGCCCACCCCTACAGGGACAGACTGCCCGTCTTTGCCGCAAACGCCAACCCCTGAATCTAAGGCTAAATCGTTACCCACCATGCTAATACTACGCATGACTTCGGCACCACTGCCGATAAGAGTGGCACCTTTCACAGGATATTGAATTTTTCCATTTTCCACCCAATAGGCTTCGTTGGTGGAAAATACAAAGCGCCCAGAGGTTATATCCACTTGCCCACCACCAAAGTTTACCGCATACACCCCCTTATCGAGGGAAGCCAAAATTTCAGCGGGGTCAGAGTTGCCTGGCAGCATATAAGTATTGGTCATGCGTGGCATGGGTAAATGGGCGTAAGACTCTCGGCGGCCGTTGCCCGTGGGCTCAAAACCGGCTAAGCGAGCATTGTGCTTATCTTGCATATACTTCACTAAACGGCCATTTTCAATCAAGGTGTTAACTTGTGTAGGGGTGCCCTCGTCATCGATAGTAAGCGAGCCACGGCGGTGAGCCAATGTGCCGTCATCCACCACTGTACACAACGGCGAAGCCACCATTTCACCCATTTGCTGGGCATATACTGAGGTTCCTTTGCGATTAAAATCGCCCTCTAGCCCATGACCCACTGCTTCGTGTAACAGCACACCCGGCCACCCCGGGCCTAACACCACAGGGAACACCCCCGCCGGCGCTGCTTGTGCCTCTAGATTCAGCAAGGCAATACGCACAGCTTCTTTGGCCCAAGCTTCAACTCTTCCTTCTTCCAATAACCAATCATAAGTTACGCGACCACCGCCACCAGCGCTGCCACGCTCGCGGCGCCCATTGCGCTCAACGATAACGGAAACGTTAAAACGCACCAAAGGGCGAATATCAGCCCCAAAGGTGCCATCAGTGGCAGCGACCATGATATTGTCGTGGGCAGCATGCAGCGAAGCAGATACCTCGCACACCGCTGGGTCTAAAGCGCGTGTATAAGCATCTAAACGTTGAAGCAAAGCAACTTTTTGCTCCGACTCCCAACTTAAGATGGGGTTTTCGGCGGTGTATAGGGGCGCCGAGGCCGTCGACACTAAAGGCTTGACCTTGCCACTCATCCCCATACGCACAATGCTGCCAGCCGCTCCGGCCACCTGCTGTAACGCCTGTTGAGAAAGATTATCGGTATAAGCAAAACCTGTTTGCTCACCACTAATCACGCGCAGCCCCGCACCATGCTCCAGACTAAAATAAGCATCACGCACGACGCCATTTTCAAGCACCCAACCTTCGGTATGGCTGTGCTGCAAAAAGATATCCGCATAATCCGTTTGTGGTCCTGCCACGGTGGCCAAAATACTTTCCAAGATTTGGCTAGTAAGCGCTGTGGGAGCTAATAGCACCTCTTCAGTACGCTTTATCAACGAATTTGTCACTCGCTAAACTCCTAAACAGCCTTTAATAGGCATATTGCTGACGTTTTTTTGTATAGATTCCACTGACGTCTTCCACTCTGGGGTTCTTCCACCCCCCCCTCACTTGGTACTCCATAGACGTCATTTTTTCTAAGCGGTTGCCCCAAAGTCGCTCCACCACAAATATGCCTGCACAGGTGGCGGGGCCTGCAAAACAACCTGCATACAAGTTACTAGAAAGGGGCAGAGTTACTTCAATTCCACTATCCAGCTCCCCCGTGGCCATATCAAGCACACCCGCTATTTTAAACTCCGCAGATGGCGAAAGGATTTGCGCATTGGTTGTAATTACCGTAGAACCTTTTAAGCGGTAATCTCCTGTGAGCTTATCCACTACTAAGCCCTTTTGCACCACATCTGAAAAGTCCAAACGCAAACGGCGCCCCAACGTGTGTCCCACATTCAAAACGCCTAGCATACGCAATGCCGATGTACGCTTATCTGAGGTGGGCAAAAACGCCCTATCCACCCGCAAGCTCACATCACCCTCGAGTTGTTGGTAATCAAGCTCCCAGGGCGCGCCTTGCCAAGCAACCTTCCACTGGCTGCTCGCTTGCTCCCCTTCGATAAAAGAAGCAAGACCAAGCTCGCGAAATAAAGTACCTAAGTCTTGGCTATCAATAGTCGCTTCAAGCTCGCTGGTTTGTTGTGCTTTGTGTTCTTGCCACCGCAACTGCCCCATTAATGTGGTGCCATGCCAACGCCCTTGCAAGGCCTCAAACAAAATACCATTGGCCATGGGTCTCAGCTGTGCTTGCCAACGCCCCAGCGCCTTGCCCTTGACTTGCAACTCATTAATGCGCACATCCGCCACAGGAAAAGTAGTGGGGGTTGCTTTAAATGGCAAAGTTGAAGCAGATAACGCCTTGGTTTTAAAAGGCCAAATCAATTTGTCCACATGTGCTGTTAAGGGCCTATCCCCACGTGGCTGATACTGGTTAGGCACCCACAGTTCGCCGCTCAATCTTTCGCTTTGCATCTGTAATTGCCACGCCCTTTCCTCTTGTGTGAAGGCAATATCACCCGTCCCCACCTGACCTAAGCCACCCAAACTCAATTCCTCTACCGCCAAAGCTAATTGAGTTGTGGGCCATTGTGAGCCAGCCAAAGCATTATCGCTGTCAGCAAATAATTGCTGCCATTCCAAAACATCTAACTGCGCCACCTTGCCTGTAATGGCAATTCCCTGGCTAGGCAGCACAGCTTTACCGCCACCAAAATGCACCACTCCGCGCTCTAGCCCTTCGTTGTTCAGCTGCATCTCGCCCTGCAACAACTCGCTACGCAGCGCAAATCTCTGGCCTCGATGGCTGGGGTGCCAGGATAAGGTAAGCGGCAACTTATCTTTACTGGCCTTATGAAGGGGTGCGGGTAAATCCACGCCCACACCTTGCAAGTCAGAATACACTTGCCAGCTCACTGCATGTTCAGCTTGGCGTGGGATATTTAAAGAAAACTGGTACTCCATTTGTCCCCACAGATGCTTCATCCAGTCCATCGACTGCCATTGGCGCAGCTGTTTCATGGCCACGTCGCCGACCAACGATAGCTGAGTATGGTTCTCGCTGCTGGTGATGCGCCCTGTTATGTCCCGTTCAAATAAACGGCCAGTGAACTTAGAAACCTGTAGCCCTTTTTCAAGCGAGAAAACAGCATCGCCCGTGAGCTGTGTGGCGAACAAATCGAGAGATTCTGAGCCAAAGGCCACCTGGCTTAAATGTGCATTCACCTCAAGTGCCAGTTTTTCTGCTTTGGGCGCCAACGGTATAGCTAGCATTAACTGGCCTGATGCCGTTCCTCCCTGCACCTGCCATTGCTGCAATGCTTCTGGCACTTGAGCCACCAGTGGCGTTTGGGTGAACAAACGGTTTAGCGCCTCCGCCTCTCCATCAAAAAAACCGCTCGCGACTAGCCGATTGCGTTCAGGTTGCGGTGATATATGCAATTGGATTTGACGTAATGACTGGCCTAAATAGTGGGCGCTCAGTGATTCACCTGTGACTTCAGCGCCATTAATTTGTACCTCTCCATTAATTTGGCGCATATTTGGCCAGCCTGGCGCCAAATGAAGCTCTGCTGATTGTGTAGCGAAGGACATTAAAAAAGTCCTTTGCCAAGGCATTTCTATGGCTGGCTTTACAGTCCCTTCATACAGAAACCGGCCTCTTTCTAGCTCACCGCCCACAAAAGCTTGCTCTAGCCATTGGCTTGCTGCTTCGGGGATTTTACGCAATGGAATGTAAGTGGCTGCACGGCTCACGCGCCCTTGGGCCACCTCTGCCCTAAGCTTTAAATAAGGGGGGGCGTTTTGGGGTAAATAAAGCGCAAGCAGCGCCTCACCCATGGCATCTTGGTTAAGCACCTGTAATCGGCTTGATGTTACTGCATAACCCTCGGACTCTTTGTGCCAATGCAAGCTTCCTTGGACCTCGCCCGAAAGTTCTTGTTTAAACAAATTGGGCAAGCCAAGGCGAATAGGCTGCGGTTCTATAAAAGCTACCCCTTCTTGAGGAGTTGCCGATATCCAGCCATAAACACCAGACAGCTTCGCGACCTCTTCATCCGTGCCCACAGCCACATCTTGAAAACGCACACTGGCTCTGTGCCATTGATAGTTTTCGCCGAGCAAATAAAATTCAGAAATTCTACCTTCAGGCGCAGCGTCTAGCACTCTAGGGGCAGGTTCAGGAAGCGGAAAAGGCCACGCTTTTATATGGCGCGCCAAACCACTTAAGGATATATTTTCACCGCGCATTTGCCACTTAACGCTTTGCGACTCATCCTCCTTCACATCCAACCACAGAGGCCCAGCATTTAATCGACCCGCTTCATCATTGTGGCCCTCAATAGATTCTAGCTGCAGCGCATAACCGCTAGCAGTACGGTTACCGCGCACAACCACAGCCGCATCATCAAGAGACCAGAGCCCACTTTGCTGGCGATGAACTACACTTATTTGAGCTTGGCTAAGTACAAGTGTGGACTCTGCTAATCCACCTTTTTGTAGTTTTCCCCACAATTCCACCTTGCCCCCAATGCGCGCTGGCACCAAGTCTAGTGGCCATTGCTCCGGCAACCAACGCTCTAAACGTTCACCATCCAATGCCAAGTAAACGACACCTGCTAACTCATTAAACGCGTAAGCTTTATGATTCAAATGTAGCCGCGTAGAGAAAGAAAGCGCATGATTAGAAGCTTTAAAATCTAGCCCTAATAAGCGTTTACCGCCCTGCTTAATTAGCACAAATCGTGCGTCATCGCTTTCTATACTGGGTTGTTCAGGGAAATCAAAACGTAGTTGTATCTTTTCTAGCACCACGTTTTGCTGATCGTAAGCCAACTCCAACAGATTGCGCAGCTGCTCAGCACTTAGTGCCGTGGGCTGGGTGCTATCACCCTGCCCACGCAAGCGCACATTCCCCTGCTCATCCACCACCAAATGAAGACTGGCGCCGCGTAATTTAAGTTTGCGTAATTGCAAATTTCGGCGCCAAATGGAGCGCCAAAGGTCGATGGTAATATCCGCAGCTTCAACAACAAAAGGGCTCACGCCTTTATCTGAAGGAACAAGCTGCAGCTCTTGTAGATAAATAGTAGGCGAAAACCCTTTCACCTCTCCCCTAATGTGGCCAACCTCCAGCTCCACTGACAATTGCTGCTCAATGCGCTCTTCTAGTAAATGCGCAATCTCAGGTAGCCAATGCATCGCCACCCGCACACCGAGGGAGAGCATCAAGAGTAAGCACAAGCAAAGGGCCGCTACTGCGGAAACAAAGACACCTAGCGATGGGAACCGAGTTTTTGCTGCCTCTACTGATCGCTTTGCCACATCGCCACTCCTGCGTCTTCGAGCATTTGGGCTGTTTGCGCTAAGGGCAGGCCTACAACATTGCTATAACAGCCATTAATGGCACTAACTAAAGCAGCACCAAAGCCTTGTATGCCATACCCCCCTGCTTTATCGAAGGGCTCGCCCGTGGCGATATATTGTTCTAAATATTGAGTGGACAGTTGACGGAAAGTCACTTGGGTAGTGACAGCATGAGTTTTTACACCTGCACTGGTGCATAGGGCAACTGCTGTTATCACCACATGGGTGTTACCACTTAAGCGCTGCAAATTAGCCAAGGCCTGAGCACGAGAGGCCGGCTTATCTAATAAGTTGCCCTCAAACAACACCACTGTGTCTGCGCCTAAAACGGCTGCATCCTCACGATTTACCCGCTGCCAACCCACCCGCGCTTTATCTTGCGCTAACCGTAACGCGCAATCTTTTGCATTCTCTAATGGGAGCGGCGTTTCATCCACCTGGATATCATCAATGACTTCAAACTCCACTCCTATTTGCTCAAGCAAGGCTTTACGTCTTGGCGAAGTGGAAGCTAAATACAAGGTTGTCATTAACGCACCATAAATCGTATCTGAAGGATTCGTAACATCCCGAACAAAGGACGCCAAAATAGTGCTGAAAACAGCACCGGCAGCAAAGTCAGCATGGGTGACACGGTGTTCTCACCCAAGGAGCTATTCAAAATATGGGCACTAAATGCAGCAACACCTAGCAATAAAAATACTGCAAAGGACTGTTGTAGTGCTCCATACACTCGCAAACGCTTATAACTATTTAATGTTAAGTAAGCGAGCAAAGCAAAAGATATGGCGTATACGCCTAACACGCGCCCGAGTAAAAGATCGGCATATAGGCCTGCCAAGAGGCCGGCCAAAACACCAATCCGGTGAGGGAGCGCCAACACCCAAAACACCAACATCATGCCAATCCAAAGCGGCCGTCCTGCGCTAATAGCATCAGGCAAAGCAATCACTTGCAATAATCCAGCAAGCAAAAACGTCATCACAATTAACAGTGTTCCCGAAGCTGGCTGCATACGCATTATTCCTCGCCCTCTTCTGATGCCACCAATAACACATGGGACACTTTATCAATCTCGGCAGTTGGCGCCGCTTCCACCGTCATAAATGCATCCCCAGGCTCCACATGCAAGCTCACGATTTTGCCCACGGGATAACCTTGAGGATAACGCTGGTCTAAGCCAGTACTAACAAGTAAATCTCCCACCTCCACATCAGCGGTGGTGGGTACATACATCAGGCGCAATTTATCCACTTGCCCTGTTCCAGCTAAAATTGCGCGCACGCCATTACGATTAATTTGGACAGAAAGTGCATGGCTAGAGTCCGTTACCAATAGAACCCGAGAAAAAGAAGCCCCTGCTTCTACTACTTGCCCAAGCAGCCCCTTGGCATCAAGAACCGCTTGGCCAACTCGAACCTTGTCGTTGGCGCCCTTATTCACCACCACCTCTTGGCGACTAGGATCAGGGTCAATACCAATAATTTGTGCGGTGAGTACTTTCGTATTTAATTCTGCGGCTGAGTTTAATAGTTGCCGCAAACGAGCATTTTCAGCCTCAAGCACCGCAAGCTTCTGCACTCTCTGCTGCAATACCAGTAACTGCCGCTCCATAGAGGCATTTTCAGATATTAACTGACTACGGCTTTTGCTCTGCTCTTTGCCCCATTGCATCATCGCCGTGGGCAAATGAGCCACATAGTGAACTGGTGCCACTAAATAAGAAGCCACGTAACGCGGCTTTTCTAGATAAGAAGTTCTATGATCCACAAACATCAAGACGAAGGAAAGCACCGCCGCCAGCAAGAGACGGTAAGAAGGTTTGGGGGTACGAGAATGTAAGCCTTTAATCGTTAGCCTCCAAGGGCATGTTGGACGCCCAACACACAAGCCCACCATGAGTGGGCTCTTGGGTAATTAGCTTAAGGTGAGGCCTTCCATACCTTGCGTGTCGATAAGTTCCAACGCACGACCACCGCCGCGCGCCACACAAGTTAGCGGCTCATCGGCCACAATCACAGGTAAACCGGTTTCTTCACTAATAAGACGATCTAAGTCACGCAACAAAGCGCCACCACCAGTGAGCACTAAGCCGCGCTCAGCAATATCAGAGGCCAGCTCTGGAGGGGACGCTTCAAGGGCACTTTTTACCGCATTAACGATGGTGGCAAGAGGGTCTTTTAACGCTTCTAAGATTTCTTCACTGTTTAGGGTAAAGCTACGTGGCACCCCTTCTGCAAGGTTGCGACCGCGTACATCGATTTCTAAAATTTCATCGCTTAGATATGCTGTACCAATTTCCTGCTTAATACGCTCCGCAGTGGACTCACCAATAAGGCTGCCGTATTCCTTGCGCACAAAACCTACAATGGCTTCATCAAAGCGGTCACCGCCCACGCGCACGGATTCCGCATAAACGATGCCATTAAGAGAGATAATCGCAATTTCTGTGGTGCCGCCACCAATATCTACTACCATGGAACCGTGGGCTTCATCCACGGGCAGGCCAGCACCAATGGCGGCCGCCATGGGCTCTTCAATGAGATACACTTCGCGTGCACCCGCGCCATAAGCAGAGTCCTGAATAGCGCGACGTTCCACTTGAGTGGATTTGCAAGGAACACACACTAAGACGCGAGGCGCAGGAGGGAAAAAGCTTTTTTCGTGCACACGACGGATAAAGTTATGAAGCATTTTTTCGGTAACTTCAAAATCAGCGATTACCCCATCTTTCATCGGGCGAATCGCTGTGATATTGCCTGGTGTGCGGCCAAGCATACGCTTAGCATTAATGCCCACGGCAGCCACACTTTTCTGTGCGCCATGGTTACGAATAGCCACGACCGAAGGCTCATCAAGCACTATGCCGCGGCCACGCACATAAATAATAGTGTTTGCAGTTCCTAAATCGATAGATAAATCTGTGGAGAACATTCCCCGAATACGTTTGAGCAAAGACATGCTAGCGAACTTCCTGAGTTAATCTTTATAAAATGCCGTCATACAAAACCGAGCGAATCTCATTATCGTTTAACAAAGTGCGCCAAAACCAGAGGCGCAAGAAAACAAACCTACTTACAAAAGTGCTCTCACGGCAAAAATAGTTGGAAGGCGAACTCTAACAATGGTTCACCTTTTGGGCAAGCAAAAATAGCCCAATGAGAACAAGGTCAACTAGCGCTAGGGCCACTATTTATGCTATTTTACAGGGCATTTTTCATAGCACTGCTGACTTCGTCTCGGCAGCACTTATTAGCCACGGAGAACTACTCTCATGTCCCTTAGCCAAGATGACCTAATCCGTTTGGCCAAGCTTTCACTGCTAAATTTTAGCGAAGCCGAGCTCAACGCATTGCAGCCTCGCCTCAATCAACTCACCAACGTGATAGCAGAATTAGCTTCCATCGACACTCAAGGCGCACAGCCACTTATCCACCCCTTCGATGGCACAGCGCCACTACGCACAGACGCGGTAACAGAACCTGATTACCGCGACCAAGTGTTGCCTTTGTCAGCCAATACGGCTGATTCCCATTATGTGGTACCGCAAGTCATTGAAGAATAGGAAGCGCCATGCACCAACTTACATTAACTCAGTTACAACAAGGGCTTGCCAACGGCGACTTTACTGCCACGGATATCGCGGAGCACTATTTATCGCGCATCGAAGCCCATGACCCACAACTTAATAGCTTTATCACCATCACAGCTGACCAAGCATTAGCACAAGCCAAAGCCGCTGATAAAGCCCGCGCCAAAGGTGAAGCTGGCCCATTAAACGGCCTCCCCATTGCCCACAAAGATATGTTTTGCACCCAAGGGGTAAAAACCACTAGCGCCTCACGCATGCTTGATAACTTTGTGCCCCCTTATAACGCCACCGTGGTGGAGCGCTTACAGCAAGCCGGCATGGTGATGCTTGGCAAAACCAACATGGACGAATTTGCCATGGGTTCCTCCAACACCACCAGTTTTTATGGCGCCGTAAAAAACCCATGGCAGCCGGACTGCGTACCGGGTGGCTCCTCTGGCGGCTCCGCTGCTGCAGTGGCAGCACGCTTAACCCCTGCCGCCACGGGCTCCGATACGGGTGGCTCCATTCGCCAGCCCGCAGCCCTTACAGGCATCACTGGGCTCAAACCCACCTATGGTCGTATTTCCCGTTGGGGCATGATTGCCCTCGCATCGAGCATGGACCAAGCGGGTCCCATGGCCACCACCGCAGAAGACTGCGCCTTACTACTCAACGCCCTCGCTGGCCACGATAATAAGGACAGCACCAGTGCCACCCAAGCGGCAGAAGACTATACCCAAGGATTACAGCAGCCCATTAGCGGTTTGCGTATTGGCGTGCCGGAAGAGTTTTTCCCTGAAACCCTATCTTCGGGTGTGGCCAACCCCGTGCGCGCTGCCCTCTCTTTACTTGAAGAGCAAGGCGCTGTGCTGGTGCCTATTTCTTTACCATGCCTTGCCTGGGTGGTGCCCACTTATACAGCGTTAGTTGCCGCAGAAGCCTGTTCTAACCTATCGCGTTTTGATGGCGTGCGCTTTGGCCACCAATGCGACAACCCCAAAGACATCGAAGATTTATTCACCCGTAGCCGCAGCGAAGGCTTTGGCGCCAATGTGAAAGAGCGCATTTTGCTCGGCAATAGCATGTTGTCAGTGGAGAACTACCAGCGTTATTACGTCAAAGCCCAACAGGTGCGCCGCTTAATCAGCCAAGCCCTCACCGAAGCGTTGCAAGAAGTGGATCTTATCGCTGGCCCCACCACTCCAGATGTGGCCTTTGGTTTTGATGATAAGCAAGACCCAGTGAGCATGAACCTTTCCGACACCTTCACCATAGGTGCCAATCTTGCGGGCTTACCGGCTATTTCTTTCCCAGTGGGCTTTGAGCAAGGCTTGCCCGTGGGCGCGCAACTTATTGGCGGTGCATTTAAGGAAGCTCAATTACTGCAAGTGGTGCATCAATATCAGCAGGCCACCCAATGGCACCAAGAAACCCCTAAGCTAGGAGCGGCACAATGATTGAATGGGAAACCGTTATTGGCCTCGAGGTGCATGTGCAACTCACCACGGCCTCCAAAATATTCTCGGGCTCGAGTACTGCCTTTGGCGCTGAGCCCAACAGCCAAGCTAGCCTCATTGATTTAGGCTTGCCTGGCACTTTACCGAGTGTAAACCGAGCCGCCATAGAGCAAGCCATCAGCTTTGGACTTGCCATAGGCGCCGACATCAACCAGCGCTCCGTGTTTGAGCGCAAGCACTATTTTTATCCCGACTCTCCCAAAGGCTACCAAACCACACAAAATGACGAACCCATTGTGAAAGGCGGCGCCATCGAAATCGAGCTGGAAAACGGCGAGCGTAAAACCATTCGTATTCACCATGCTCACCTAGAAGAAGATGCAGGAAAATCAAGCCACGAGGGCTTTCAGGGTAATTCGGGCATTGATTTAAACCGCGCAGGCACCCCCCTCATTGAGGTAGTATCTGAACCTGACATGCGCTCTGCAGAAGAAGCTGTGGCCTTTGCTCGCGCACTGTATAGCATCGTTACCACCCTTGGTGTGTGCGATGGCAAAATGGCTCAAGGCTCGTTGCGTTTTGATGTGAACGTTTCTGTGCGCCCTAAAGGCCAAGAAGAGTTTGGCACGCGCACCGAAACCAAAAACCTTAACTCTTTCCGCTTTATGGAAGCCTGCATCAAACAAGAAGTGGCACGCCAAATTGATGTACTCGAAGACGGCGGTAACGTGGTGCAAGAAACCCGCCTTTACAATGGCGACACCCACACCGCTCGCTCCCTAAGAGTGAAAGAAGATGCAGACGACTACCGCTACTTCCCTTGTCCAGACATTCCCCCTGTGGTGGTAAGCAGCGAAGATATAGAAGCACTAAAAGCGGCACTGCCTGAGCTACCCGAGGCACGTAAAGCACGCTTTGTGAGCGAATACGAACTGTCGAACTACGACGCCACCCAGCTCACCACGGAGCGTCACACCGCGGATTACTTTGAAGCAGTGGCCAAACATTGCGGCGACGCCAAGCTAGCGGCTAACTGGGTACTCGGGGATGTGGCTGGCATGCTTAACCAACAGGAACTAAGCATTACGGACTCCCCCATTAGTGCAGAGCAGCTCGGCGAGCTGATCACTCGCATTAAAGATGGCACTATTTCTGGTCGCATCGCCAAGCAAGTGTTTGATGCCGTGTGCGAGAGTGGCAAAAGCCCCGATGCCATCATCGAAGAGCAAGGGTTAAAACAAGTGTCCGATTCTGGCGCACTTGAAAAAATCGTAGACCAAGTGCTAGCCGACAATCCGGAGCAAGTGGAAGCCTTCCGCGCTGCCGAAGAGCACCGCCAAAAACGTATGTTCGGTTTCTTTGTGGGCCAAACCATGCGCTTAAGCCAAGGCAAAGCAAACCCACAGCAGGTGAACCAAATCCTGCAAGAAAAATTAAAAGGATAAATCATGAGCACCAAAGAGTTTCGGCAACGCGTACGCGTTGATATAGAGAATCATATTGCTCAAGTTCGCATGATTCGTAGTGAAAAGTACAACGGCTTAGATTTGGCCATGCTCCACGCCTTAATTGAAGCCGCCGAATGGCTGCGCCCACAGCGCGAACTAAGAGCGGTGATATTAAGCGGTGAAGGAGCAGCTTTTAGTACAGGGCTTGATGTGGCGAGCGTTACCAAGGCTCCCGCTAAAATGTTCGCCGCTTTTATCCCTTGGAGCAAAAGCGACAACGTATTTCAACGCGCTTGCTGGGCTTGGCGCCAAGTCCCCGTCCCCGTGATTGCAGCACTCCACGGCCACTGCTACGGTGGCGCTCTGCAAATTGCGTTAGCAGCAGATTTCCGCTTTAGCACCCCCGATTGCAAGCTCTCAGTGATGGAAATAAAGTGGGGCCTAGTGCCAGATATGACGGGCACCCTTACCCTACGTGAACTCTTGCCCATGGACGTGGCAAAGAAACTGGCCATGACAGGCGAAGTCATAAGTGCTGAGCAAGGTTTGCAATACCATTTGGTGACAGAGCTCCACGAAGACCCAGTGGCTGCTGCCCTAGCGTTTTGCGATACCTTGGTGGAGAAATCCCCCGATGCTCTAGGCACCATCAAGGTGCTGTTTCAGGATAACTGGCACGCTAGCCCCAAGCGTGCTTTAGCGCGGGAGCGCTTAGCGCAATTGCGAATCTTGCTAAATAGCAATCAACGCCGCGCCGCTCAAGCGGCCATCAAAAAACAAGTGGCAAAATTCCAGCCACGCAAGCTGCCACACTAACTCTTCCTTGGCCTAGCACTCGCTAGGCCCCTTTCCCCTGCGCTCATTTCAAGGCAAACTACCCTCGAGTTATTGCCATACTGCAAAGGGGTTATCTTGAAAAGCTTATCAACTGTTTTCGCATTTATTTTAGGGTTCTCCCTTATGGTTTGGCTGCCCGCTCATGGGCAACAACAAGCGCTATCCACCGCTGATCCAACCGTTTATACCGCGCTTGAAAAGCGCCTTCATACGGCAATACAGCAGCGCCAATTACTCGAACAAGAACAATTCACTCTACAGCAACACATTGCCAATAGCCGCCAACTAATGGAGCAACTGCAGGCTCAAACGGATGCCCTCGAAGGCAGCCTATTATTAGCGCAGCTTTTGTATCAACAACAACAGCAGCTACCCGAACCCTCGCCGTTATTGTTTAGCGACAACGAAATTGCCGATTGGCGCATTGAGCAATTTGAGTTACAACAACTCATCAAAGAAAATAGCAATGCGAACACTGCTAAAGAGCTTTACAGCCATTTAGAGCAAGTGGCCACCTTGGCTATTCAAAACCGAGGGCTGCATCAAGAGCTCACCAGCATGCTAAAAGAAAGCCACGAGCTCATTACAGAGCAGCTCTTTTGGATGCCCAGCAGCCGCCCACTTAATCGTCATTGGTGGCAACAATTACCCTATAAGCTGTGGCACGACATGAGTCATGCCCCCCTTGCTCCTTTAACCGCCGCCGCTATAAATGGCATCAAAAAACAATGGCCATGGTTGCTACTTGCAGGCTTATTCAGTGTGGGCTTACGCATGTATCGCCAACGTTGGCGCGCGCAACTTGAAGCAATACAAGAACAAGTGGGGTTTGTGCATTACGATGAACCCTTCCACACCGCCAAGGCTGTCTTTCTCAGCGCCTTACTGGTCTTACCTTGGCCCTTATTATTACTCGCTAGCGCCATTATTTGGCTTCCTTCTTACAGCGAGCAACCTATTGCGTTCGCCATCCACTGGCAGCTAGCTATTGCCTTATGGTTCATTCTGTGGGCACGCCTACTACTACAGGACAATGGAATTGCCATTGGGCACTTCCGCTGGAGCGCCTCTTTTTGCCAGCAAGTATCACGGCGCTTGGCTCATTTTGCGTGGCTGCTGCTTCCGCTGCTGTGGTGCATTCAGCTCGGCTTTAAGCAGCCCGCAAGTTTACTCAGCAACTCACTGGCCCCCCTCGTATTCATATTGTGTTGCGCTTGGCTAGCCCTATTACTATGGCGCCCTTTGCCGCACCAACAAGAAAAACTCCCCCTACGTCAAGTGCTCACCTCCCTTTTGCTCATTGCAGTACCATTCACCATGGCTGCTGCCACCGCCTTGGGTTATCACTTTAGTGCCATTACTCTGATGCAGCGCTCCCTAAGCTCGGCCGCTGTGATTTGGCTCAGCATAGTGTTGTACCAAATGGCTTTGCGCACCATCACTGTACTAGCTCGCCAACTGGCCCATCATCGGGCGGTATTGCGCCGTCAGTACCACGAGCAAAAAGGCGATGTGCTAGATAACCACAGCAGCGCCGAAGAAGATGCCTTGGAAGTGGATCTTTATCGTCTCAATGAGCAAGCGTTGCAGTTAATCCGTTGGATGGCTGTGCTAGCAGCCTCGCTGGTGTTGTATTACCTTTGGGCCGACATCATTGGCACACTCTCCTACCTAAACCGCATTACCCTTTGGCAAAGCAGCGGAGGCGACGCCACCACGCTAGGGCATGCGCTCGGTGCTGGTCTTATTTTAGCGGTAAGCCTTGTTATGGCTCGCAACCTACCTGCCCTTGTGGCGGTAACCCTGCTCTCACGCTTGGCTTTAAAGCCTGGGAGCAGCTACACCATTACCGCCTTGCTCACCTATGTGCTCACCGCCACTGGCATTGTGTGGGCGCTTGCAGTGATAGGGGTGTCTTGGGATAAGTTGCAATGGTTAGTAGCAGCGCTGGGCTTTGGGCTAGGCTTTGGGCTACAAGAGATTTTTGCCAACTTTGTCTCTGGCATTATTTTATTATTTGAACGCCCCGTTCGCGTGGGCGATTACGTCAGCATTGGCACCTACACAGGGACAGTGACACGTATTCGTATCCGTGCCACAACCATTCGCGACAACGACAAACGCGAAGTCATCTTACCCAACAAAGCTTTTGTCACCGATCGCTTCACCAACTGGACACTTACCGACACCACCACCCGCATTAGTATTACCGTGGGCTTTGATTATGACGCTGATCTTGTGGCCACCAAGCAATTGCTGCTTGATGCCGCCAACAACAATCCTAGAGTGCTTAAAGACCCAGCACCCGCGGCTCTATTTACTAACTTTCAAGACAGCACCTTAGAGCACACACTGAGAGTGCATGTCAAAACCTTATCCGATCGCTCTCGCGCCATCGATGAATTAAACCGCAATATTATGGAGCTAGCTCGCGAGCGCAATTTAAACATTGCTTTCAACCAACTTGAAGTCACGCTCAAGAACCAGGAAGGCAAGGTACTTAACATGGTATAAGGCAGCAAAGTGGCCAAAATTCAAGCAACCCTGCACAATTTAGACCAAACAGTCACAAAGATATAACAGAAAAGGGTCAAACTCTTGCGTATTTTGCCTATACTAAGGCCTCGCATATTTAGGCTTTATCTAGCCATGGGGAAAACCCCAGCGTTTTAGGCCGCCGAACTCTATTTAGAGTTGGCTGTCTGTGTTTCACGGGGCACCTAGTGCCAACCGTTCCGATACCATTTGGAGAGCATCACTATGATCTACTCTGGCCCGTCCGTCAGCGTTGAGCTGCTTGACGATGGCATCGCCGAGTTGAAGTTTGATCTTCAGGGCGAATCCGTCAATAAATTTGATCGCGGCACTTTAGAAGATTTTGGCAAAGCCGTCGACGCCATTAAAGCAAACCAAGATGTCAAAGGGGTAATCGTTACCTCTGGCAAGAGCGTGTTTATCGTGGGCGCCGACATCACCGAATTCACCGATATGTTTAAGCTGCCCGAGGAAGAAATTGCCCAATGGTGCTTAAGCGCTAACAAGGTATTTAATGCCTTTGAAGACTTGCCCGTACCCACAGTGTGTGCGGTGAACGGCATCGCTCTAGGCGGTGGTCTTGAAATGGCGCTATCTTGTGATTTCCGCGTATTAAGCACCAAAGCACAAGTGGGCCTCCCTGAAGTGAAGCTTGGTTTATTCCCCGGCTTCGGCGGCACCGTACGTTTACCTCGCCTCATTGGTGTGGATAACGCTGCTGAGTGGATCGCCGCAGGCGGCCAGCACAAAGCTGAACGCGCTCTAAAAGATGGCGTTGCTGATGCCGTTGTAGCGCCTGAGCAGTTAAAAGATGCTGCCATTGCGTTAGTAAAAGAGTGCCTCGAAGGCAAAATTGATCACCTTGCTAAGCGCCAAGAAAAGCTTGAGCCGCTTAAATTGCCACCCCTCGAAAACATGATGGCATTCCAAACTTCTGGTGCTATGGTGGCCCAGCAGGCGGGTCGCAACTACCCAGCACCCATGGCAGCCATCAACACCATGCAGCAGCACGCTGGCATGAACCGCGATCAAGCTCTAGAAGTGGAAGCCAAAGGCTTTGCTAAAGTAGCTAAGACCCCACAAGCCACTGCTCTTGTTGGCCTCTTCTTAGCAGACCAAGCCGTAAAACGTGCCAATGGTGCCCACATTAAGAAAGGCGCCGCCGAAGTGAAGCAAGCCGCGGTGCTTGGTGCTGGTATCATGGGTGGTGGTATCGCTTACCAAAGCGCTTCCAAAGGCACCCCCATCATTATGAAAGACATTGCCGACAGTGCACTTGAGCTCGGCATGAAAGAAGCTAGCGGCTTGCTTGAGCGTCAGCTGAAGCGCAAGCGCATTGATGGTGCCAAAATGGCCAAAACCCTCTCTTCCATTCGCCCCACCCTTAACTACGGCGACTTCGGTAACGTGGACGTAGTAGTAGAAGCCGTGGTGGAAAACGAGAAGGTGAAAAAAGCCGTTCTTGCTGAAACCGAAGCCGAGCTAAAAGATGGCGCGGTATTAGCTTCCAACACCTCTACTATTTCCATTAACCGCTTAGCGGAAGCGGTGAAAAAGCCTGAAAACTTCGCCGGTATGCACTTCTTTAACCCTGTGCATATGATGCCCTTGGTGGAAATTATCCGCGGCGAAAAAACCTCTGATGAAACCGTTGCTACTCTCGTAAAATACGCCCAAGACATGGGTAAAAACCCGGTAGTGGTGAACGACTGCCCCGGTTTCCTAGTAAACCGCGTATTGTTCCCCTACTTCGGCGGTTTCGGCATCTTGCTACGTGATGGCGCTGATTTCCAAGCCGTTGATAAGGTAATGGAAAAGTTCGGTTGGCCCATGGGCCCTGCTTACTTGCTCGACGTGGTGGGTATTGATACCGGCGTTCACGCTGCAGCAGTAATGGCTGAAGGCTTCCCCGAGCGTATGCAGTACGGCTTTAAAGACGCCACCACCGTAATGTACGAAAACGAGCGTTACGGTCAGAAGAACGATAAGGGCTTCTACAAGTACGAGCTCGACAAGCGCGGCCGTAAGCAAAAAGTGGTTGATGAAACCACCTATGAGCTACTGGCTGGCCACGTGGGTGAGCGTAAAGAGTTTGATGAAGAAGAAATCATCGCACGTCTCATGATCCCCATGTGCACCGAAACTGTTCGTTGCCTCGAAGATAACATTGTAGGCTCTGCTGCAGAAGCTGATATGGCCATGATTTACGGCATTGGCTTCCCTCCATTCCGCGGCGGCCCCTTACGTTACATTGATTCCATTGGCGTAAAAGCCTTCGTCGAGCTATGCGATAAATACGCCCACTTAGGTGGTATTTACGAAGCGCCACAAATGTTGCGCGACATGGCTGCCAAAGACGAAAGCTTCTTCGGCTAATCGGACATTAGGAGATTATTCAAATGAGTCTTAATCCAAGAGATGTTGTGATTGTGGACGCCGTCCGTACGCCCATGGGCCGCTCACGCAACGGTATGTTCCGCAATGTTCGCGCTGAAAAGCTCTCTGCCCTATTGGTGGAAGCGCTTATGCAGCGTAACCCTGAATGGGATCCCGCTGAAACAGAAGATGTGATTTGGGGTTGTGTTAACCAAACCCTTGAGCAAGGTATGAACATTGCTCGTAATATCGCGTTACTTGCCAACATGCCACGCGCTGTGGCTGGCCAAACCGTTAACCGCCTGTGTGGCTCTTCCATGCAGGCGCTGCACACGGCGGCACAAGCTATTATGACCGGCAACGGTGATGTGTTTGTGATTGGTGGTGTGGAGCACATGGGTCACGTGGCCATGGATCACGGTGTAGATTTAAACCCTGAAGCCTCTAAGTTCACCGCTAAAGCCTCTAACATGATGGGCCTTACCGCAGAAATGCTTGGCCGCATGCACGGTATCAGCCGTGAGCAGCAAGATGAATTTGCGGTGCGTTCCCACGCTAAAGCTTGGGAAGCCACCCAAGAAGGCCGCTGGAAAAACGAAATCGTTCCCATCGAAGGCCACAACGCAGATGGCTTCAAGGTATTGTGTGAAATCGACGAAGTGATTCGTCCTAACACCAACCTTGAAGATCTCGCCAAGCTACGCCCTGTATTCGATCCACGCAGCGGTACCGTAACAGCGGCCACCTCTTCTGCGTTATCCGATGGTGCCTCTGCCATGTTGGTAATGAGCGCTGAGCGTGCACAGGCCCTAGGGCTTAAGCCACGCGCTAAGATCCGCTCCATGGCGGTGGCTGGTTGTGATGCTGCCATTATGGGTTACGGCCCTGTGCCAGCCACCCAAAAGGCACTCAAGCGTGCCGGCTTAACCATCGAAGACATCGATATTGTTGAGCTCAACGAAGCCTTTGCGGCGCAGTCCTTGCCTGTGCTGAAAGACCTCAAGCTCCTTGATGTGGTTGAGCAGAAAGTAAACCTTAACGGTGGCGCCATTGCCCTAGGTCACCCACTAGGCTGCTCTGGTGCGCGTATTACCGGTACCCTACTGAACATTATGGAAGGTAAAGATGCCACTCTTGGCCTTGCCACCATGTGTATCGGTTTAGGGCAAGGTATTGCCACTGTGATTGAGCGCGTGTAACGCTTGTTATCCCGCTCAAACAAAAACCCCAGCTTTTTAGCTGGGGTTTTTTATTGCTCTTATTCAGTTAAATGGCTCTGGAATAACGCTCCGGCCCCGCCACCGTAATATATTCATCAAACACCATGGCAATGTTGCGCAGGAACAAACGCCCTTTAGGGGTCACTTTTAGCTGATCAGTGCCAAGCAAAATTAATCCGTCCGCCACCAGCTCGGTGACATTCTCTAGCTCTGCGGCAAAATATTCACCCACTTTAATACCAAATTCTGCCTCTATTTGGGCAAAGTCTAAGACCCCTTGGCACATAATATCTTGGATCACACGGCGACGAAGCTTGTCTTCTTCGGTCAAGGTAAAACCACGCATCACTGGCAATCGCCCTTCACCCAAGGCTTCTTGGTAGGCAAAAATATCCCGCGTGTGTTGTGCATAAGTGGTATCTAAGTAACCAATAGCAGACACACCCAAGGCCAACATATCGAGCTCTGCGTAAGTGGAATACCCTTGAAAGTTACGCTGCAAGGTACCCTCTTTTAAGGCAATGGCCAGCTCATCCTCAGGCAAAGCAAAGTGATCCATGCCGATATATTCATAGCCCGCCTCGGTGAAGGCATCGATGGTGAGCTCAAGCAGTTGAAGCTTTTCTTCGCTGTCAGGCAAATCCGCTTCATTGATTTGTTTTTGCGTTTTAAACAACTGTGGCATGTGAGCGTAACTGTACACAGCTAAACGCTCAGGTCGCATGGCAATCACAGTGTCTAATGTTTGCGCAAAGCTCTCTACGGTTTGCTTAGGCAGGCCATAAATCAAATCCACATTAGTGGATCTAAACCCGAGTTTGCGCCCTGTTGTTAGTACCGCTTGGGTTTGCTCCACCGATTGAATACGGTTAACGGCTTGTTGTACCTCTGGATCAAAATCCTGCACACCCAAGCTCATGCGGTTAAAACCGAGCTCTTTGAGCACAGCAAGCTTCTCATCGGTAACAGTGCGCGGATCTATCTCAATAGAAAACTCCCGCTCAGGCGCATCGCTTAAACGAAAGTGTTTGCGTAAATCTCCCATCACCCTGCGTAAATCTGCTTCATTGAGGTAAGTGGGCGTACCGCCACCAAAATGCAGTTGCGTCACTTCTCGCCCGCCAAACCATTTGGCCTGCATCTCCATTTCTATTTCAAGAAAATCTAAGTAGCTTTCTGCACGCTTGTAATTAGCGGTAATCACCTTGTTGCAGCCGCAATAAAAACAAATGGTATTGCAAAAGGGGATGTGCACATACAAGGAAAGCGGCGCCTCTTTTTTCCCTACTTGCGCCGCCACCTGGGCATATTCCAGTGCACCAAATTCCTCAGAAAATTGTGGCGCCGTAGGGTATGACGTATAACGCGGGCCGCGCACATCGTATTTACGCAACAGGTTACGATCAAACTGCAACATGGCTCTGTTTCTCCTCCTCACATGATGAGACAAAGCATAACGAATTCTGTATAAGAAGGTGGAAATATGGCAGGGAAAATTGATTGAGAACAAGGTTGCCGCAACAGCTTTTTTCCCAACGCTAATATGGCGCAATAAAAAAGCTCCCAAGACTAATGCCTTGAGAGCTTTTACCCTTAACTTACGCGATGAGTTAGCTACAGGTTCCCAAACCAAGCAAACCACCGAGTACGTTGCAAAGCCCCTCTACAATGCCTGTGCCTAAGTTTTCTAACGTTGTCAGTAACGCTGGCCCCTTCTCATCATCTCCTAGGAACAGTTCCTCAAGACCTGCTTGTAGATTTCCATCCATAAACAAGCCCGCCACTGTTTGTCCTAAATCTGGGTTTTCACCTAGGGTGGTACTTAACGCATCCACTAATGCTTGGGTACTCAACCCCTGATTCCCTAACTCACTATCGTCGCCGAGCAGTAGGTCTAATACACCTTTTTTATCACCACCCTCAGGGGCAACTAAACATACATTCCCTAATGCTGAAGCGCACTCACCGCTGCTTTCATCAGCAGGTATTAATAAAGCCTCTAACAAGCCTCTTGCACCATCCTCTCCGGCTAGCAACTTTTCTAAGCCTGCATTGCCTTCGCCATCGCCCAGCAATAACTCAGGCAAGATGGACTGCAAACCTTGATCACTAATCAACAGCTGCTCCAATCCCTTTTGAAGGTTGCCCTCTAAGAAAAGATTCTCTAGCAGCGTAGTTAATTCGCCATCATCGTTTTCAAGCAAGGTTTCTAGCGCATTGGCTAGTTTTTCTTTGCCGCCAATCTGACCTGCTAACGGTGCTAAAGGACCGTTTTCATCATCGAGTAATAAATCCACTAACCCTTCATTATTGCCTTCTCCGCCAAGGATACATAAGCCAGATACGTTACTCGCACAATTAACCACATCTATAGGGCCCTCACCATTAATGCGGAATGCAATGGTGGCATCGGAAGCCATGGGATCAGCATTTTCATCTGCAGGCTTAACATCGTTGCTAGCTACGGTGATTTCATGATGACGCCCTTCAGCCAGTGGAGACTCAGGGATAAAGCGAATGGTATCGTCTCCTTCGCGCTCACAACTACCGTTAACTACTTCTCCATTACCATCGGCATCCAATGCGTTGAGTGTTAATGGACACTGATCAAACTCCACAGGTTGGTTAAATGTAATCACAGGGGCAACGTCGGCACTCACGTCTTGATCACCGTCCTCGGGGTCCGTATGCACAACCGCCAGGCTACCATCGCCTACATTGAACTCAAGTTCTATGGAGTTATCCAAAGCCATGGAGTCATCAGCTTCCGCGGTAACCCTATCAGCGTCCACCACCAGTCGATAATCCCCTTCGTCGAGAGGCTCGTTAGGGTTAAACTGAATCTCGTTACCCTCCTCTGACAACTCACATTCGCCTGCCACTGGCGTTTCCACACCATCTGCATCAAGCTTCACTAGGTGAATGGCGCACTCGTCACCCATCACCACAGGCTGATTAAACTCAACTGCAGGAGTAATACTTGGTAGCACATTTTGAGCACCTGCTTCGGGTGTGGTGCTCACCACGGCTAAGTTAGCGAGGGTCTCAAACGTCACCACCTCTCTGTCATCCATGGGATCTGCCACTTCATCGGCAGCTGCGACACCTTCACTATCAATCACTAGTTCATAGGTGCTGCTAGGCTTAAGCGGCTCCGCGGGCGTTACAGTTACCTTAGTGCCATCCTCGGTTACCTCACAGTTAAGTTGTTCATATTGTGTTTCTACTAACGGGCTCTTGGGCTCGCGCTTTAAAGTTACATTAGCGCCCTCACCTCCACAAACAAGACTGTTCGTATCAATGGGTTGGTTAAACACCACCACGGGTTCCACGTTTAACGCCACGCCGTCGTCGCCATTCTGCGGCACTGTGTAGGCTATTTCTAAATAATTATCTTCGCCCGTGGTAAATTGATTTTCTTGCTCAGTAACAGGATCACCATTTTCATCCACCAGTGGCTCTCCTGCTTCATCTAAAAACACCAGGTATTTAGAACCGCTAGCACTGCCTTCACACTCAGCCGCCGCAATACCGCTTTCACCATTAGCCTCCATGTAAAAGCGATACCCAGTGTTAGCTAACAAATGCGGCTCAGCTGGCTGAAAGCTCACATCTTGGCCATTCACTGTAGGCGTTAGCACCACCGCCTCTTGGGGCTCTGCCGTTGTTTCTAAACCAAAGGTGGCATTATGTAAGCTTTGGGCATCGGGCTCATGGGTAAAGCGCGCCAATATATAAGCACCCGTGGCCACATCATCGCGCCCATCTTGCGGATACACTTGAGACCACTGCAACCCAAAAAACTGTTCTTCATCTTGACACCAGCTTGCGTCTGGGGATGGCCCTGCTTCCACTGGCACCTCAATGCGCAAGCTATCTGAGCTTCCTCCATGACCACCGCCCAATTCTTTACACCCAGTAACGAGCAAGGCTGTGGTTGCCAATAGGGATACCGCATAAAAAGTTGAGTTTCTCATCATTATTCTCCTTGTTATGGCATCAACACCACAGAATTATTTAAGCATCTCAATGACGTCTTTCTTCCCAGAAATCGTGGCTTCTACCCGCCTGTTTTGCGCACGGCCTTCCTCTGTGCTGTTATCAGCGATAGGTTGGGAAGCGCCCATGCCTGTCGTGCGTATACGCGAGGGATCGATACCGAACTCCGTAACGAGCACTTGCATTACAGCTTCTGCTCGACTGCGAGAGAGGTCTTGGTTGTAGGAATCCAACCCAATATTGTCTGTGTGGCCTTCTAAAAGGAGGGTGCTATCGGGATACTCCACCATTTTTTCAGCGATTTCGCCGATATCGGGGTAATACTCTTCGAGCACAGTGGTTTTATTAAACTCAAATTCCATATGAAGCGTGATGTACATTTCTTGGGTTAGCATCACTGGGCAACCATCTGCATCAAGACGTGCGCCCGCAGGTACGTCTTTGCACTTGGGCTCTGGTAAAATAATTGGCTCTTCCACCTCTACTATCTGCTTAGGTTTTTTCTGCCCAAACAACAAATTGACAGCCATATAAGGCTGACGATCAGCAAAACGGTCTTTGTCTAGCGTGATAATGTGGCGATACCCCACATCTAGCATTAAATGCTTGCCGAGCATGCGCTGTAAGCCTATTTCACCAAACCCGGCGTCTGTTTGTGATTTTTTGAAATTATCAGGCTTCATTTGGTGGTATTGATAACCTAACCCTGCATAAGGGTAAAAATCCCAGAACAGGTCATAAACACTATGCAAGCGACCACCTAGCAAAGCTTGATGGTCTTTTATGTCTTCATCAAAATGGCGCATTTCGGTTTCGCCGTAACCGTATTGCGCTTGCAAGGAAAACTTGTGGTTAATACGCCACCCTAGATGTACGGCGGGCTGCCAAAAATTATGTACATCACCATCTGGGTTTTTTCCTTTTTGGATATCGTAATAAGAACCTTCAATCCCGAAATAGCCAAACGGTGCAACACTTGGGTTGGCGCTGAAAGCCATTATTGGCACCAGAGTGCCCATAGCGGCAATGAGTAACTGCATTTTTATCTTCATTGTTATAACTCCCTCATGCGAGCACTTTATGTTATTGTTTTATTAACTGTTTATATTATGAAGGGGAGCATTCTGGCTTGCCTATAAGGAATGGTGACTATTTTGATGAACGGCTTAACTCTTTTAACCTATAAAAAAGTAAGCACTTTTTACCAAAATCGATATTATCTCTCGTGGTAAATAAAGGCCGTCAATATAAATGAGGGGTCGTTAGCAAAAAAGCCAAATAACACTTGAACATGCTTTATGTCTTGGGCAGCCTAATAGCGTTTCTAATTCCTTATTACTTAATTTTCACCTTTGAATAATTAACACAAACAGTATGCAGGCCTAAAACCGAAGCATAAAATACGGGGCACTAGCATGGCATTGGGAGCAAACTTCACTACTTTTTCTAACACGCAGGCAAACACTAAAGCACTTGCCAGACCACGTTTATTTGCGCAACTCAATCATTTCCAGGATAAAGCCGCTACCTGGATTGTGGCAGCTGGGGGCTATGGAAAAACCACGCTCGCTGTAAGTTACGCCGCATCCCAAAACAAGCCTCTCATTTGGCTCCTTATACCAGAAGCAGGCATGTCAGCAGGGGAGTTCTTCTTTAAATTACGCCAAGAAACTATTCGCTCTGTGGGAAAGGCGGCCTCTCAGCTACCCATATTCAGCCCAGAATACAGTGCATCCTCAGCCACCTTTGTGCGCCAATTTGCTGAGCTTTTTGCCAACTGCGTTAATTATGACGCCATACTTTTATTAGATGATTTACACCATGTGGCTGCAAAAGATCCCTTGCAACCTCTTATAGCCCTTTTCGCCCAAGAACTAGACGGCAAGGTGCAAACTTTAATTGCTAGCCGCCATGAACCCGCTCCGCCATGGATAAAGCTCCGTAGCCGCGGCAAGCTCGCTTTTATCGATGAAAACCAGCTCGCTTTTAGCTTAGAAGAATCCACTGAACTCCTAACGCAACAAGGGCTTCCTCAGCAAAAACTAGCGCGGTTATTGCCGCAAATTGATGCCATGGTGGGCGGTTGGGCCGTAGCGCTTATGCTGTTGCTAGAGCACTGGCAGCGCACCACTTCTCTACCGGACAACCTGCGCCAAGATTTAAGTTTAGATGATTGGTTCTTGCATGAAATTTATTTACCCCTGACAAGCAAAGATAAGCAAGTACTGCGCTATTGTTCCCAGCCAAGCCTGATACCAGAAGCCTGCGTTAATGCTGCCACTGACATAAAAGATGCCCACAAGCGTTTAGCTAAACTCGCCCAAGAACATGCTTTTATTTTTATTGCACCCAGCACTGGGGGTGGCCGCCATTACCGTTTTCATGATTTATTTAAAGACTTTCTACGCCGCCAATTCCAACAAGAAGATCCTAAAGAGCAGCAGAGCGCCATTATAGATGCGTGGGCCACCAGCTTATGGCAAGAAGGATTTTGGGAACTCGCCGCCCCCTTGCTGATAAAGCAAAAAAACTGGGAGGCTCTAGCTACGGGTATTAATCACATCGCATTAGATCTTCTACACTCGGGGCGTGGTGACAAGCTTTATAGCCTCCTTGCCGCCATCCCTGAATCCATTCGCCGCACCAAGGCCCATCTGCGCCTGTGGGAGGGTATTTGCTTAACCTTGATAAACACCTCTGCGGCGCGAGAGCTTATGAGCAGTGCCTGGGAAGAACTCAGCCAGACAGAGGATTATGTTCACTTGGCTATTGCCTGGAGCGGCATCGTGGACAGTATTTGGCTTGAGTGGGCTCATGTTTCCTTGTATGAGCGATGGATCGCAGAGTTTGAGCGTTTTGAAACTGTTTTTCGCGAGCATCTCCCACTACCACTGTGGCATGCCGTGCTAAGAGGGATTGTTACCGCTATCTCTTATGGGCGCCCACTAGACCCTTCTCTACAAGATTGGGAGCGGGAAGCTATTGCCGCGCTATCCTGTAACAGCATGGCTGATTCTGAAAGGGTTATGCTAGCTAGCCAACTTATGTACCTTAATACTTGGCAATTTGGTCGCCGCGCGGGTGCTAGCCGCATCATGGCCATTATGGAAAATCAACAGGAGGTTATTCAACGCTCTTCACCCTTGGCGCAGTGTTTATGGAAAACCTTCACAGCTCTCTGGGCTTTTTTATTCGAAGCTGATGCCGCCACTTGTTTTCAAGAGGCTGAAATCGGTCGGGATCTCATTCGAAACTACGGTATTGGCACTTGGGATGATGCCGTTCCCGCCGTGCACTGCGCTCTCGCCTTTAATAACGCCGCCGCAATGAATGAATGGGTGGCTTGGTTTATGCGCACCGAACCCAAAACGCACCGTCCTTTTTACGATACTTTTCAGGCACATTTTCTATCGGCTCAAGCTTGGGTAAATAACGAGCGCTCTGCCGCCCTAGACCACGCCAAGGAAGCTGTGGCAGTAGCAGACAAGCACGGCTCTATTGCAATTTCTGCGCTGTTTCGCGGCATCTATGCTGGCTTATTGGCCGAAAATGGCTTCTTCACAGAAGCACTGTTGATGGCAAGAGAGGCAAGACATCAGCAGCACGGTTTTGGCAGCGACTTTTTAAATATCGGTTTGTATTTGAACCTCGCCAAAATCCCCCTTTACCGTGGCCAACCACAGCGCGCCCTTCCTTATTTACGGTTAGCTTTTGCTGCGGGAGAGCGCCAACGTTTATTTTTCCCTATTTTTATTAACAATAAAGATCTATCCCATATGTGTGGGTTGATTTTAAAAGAGGCCCCCAATAATGCCTACGCTCTATGGCATATTAAAGCGCGTAAGTTAGCACCACCTTCTATGGCTGCATTACAACAACACTGGCCTTGGCATGCCACCATCAATGTTTTAGGTCGTTTTGTATTGCTTGCACAGGACCAATCAACACAACCCCTTCCTGGCGGCAAGCAGGGCACGAGCAAACTATTGAGCCACCTAATTGCAGCTGGCCCCAATGGTATTTCACAAGAAACGTTGGCGCGGACTATTTGGCCGGATAGCGAACCAGAAAACGCCCTCAATAGCTTATACGTAGGCTTGCACCGCTTACGCAAAAACCTATTTAAAGAGCCTAAAGCTATTTTAAACGAAGAAGGACGAACCCGATTTAACCCCCATCTAGTACAAGTGGACGCTTGGCAACTACAGACATTGAGCACACGAGCAAAAACACTCTCTAACAGCGCTTTAAGCCAAGCCCTAGAGCTGTACCAAGGGGAGGCGCACCTACCAGGCATGGAAGAAGTGGAGGCTGACATTTGGCGCTTAAAAATTTCTTCAGCCTATGAAAATATAGCCACAGAATATGCTCAGCGCCTGGAACCAACAGATCCACGTGAGGCACTAAGCGTCTACCAGAAAGCCTTAGAACAAGTGCCCTTGAGCACCTCCCTGTGGTGTGGCGTACTGCGCTGTGAGTCCATGCTCGGTAACCAACAAGCCATACATCAGCATTACACATTGCTGAGCCAGCGTTTTGAGCAAGAGCTCGGTATGGCACCCCCCGCAACACTCTCAGAGTTATACCAATCGCTAGTGAAGTCATAGCACTTGCAAGTAACAGCATGCTCGGCAAGCCATACTGCCTCGCACTTTAGTTGTAAACTACCTGAGCCAAATCAAGGAAACAAAACACAATAACAGTAGCATCGATTTTCGGACAAACATTAGATCTAGATATAATAACAATATAAAGAGAAAACCGATGCGCAATCACCATACCGCAGCAAAAGTTATGTTGGTGGGATTTCCTCATCGCCAGCAGACACTGTTTGCTCAATTATTTAAGCAACCAAATTTCCAAGCATTCACGCTAGTGGACCAAGCCCCCATTGATGTGGCCATTGTGGACCTTGACGCGCCCCAAGCGGAGGAGAACTGGAAAGTGTTTCGTCGAAACTTTCCGCAAACGCCTGCTATCACTGTATCGTTAACACCTAAAGAACAAAAAGGTCCTTACTGGTTAGCAAAACCCGTTAATCTTCATGCACTGAAGTCTCTCCTAGCCTCATTAAACCCACATGGCACAACTCAGCAGCCCTCATCGAGCACGCTAATCGATACAAAGCGCTCGCATATTTCTGCGATGCTAAAAAATGGCGCAGAACCCACCCAACAAAAATACAGCTCAACCAATGAGCTATCATTTCATCTGACCACCGCTAATAGTAGTTATCAAGTAAATGATTATTTAGAAGGAAAACTAAAAAACGCAATTTTAAAAACAAAGAAAAGGCATACAGCCCAAAAACTTATCGGCCACTTACAAGGCGCCCCATTGCCTGGCGATTTATATATTCTGCCTGATTGCCACAGCATTGTTACCGATATTAAGCCACGATTTTTACGCGCGCTAAGCTTAATTAATCTTAGCCAAGAAAAAGCAGTTTTTGAATTTGCCCCCTTTAACCATCCTGTTCCCCCATTAGAAACAAAAGTTCATTGGCAAACTTTTTTGTGGCAATTAAGCCTCTGGACTTCTCGCGGCCGCTTGCAACAACAAATTACTCCTAAGCAAGCTTTTACTTTGACTCAATGGCCAAATTTTAACTTACTCAATGAGTTTCCCCATGCCCTCAAATTAGCCGCCTGTTTGGCGCGCAATAGCTGTATGCCGAAGAATATTGCCGAAAAACAAAATGTCCCCCTTCCCTACGTGTACTCTTTTTTAAGCGCAGCAAATTCTTTAGGCCTACTGAAACAACAAGCAGAAACAATCTCTCAGCCGCCTCAAAATGCGGTTCGTGAGCTATTACAACGCATGCTTAAACGATTAACAGCGGAGTAACCATGAAAGAACAACGACGACTTGTTTTTGCGGGGCCTGTGGGCTCAGGCAAAACTACAGCAATTAGAGCACTGTCCGACGAGCCAATCATTAGCACTGAAGCGCTCATCAGTGGCAACAACAAAGATGCTGACAAGCGCCACACCACTGTGGCGCTAGATTTTGGCGTTATTCATCTCGATGATAAAACCAACTTGCAGCTTTACGGCACACCTGGGCATCAACATTTTGATTTTATGTGGGATATTGCCGCGAGGAACAGCATAGGATTGCTTTTATTGTTAGATGGACGCCGATCTAATCTTTTAGAGGATTTAACTGTTTTTACCCAAGCCTTTAGGCAACTACTCCAAGCGGGAGGCTTCGCGGTTGGCATCACTCATGCAGATAAAGTACAGAATCTTGAGTTGCTGCGCGGACAGATCAACCATGAAATCGAACGTTTACAGCTGGTGGCACCTGTGTTGAGCATCGACCCTCGCCAACGCAAAGAGGTAGTAAAGCTCATCAAAGCCCTGCTTTACACCCTCGATCCAAGCCTCATAAAGGTGAGTTAGTCCACCTTATGCTCCCGCGCTAAAAACTCCGTGGACTGCATTTCTAAAAGGCGGCTTCGAGTGCGAGCGAACTCAAATTCGAGCCGCCCGTCTTGATATAATTCATCAATTCCCACTGCCGCTGTGATAATTAGCTTAACGCTGCGGTCATAGAGCTCGTCCACCAGATTAATAAAACGGCGGCACTGGTCATCCATATGACCGTCCATTTGCGGTACATTGGCCAATAGCACGGTGTGGAATTCTGTCGCTAGCTCAATGTAGTCGTTTTGACTGCGTGGACCATCACACAAAGCCAAAAACTCAAACCAACCAATACCTGGTGCTGTGCGTACTGATTGAATCAAACGATTTTCAATGGATAGCTTAGCCGCCTCTCGCACGCGCTCTGGATAACTATTTAGCGTGTTAAAGCGCTCCGCCAGAAAAACATCAGCCGCATCATCCAAAGGATAATGAAACAGCTCCGCTTGCTCCAACAAACGCAAACGATAATCCGTACCGCCATCCACATTCAATATGGTGGTATTTTCCTTTAAAAGCGCTATGGCTGGCAAAAAGCGCGCGCGCTGCAGGCCATTATAATAAAGGTTGTCAGGCACAATGTTCGAGGTTGCCACCAATACCACCCCCTCTTCAAACAAGGTTTCAAGCAGGCCTGCCAAAATCATGGCATCGGTAATATCGGTGACAAAAAACTCATCAAAACACAGTACCCGTGTGGTGCGCGAAAACTCTTTCGCAATAGCCACTAAAGGGTCTTTTTCGCCTTGACGCGCTTTCATTTCGCCATGGATATAGCGCATAAAGCGGTGAAAGTGCATACGTTGCTTGGCCGCGAACGGCAAGGATTCAAAAAACACATCCATCAGATAGGTTTTGCCTCGCCCCACTCCACCCCACATATAAAGGCCCTTGATTTTAGGGCGTTCTTCACGACGTCTAAACCACCCTTTTTTGGGTATCGGCGCGGTGAGCTGTTGGTAAATTTCATGAAGGTGCCGCACTGCTGCTTCTTGGGCCGCATCGTGATGGAAGTCAGGTCGTTTTAAATCCGCTTGATAACGCGCTAAAGGTGTGTGCATAAATCCGTACAAATTTCAGGTGGCTAGATTGGCGGTGGCTCAATGTAGCCATCTAAAAGGATTTTGGCAAACCTCGCCAGCCATGGTGCTTTCACTAGGGATGGCGGCTTAATTGAATAAGCGCCTGCAGCTCCACTAATTTGCCATGAAAGAAATGCCCTGCTTCTATCCGCAGCACAGCGGGCATTAATGGGCTTTGTGCCACCCATTGATAAACCGCTCGCGGTGAAACAATATCGTCCTGCTCCCCTTGGATGACCAACACCGGGCAATCGGTTTGGGTAAACGAAGAAAAATCAAAGTTTTCCACACTTGGCGCCACCAACAGCACGTGTTCAGCGCCCCGCCCCAATACTGCCAATTGGCAAGCGCCAGAAGCGGCCACATAGGTACCGAAAGAAAACCCCGCTAAGCGTAATGGCAAGCTGGGATAGCGCTCGCGCAACCATGCCACTACGGCTAAAAGGTCTTCTGCCTCACCGTCACCACCGCCATAGCTGCCATGACTACCACCCACACCACGATAATTAAACCTGACAACAGCACCACCCAATTCCCGATAAGTGCGCTGCAAAGTGGTGACCACTTTGTTATTCATGGTGCCTTGGTACAGCGGATGAGGGTGACATACAACCGCAATAAAAGCCGGCGGCGATGCTTCGCATTCTAAAACAGCCTCTATATCACCTACTGGGCCTTGAATAACCACGGATTCTCGCTGCAATGTTGTCATTTTTACTCCAAATCAATAGACACTTAAAAATTCTAACAATTTACTTGCTTGCGTGCTTGGCCTTCATCGCGAGCTGTGGTGCAATAGCCCAGTGCAATTCAATTGTCGGCTGATGCCCATTTGCCATTGCATCTCTTAATGAATGCACTTTCCGAGGAGTTAATCATGAGTTCCACAATGCAAATGATTTTACTGTTTTGTGCAGGGCTCGTTTGTGGGACCGCGCTAGCCTATGTGTTTTTACCCATGCGGCGCAAATCAAAAGACTTACAGAAAGAACGTGACCAAGCCATAATCGCTTTAAAGCAGCACCAAGAAAAGGTAGACCGTCATTTTTTGCGCACAGCTGAATTGGTCAACCAATTGACTGTGTCATATCGTGCAGTCCACGAACAACTATCGGAAGGGGCGCGCAGCCTATGCACTCAAGAAGGGCGCGACCTTGCCATGTCACAGCATTTAGACACGCTGCCAGGCTACCCTGGACAACAGCCCAACACGCCTCAGCAGCCATTGGATTATGCGCCTGCAGCACAAGGCACGCTTGATGAAGCCTATGGCTTTGAAGAGCAACCACAACCTAGCGAGCTATTCACACCCGTGGATGATATCGGCCAAAATGAGCTAGAAGCCCCCGTGCTTTCTGAGCCACCAAGAGATTATGCCGATGGATGCACCGACCAAGGCTGCACACCTGCGGAACTCGGCAACCGCTCACCGCACTAATCCCACTACTTGTGGCATAATGGCGCACCGCGGTTCAAAAAGGTTTTAAGTTATGCCACAAGAGGTAGCGCGTTCCCGGGCCATGCGCAATACGAGTATTGCGGGTGCCCTTGTTAATACACTTCTCACCATTATCAAAATTATTTTTGGGATAATTACCCAATCCCATGCTCTTGTTGCCGATGGCATTCACTCGTTAGCCGATTTAAGCACCGATGTCATGGTATGGTTTGCAGCGCGTTTTACCGCTATGCCTGCTGACAAAGACCATCCTTATGGGCACGCTCGCATCGAAACCGCGTTTACAGTGATTTTAGCTCTGATTCTGGGGGTTACTGCCTTAGGCATTGCCATGGATGCTGGCCAACGCTTATTAAGTGCTGACACCTTGCTTCACCCCACCCCGCTAGCCATGGCCATCGCTGCCATTTCCATTGTGGCTAACGAAGGGCTTTACCATTACACCATGGCTGCTGCCAAACGTTTTAAATCAGGTTTGTTACATGCCAATGCGTGGCACCACCGTTCCGACGCTATTTCATCAGTGGTGGTACTACTGGGAGTGGCCGGTAGTTTACTCGGCTTTATTTATCTCGATGCCATCGCTTCCATCGTGGTGGCAGTAATGATTGCCCGCATTGGCTGGGAGCAAGGCAAAGGCGCCATGCTAGAACTTATTGATACGGCACTTGAGCCCAAAAAAGTCCGAACTATTCGCAATATTATCAGTGAAGTAGAGGGCGTTGATGATATTCATATGCTGCGCACTCGGCGCATGGGCGGCAACGCTTTGGTGGATGTGCATGTGGAGGTCAAACCCCGAATCAGTGTTTCTGAAGGACATCAAATCAGCGAATATGTGCGCATGAAGTTGATTAACTCCATTACTGAAGTTACAGATGTTACCGTACATATCGACCCTGAAGATGACTCTAAGCACCTGGCCAACTTAGACTTGCCCTTACGCCGACGAGTGATCGCAGAACTAAGTCAGGTCTGGGATACGTTGGTAGACAGAAAATACCTTCAAACCTGTAATTTGCACTATTTATCAGGCCAAATACAAGTGGATTTACTGCTCCCCTTTGAGTATTTCGTTAGCCCAGAAGCTTCTCAAGCTTTAACCCAACAGCTTATGCAAGCGGCCTCCCACTATAGCTATCTTGATGAAGTGCGAATTTATTATGGTGAGCCTGTTAAGCTCACAGAAACCTAAAACACCAACTAGGGGCCAGCCTCGGCCCCTATTTTTGCACTTAAAACGACGATCCTGGCTGTTTAAGAAATTCTATTTCCTCAACGCTAGACTCACGCCCTAGTATTTCATTACGGTGTGGATAGCGGCCAAACCGATCCACAATCATCTTATGTTTTAACTCGAACTCATAGTTATTTGCGGATGCATGCTCTTTAAACAGGGGGACAGCAAGCTCATGAATCAACTTAGATTCGCTATGCATATAAGGCATTAGCAAAAACCCCCGCTCTGCTTCACTGCCGAGCTCAGCCAAAACTCCAGCACGCACGGCTTCTTGGGATAAGGCTAAAGCCATGGAATCCTGCGCAAAAGCCTTAGGTGAGTTGCGATACACATTACGGGAAAACTGATCGAGCACTATGATTTCAGCCAAGCGGCCTTGTGCTGTGTCTCGCCATGCATATAGCTCTCCTGCGGCCGCCTGAATTAATAGCCTGGTAAATTTCCGCGCAATGAGTGCATCAAACTCGGCGTCAGTTTGCCACCACTGGGCGGGCTCCGCTTCTTTAAACCAAAAATCTAATACTGCTAGCTGCATAGGGTTTTCACTTGTTAATTATCACTCTGCCAAAATTTTCTGCACCAGTGGCCACAGGTTTTCTACCAACTGTGGCTGTGCCTCAGCCGTAGGATGAATACCATCTTCCTGCATTAAATGGGGTTCGCCTCCCACCTGATGCAAAAAGAAATCCAATAAATACACCTCTTCTTCAACCGCTAGCTCTTGAAAGGTGTGATGGAATGCTACGCTGTAGCGCTCACCATAATTCGGCGGAATTCGCATTCCCAACAACACCACCTGAGCACCTTGCTCTTGGCTTAAGCGAATCATGGTGCGCAAGTTTTCTTTCATTTGCCCAAGGGGTAAACCACGCAACCCATCATTACCACCCAACTCAATAAACACCCAACTAGGTGCATGTTCCTCAATCAAAGCCGGCAAGCGAGTTACCCCGCCAGCTGTGGTATCACCACTAATAGAGGCATTGATTATGCTAACCTTGTGGCCTTCGTCTACCAAGCGCTGCTCAAGCAGAGCCACCCAGCCATCTTCTAGAGGCATGCCATAAGCGGCGCTAACGCTATCCCCCAACACTAGCCAGGTGTTGGCGTAAGCTGTAGAAGCCAAGCATAATAAGCCGCTAATAAATACGTTCAAAAACCAACTTTTAATTGAGTAGTCCATGCAAAAACCTATCTTGGTAGCAAAACGTGTGGGGAAATCAGTTCCTCTCAATGGCGAGGCGTTAACTATTCTTAAGGATATCTCACTGACCGTGCACCAAGGTGAAAGCTTAGCCATTGTCGGCCGCTCCGGCTCAGGTAAATCCACCTTACTTGGTTTGCTAGCTGGGTTAGATACACCTAGTAGCGGTAGCATCTTATTAGCTAGACAAAAGTTAGAGCAATTAAATGAAGATGAAAGAGCTGCCGTACGTGCGCAGCATGTGGGTTTTGTCTTTCAATCGTTCCAATTACTCAACAGCCTTACCGCCCTAGAAAATGTCATGCTACCCATCGAGTTAAAGCAAATGCCCAACGCTCGCATTCAGGCCACAGAGTTACTAAAGCGCGTCGGGTTATCCCATCGCTTAACCCACTATCCCACGCAACTTTCCGGCGGTGAGCAGCAGCGTGTGGCCATTGCCCGTGCGTTCGCCGCAGAACCTAGCATTTTGTTCGCCGACGAGCCCACCGGTAACCTCGACCACGCTACAGGCAATATGGTAACTCAATTGCTATTCGACCTTAACAAAGAGGCAGGCACCACATTGGTGCTTGTTACCCATGACCCCAACCTTGCCGCTCGTTGCCAACAACAAATCTCCTTAGAGGCTGGAAAAATACAATGACCACCAGCTACAACACTTTAGCAACACTGGCAATTAAACAGAGCTGGCGCGAAGCGCGGGCATTTACTGTGCTGTTCTTCGCCCTGCTAGTTGCCGTGGCTAGCAGCAGCACCGTGGGCTTTTTTGCCGAACGCTTACACCTTGCCATGACGAGCAAGGCAAGCGAGTTTCTAGGCGCGGATTTAGTCGTAAGCGGCACCGCTGATGCCACCGAGGAACAGCTATCTTTGGCTCATTCCCTCGGTCTCACAGGCACTCACACTGTGGAATTCAGCACAATGCTGGCGAGCCAAGAGGAAATGGTGCTCGCTAACATTAAAGCCATAACCGCGGATTATCCATTAAAGGGAGAACTGCGCTCCCAAAGCGCCCTACAAGCATCAGAAACCACAAAATACACCCTAGAAGCAGGCCATATTTGGCTCGAAGCTAGCTTATTTGATCGCCTGCAACTAACGCCTGGCGACACAGTGGAAGTGGGGGCCACCCACCTCACTGCTTCGCGCATTCTATCCCACGAACCAGCCCAAGCAGGGAGTGGTATGGGCGCATTTCAACCACTTGCCCTAATCCACCAAGACGATCTCAGTGCAACCCAAGCCGTACAAGCAGGTAGCCGTATTTTTTATCGCTATTTATGGCTTGGCGACGCCACCGCTATCAGCAAATACCAACAGCAAGTGGCCCCTCTGTTACTCCCCCAACAACGCGTTCAAACCCTAGAAGATGCGAGCCCACCACTATTTCAAACACTCAACAAGGCGCAACAATACTTAAACCTTACCAGCTTAGTGGCGGTTCTCTTGGCTAGCGTAGGCATTGCCTTAAGTGCCACTCATTTTGCTCAAAATCGCCTGCAGCAAGCAGCATTATTACGCTGCTTTGGACTTTCCCGCAGGCAAACTTTAAGCCTTTTTATGCTGCAACTATTGCTCGTTGGCGCTTTGGCTGCATCCCTTGGGGCTGTTATCGGCTGGGGAGCGCAGAAAGCTTTATTTTATATGTTGGCAGACTTGCTACCCCAATGGATACCTGAGGCCACCCTAAGCACGGGCTTATTTAGTGTAGGAATCGGCCTATTAATACTCTTTTGCTTTGCTCTCCCTCCTTTACTGGCACTAGGACGTGTGCCTCCTATGCATGTTTTGCGCCAAGAAGCGGCACCCTTACCCACACAGGCTTGGATAATTTACGCTTTAGCTTTATTAGGTTTGACGCTTACGATGTGGCAACTCAGCCTTAATATTGGGCTCACTCTGTTGTTGCTAACGGGCGGCCTAGCCACCGCTTTTCTTCTTGGTGTGGCTGTGTATGGCTTACTAGCGCTACTGAACCAACGTTTATCATCACATCTCAGTTGGCGTTTAAGCCTTGGTCACCTTTTACAAACTCCTCTGCTCGCTATTAGCCAACTTCTTGCTTTTGCTTTAATTATGTTAGCCATGAGCTTAGTGGTGTTGCTTCGCAATGAGCTACTTGAAAACTGGCAACAACAACTGCCGAAGGATGCACCGAATCATTTTGCATTTAATATCATGCCCCACGAGCAAGCGGGTTTTGCTCAGCAGCTTAACCAAATCAGCAGCAACGTATCACCTTATTACCCCATGGCGCCGGGGCGTTTAACCCATGTGAATGGCATCCCCATCAAAACCTATCTTCCTGATAACTCCCCCGCAGAAAGAACGGTGCAAAGAGACCTCAATCTTACTTGGACGCAAACACTTCCCCAAGGCAACCAAATAATCAGCGGCCAGTGGTGGCCAAGCCAAAGTGAGCTTGCTCCTATTTCTGTGGAGGACAAGCTAGCCAAACGTTTGCAACTCACACTTGGCGACAAAGTGACGTTTAATTTAGGCGGACAGCCCCTTGAAAGCCAAGTGGCCAATATTCGCTCCGTGGACTGGGGACTAGTGCAACCTAACTTTTTTATTATATTTGCGCCCGGTTATCTAGAAGCTCTACCTCACACTTGGCTTGCTAGTTTTTATGTAAATTCTGGTCGCACTGCAGAATTGCACGCGCTACGCCAGAAATACCCTGCGGTGAGCCTACTCAATGTGAAAACGGTTTTAACACAGCTGCAAAGCATTATGGCGCAGGTTAGCTTGGCGATAGAAAGCCTGCTTATCTTTGTGCTCATAGCTGGGTTTATGGTGCTGCTAGCGGGCATACAAACCACTCTCTCTAGCCGCATCCAGCAAAGTGCTTTGCTGCGCTCTCTAGGCACCAAGCGCAGCTTCATTCAACGCTTACATGTTATGGAGTTCGCCAGTTTAGGAGCCGCCAGCGGCATATTGGCTTGGATAGCAACGGAGCTAACAAGCTTCGCGCTTTACCGTTGGGCTTTTGAAATTCCTTGGCAACCACACCCTTGGCTATGTTTGCTACCACTTGCTGGGGCATTGCTCATTTGCGGGGTGGGAATGCTTGGCACGCGCCGAGTGGCCGTTACTAGCCCGATACAAATTCTACATCACAGCAATTAACTACTTTATAAAGGAGCTTTCCTATGTATTCCATGAGCTTTGTACCACGGTTTTCAGAAACCGACGCCTTTGGACACATTAATAACACAGTGCTAAATGTTTGGTTTGAAGCCGCGCGCGGCCCTTTATTTGAAATTTTTTATGATAAGAATGAAAGCTTACAAACCATGAATTTAATTTTGGCGCGTACTGAAGTGGATTTCGTCGCACAAATCTTTTATGGCCACGAAGTAGAAGTACAAACGCACATTGAGAGTATTGGCAACTCATCTTTCGTGGTGGCCCATGAGGCATATCAGAAGGGGGAACTCGTGGCTAAGGGTAAGGCTGTGCAAGTGCACTTTGATCACGACACTCAACGCAGCAAACCACTCACTGAAGAACTTAAAGAGCGGCTCTTACAGCTATAAAACACTGCAGGGCCGAAGCCCTGCATATTTCGCTTACTCGGACTCAAGCACCATGGCCACACCAATACCACCCGCCGCACAAGCAGTGGTGAGGGCTAAACCACCGCCACGGCGTTTTAACTCATTAACCGTTTGGCTGATAATGCGCGCCCCTGTAGCGCCAAATGGGTGACCGTAAGCAATGGAACCGCCATTTACGTTTAGTTTGCTGCGATCCACAGCACCAGGCGCTGACAAGCCCGTGTATTGCTGCACATAAGCTTCATCTTCAAAGCCTCGCAAGTTACACGCAATCTGGCCCGCAAAGGCTTCGTGCATATCAATAATGTCCAGGTCGTCCATGGTAATGCCCGCACGAATCAACGCCATGGGCGCCGCTAATACGGGCCCCATGAGCAAATCATCTGCTGGGGTTTTAGCCGCAAATCCATAAGAACGAATATAACCTAGCGGCTCATATCCCAGTGCCTTTGCCTTACGCTCACTCATCAGCAATAAAGCCCCAGCGCCATCCGTAAGTGGACTGCTATTAGCAGCAGTAACAGAGCCCGTTTCACGATCAAACACGGGTTTCAGTTTGTCATAGCCGCTACGCTCTGAATGAGTACGCACTAAGTTATCTTCTTTGATTGGCGTGCCATCAGGCAAAAAAGCAGTCATCACCTCATTATCTAAGCGACCTTCCGCCCAAGCACGGGCGGCGTTGGTATGAGAAGCATGAGCAATGTCATCTTGCTCCTGGCGGCTAATGCCCCACTTTTTCACCATTTTCTCGGTGCTTTCGCCCATGGTTTCACCCACAGAATACTCCGTGATAGAAGGGGCTTGAGGAAGCATATCTTTGAGTTTTAGCTTACTTAACAAGCGCACTTTTTCTTTTATGGTTTTAGCGAAATTCACATCGCGCAAAGTGGCGCTAAATTCAGCAGACAAGGGAACGCGAACATGGCTAGTGGAATCCACGCCCCCAGCAATACCAATATCGGTGTAACCCGCCACAATGTTATCCGCCAAGCTAGCTGCAGTTTGGAAGCTAGTGGCGCAGGCACGGGTGATAGAATAAGCATCAAGTCCATCGAGCCCCAGCGCTAAGGCAATTTCGCGGCCAATAAAAGGTGCCTCTGGCATCATCACCGTCATACCAAACACCAGCTGCTCTACCTCAGCTTGGCTTAGGTTGTTACGGTTCATTAACTCTTTAACCACCATGGCGCCTAAATCAATGGCATTCACATCTTTAAAATGAGTGGCAATACGTGCAAAAGGGGTACGCAAACCATCAACAATGGCCACACGACCACCGCGGCCCGCTAAATTCATCCGACGAACAGGCATACAAAGCTCCTTGAAAATTGCTAGCGCCACTAGCTTACGCCAGCAGCTTTACATTGAACAATGTCAATGTGTCGCAGTGTAAAGCGCAGAGATACAACGTCAACGCCGTAGCGACAAGCCGTTGGCTGCCTATATCTCTCCGCCTAGGCACGCAAACGGGTTCGCAGCGTCCCCCAACCTCCTTCAAGGCTAGTCATTAACAGCGACTTCAACCCTGATTCATTGGGTTTAGGATGCTTACCATTACCTAGCCGACGTAATTGACGGCCATACCACATGACTTCCATCATGGCGGCATCGTCCACCATTTTAATACCTGTGCTAATAGGTTTTACTTGGTGTCGGCTAGGTTGGCCAGAGAGCAAACGTTTAGGTGCCTCGGGTTCGATAGCTAGCAAACGCGCAATGCCAACAAAATCCACCGCCCCACTGGCCAAGGCCCCTTCCATGCCTTCGGGCGAGCGAAAGCCACCCGTTACCACCAATGGTGTGGAAGTGGTTTGACGTGCTTTTTCAGCAAACTCAAGAAAGTAAGCTTCCCGCTTTAGTGTGGATTCTTTTTTAGGGTATTCTTTCCCCGTCATGGCAGGTTCCTCGTAAGTCCCGCCTGAGATTTCTATCAAATCCATACCAGCGGCACTAAGCTCGCGAATCACCTCTAAAGATTCTTCTTCGGTAAAACCACCGCGCTGAAAATCAGCCGAGTTTAATTTAATGCCCACGGGGAATTCATCACCTACTTGACGGCGAATCTCCTTGTACACTTCCAACACAAAGCGGCGACGATTTTCTGCATTACCGCCCCATTGGTCGGTGCGCTGATTATGGTGACCTGACAAAAACTGACTCACCAAATAACCATGGGCGCCATGGATTTGCACTCCAGAGAAACCGGCTTTTTTTGCAATGGCAGCGCTGCGGCCAAAACGTTGGATAATATCGAGGATTTCTTCTTCGGTGAGTGCCCGCGGTGTAGCAAACACATTTCTCAGTTCAGGGGCAAAAGGAATCGCAGAAGGGCCGACTGGGTCTTTCACTAGGGTGCGCAGCACCTGCTTACCTGGGTGATTAAGCTGCACCCATAGCTGAGTGTCATTCTGAGTACCTGCCTGCGCCCATTGCTTTAGCATGGGAAAATCCCGTTCATCCTCCATAACAAGGTTACCCGGCTCGCCCAAGTGGCGACGATCCACCATCACATTACCTGTGACTAGTAGCCCTACACCACCTCTCGCCCAACGATCATACAAGCGTATTAGCTGTGGCGTCATGCGATTATCCCAAGTCCCCAGCCCTTCACTCATGGCTGATTTAAACAAACGGTTCTTTACCACCGCACCACTGGGCAATGTGAAAGGTTGATTTAATTGTGTTGGTTTTTCCTGACTCATGTATTACTCCTACGCGTGGGCTAACGATGGTTTGGTGATCTCTTGCGCCAACACCATTGCCGTGGTGATGAGCATAAAGCTTAAAGCAGCCCAAAAAACACCTACTGCCATATGCTGATCTAAGAGGTAGCCAAACAATAAGGGGCCAAGCACGCCACCCATATTAAATCCCGTGGAAACAATGCCAAAGGTACGCCCTTCTGCTCCCACAGGCGATGCCGCGCGCACCAACATATCTCGCGATGGCGCCACCACACCGGTTAAAAAGCCAATCATACCCAATAGCACCACCAAGCTAATACCTGCTAAAGGTAGATAAATCAGCACCGCCACGAGTAATGCCGCCAATGCAAAAGCAACAGCCGCTAAAAACCCATGCTTTTCAGTTTTATCTGCCAATACGCCACCGCTGAGCACGCCGATGGCGCTAGCAAACAAAAATGCCGTTAGCGCTTGGTTGGCATTGCGCAAATTAATCTCAAACCCTTCCACCAACGCTGCGGAAGAAAACTTTTCTAGCCCGCCGGTGCTTAGGCTCAGCATTAAAAACAACAGCGTTAACCCCGCAATGGTGTTGAAAGGTATTTTTACTGGACGAGTTTGGCTGTCCCCCACTACTTGTGGTGACGCAGAGGCCGCCACAGGCACTGGGTAAAAATATAAAAACGCCAAGGCAATCACGGCTAACCATGCCGCCACCGCAAAAGCTGCACTGATATTTAGCCACAATGCCACACCCACCAATAATGGCGGCGTGGCAGCCGCCCCAAGAAATCCGGCGAACGTATGAATTGAAAATGCACGGCCCATTTTTTTAGCTTCCGTGCCCTGCGACAATAACGCATAATCCGCAGGGTGATACACACCATTGGCAACACCGGCCGTTCCCATGGCAAATAGCAAACAATAATAAGTGGGAAATATCGCCAACAGCGCAAAACTCCCCGCGCCCACGCCAAGTGCGGCCATTAACATACGCCTAGCGCCCCACTTGTCCACCATAAACCCAAGGGGGGCCTGCACCACGGCAGAAACCACATTAAAAACAGCAATGGCAATGCCTAGCTCAATAAAACTCACTCCCATCATGGCAGGCAGCAAAGGCAACAAAGCAGGCACCGCCATAATATGCACATGGCTTACAAAATGCGCCGCTGCCACTTGGCTTAATACTTTCGTACTTTTCACAAACACTCCTCAGTGATTATTGCAGCAGCAATTGTGCCACAAGCTAAAAGCGAGGCATAAAAAAACCCTTTGGCCTGAACACCAAAGGGTTGTTGTTAAAGTAGGATAAATTAAGCGCTGAGCTTCTCGTGATAGGCCAAGAAGTTATCAAGCTGCTCTAAGTGGTGACGGTTATCATGATCCCAAGGATGGAAGCCAGGCTTAAAGTAAGAGAAGTAGTTACCTAGCTGACGACGTAACATACCAATATCGCCCACGGTGTAACGTAAAAACTTACGCCAACCATCCACATTGGTGAGCTGACCTTCTGTTCTTAGCACCTGTAAAAAAGTTGGGATAACTAAACCCCAGAAGATCACAGTAGCAGCCACCAAGCCAAAGCTACGGATGCCATAAGCTTTCCAGTCATCGCCCATGACAGCTTCCCACACATCATAAGCCACCGCCTTGTGCTCTACTTCTTCTAGAGCATGCCAGCGCCATAGGGCTGCATAATGTGGATCTGCACCGGCTGAAACTCGTTCATCCGACAACACAGCTTCACCCAACAAGGCAGTGAAGTGTTCTAGTGCAATGGTAGCCGACAAGCACAAGGAAGCTGGTAAGTGCTCGCTAGCGCCTTCTAAAATACGCTGTACGAGCTTTTCAAACTTAGCACCCACAGGCACTCGGCTAAAGAAAGCATCGTTATAAGTTTCGTGCTCACGGCCATGCATAGCTTCTTGGCCAATAAAAGCTGTTACCGCTTTTTTGAGCTCAGGGTCAGTGATTTGTGAGCGATAGTGGCGCACACTGCGAATAAAGAAACGCTCACCAATCGGTAATACTGTGGAAAAAGTATTTAAAAAGTTGGTGAAAATGGGGCCTGCTGCCCAGTGCCATTCACCAATAATTTCAGGGTCAAGTTTAAAGTTTAAGTCACGACGTGTAGGCTGCATCATGGACTTTACAGCTGCAATGCTGAGTTTTGGCAGTTTGGTCATGGTCTTTCTCCCTATGTTTATTTTGTAGTGCTACTTATTTTTTCTTAGCGCTTGCAACCAATGATATAGCGAATGTATCAGTTGCCAATGACAAAGACGCGCAAAGCATGACCAAAACTGCCTTTTACCAAGTCTCAAAGGTCAATAGACCTTTTAATTCAATAGGTTAAAAGGCCAAAACCTGTGCTTTGTATTGTTAACAATCCAGTATTCACACTTGTAAAGGCGCGTATTTACGTAATCTAAGCGCGTTTCCAAGCACAAAAACACTGGACAATGCCATAGCGCCGGCCGCAAATTCAGGCGCAAGCAAAATACCAAATGCTGGGTAAAGCACCCCCGCTGCCACGGGAATCAGCGCGGTATTGTAAGCAAACGCCCAAAACAGATTTTGGCGGATGTTGCGCAACGTAGCCTGTGATAAAGCAATCGCTGTGGGGACGCCACGTAAGTCACCGGACATCAATACCACCTCAGCTGCTTCCATGGCCACATCGGTGCCCGTGCCAATGGCGATGCCCACTTCGGCCGCCGCTAAGGCTGGCGCGTCGTTAATGCCATCGCCCACAAAGGCCACTTGGCCATGGGCTTGGCGCAAACGCTCCACCGCTTCCACTTTGCCATCAGGCAATACTTCCGCCACCACTTCATCAATGCCCAAACGCTTGGCAATGGCATTAGCAGTGTGCTGGTTATCGCCGGTAATCATGGCAACTTTGAGCCCAATGGCATGCAGAGCTTGAATGGCCGTTGGGGTGGTTTCTTTTATTGGGTCTGCCACGGCAATAATGGCCGCCAGTTTGCCATCAATGGCGGCATACATGGGGGTCTTCCCTTCCTCCCCTAAGGCTTGAGCTTTGGCGCTGAATGCTTCTACAGAAAGCCCGAGTTTGGTCATTAAACGGTCGGCACCAATATGAATATCATGGCCCTCCACTTGGGCGCGCACACCAAACCCCGTAATGGATTCAAA
>DAHVSB010000006.1:54574-60729 GCA_027324795.1 Alcanivoracaceae bacterium
GATTCCACCGCAGCTACTAACGCCAGCACTTGTTGACGTTCGAAACCATCGCTCACTGTCAAATCAGTCAGCTTAGGCTTACCTTCGGTGAGGGTACCGGTTTTATCCACCGCCACCACGGCCACTTCTTTTAACGACTGCAAAGCTTCGCCTTTACGGAACAAAATACCCAGTTCTGCTCCACGGCCTGTGCCCACCATAATAGACGTGGGTGTTGCTAACCCCATGGCACAAGGGCACGCCACAATCAACACAGCCACCGCGTTCACCAAAGCAAAGGTGAAGCTAGTGCCGAACACGCCCATAGAGAGCACAAAGGTCAGAATCGAAGCAGCGAAAACCGCAGGCACAAACCACAAAGTCACTTTATCCACTAAAGCCTGGATGGGCAGCTTAGCGCCTTGAGCTTGCTCCACCATCTGGATGATTTGCGCAAGCACTGTATCCGCGCCCACAGCGGTGGCGCGGAAACTAAAAGCACCGGTTTGGTTGACCGTACCGCCCACCACCTCATCGTCAGTGGTTTTCTCCACAGGCACGGGTTCTCCAGAAATCATAGATTCATCAATATAGCTGTGGCCACTAATCACCACACCATCCACCGGCACTCGCTCGCCGGGGCGCACTTCAATCACGTCGCCTTGTTTTACTTCCTCAATGGGCAACTCTATGGTTTGACCATCGCGCTGCACCCGTGCAGTGTTAGCTTGCAACCCCGCCAAACGCTGAATAGCCGCTGAGGTTCGCCCTTTGGCGCGTGCTTCGAGATAGCGACCCAGCAAAATTAGCGCCACTATCACTGCCGCTGCCTCGTAATACACGTACACGGAACGTTCGGGCAACAACTGAGGAATAAAAGTCGCCACCACCGAATAGCTATACGCTGCTAAAGTCCCCACTGCTACAAGGGAGTTCATATCAGGGCTACGACGCCATAGGGCGGGTAAACCAATGCGGTAAAAAACACGACCCGGCACCGCCAGCACCAAAGTGGTTAAAGCAAACTGAATATACCAGCTCGCTTGTAGGCCAATGGTACTATCAATCCAACGGTGAAACGCGGGTACCGCATGGCCACCCATTTCTAAGATAAATACGGGCAAGGTTAATAACAAAGCCCACCAAAAGTGCTTCTTTAGTTGTTCCGCCTCTTTATCTTTTTTGTCTTGAAAAGCCTGGTTATCGCCACGGCTTTGCACCTGAGTGGCGCTATAGCCCGCCTTTTGCACGGCTGCAATAACCGCTTGCGCATCAGCATGACCTACTACGGTAATACGCTCAGTGGCAAGGTTGGCCTTGGCTTCAACAACACCTGCTAGGGCATTAACGGCTGCCTCGACTCGCCCCACACAGGAAGCGCAGGTCATACCTTCCACATCAAATTGCACAGTGCCTTCCGGTACTTTATAACCTGCCTGCTTAATTGCTTGAACAGCAGCACTTAGGGGCACTTTATCGTGTTTTGCAAACTGCGCCTGTCCTGTCACAAGATTTACAGCAACCTCATCAATACCCTCAACAGCTGCTAATGCTTTCTCCACTCGACCCACGCAGGATGCACAGTTCATCCCTTCCACGGGCAAGCTAATACGATGCGTTGTGTTATTAGACACTCTTTACTCCTGCTGTCGTTTGTTTTGCAATGACGTGTAAATTCGCCATCATGCCTAAATCCTCATGCTCTAATATATGGCAGTGAAACATACGAATACCAGGCATGGTTTGCTGTACCAAGATATGCACGGTTTCTTGTGGCCTAAGGTTTACCGTATCACGCCATGCTTTTACTGGCTCAGCTGTATTTTCTCCGCCCCGCTCACGGTGTGTAACGAGAAACTGCGTACCATGCAAATGGAAAGGATGATCCATGTGCGAGTTGTTCACTAATTGCCAATGCTCCCATTCTCCCACATAACTTACTAAATCCATGCGCTCTGGGTGGTACACGCGCCCGTTAACAAAAAACATATTTTCAAGTTCACTGCGTGGCATATCACTCATAGAGTGATGATCCATAGGGGCCTCACTGAATACCACATGCTTAGTGGTTTTTGTTTTAGGTAGCTTAGGAAAATCTCGTAGTTTTTGAGGTAGAGCAAATGATTCACCCGCACTATGGTGCACCTGAGCTAAAGTTATTGCTGTGTGTGGCTCATTTACCATCATTTTATCGCGATCATAATAATGGCTAACGAGCGGGGCTTGCTGAGCTGAATGACAATGGGCAATCACTTCTACTCTCTCGCCTGGAGCCAACAACAGCTCTTTGCCTAGCAGGTGCGGCTCTTCTATTAAGCCACCGTCTGTGCCAAGCAACTGCCACTCCACACCTGGAATATGCAATCGCAAATAACGCGCTGCACAAGCATTCCAAATACGAATACGGCTACGATTATTTACCTCAATACGCGGCTCTCGCTGACCATTGATGAGAACAAAATGCCCTTCGCGCCCGTTTAACCAGTCCACAGTTGTGTTTTCTGGTATTTGTCCGTGCCTATCAAGGCGCAAATCGGAAATTAACCAATGCTGCTCCACAAGCTTATCCACTTTAGAAGGCGTTTTGGGTAACACCACAAAAGTACCCGCTAATCCTCGCGCCACTTGCATAGCAGTTAAACCATGGGGGTGCGGATGATACCAATAGGTGCCCGCGCAATCCTCTGGCAGAGTAAATCGATACCAGCGTTTGCCACCAGGTGGGACCAGATCCTGTGGATTACCATCTTGATCAGGCGGCACCGGCAAACCATGCCAATGAACAGTAGTAGGCTCTGGCAGCTGATTCTCAAACAAGATTTCTACTTCATCGCCTTCGCGCACCACAATTTGCGGCCCAGGCAACTGCCCGTTATATAACCAAAACTCCGTTGTCTTACGTGCCGCCACAGTGAGCTGGTGGGGCTTAGCCGTGATGCATGCTTTAAACACCCCCTTTCTGCGGCTCTGGTTTTTCAACAAAGGCAAGAGAGCCAAGGGCTGCCCTTTAGGCATGGCTTCTAAAGGCAGCAAGCCACCGCTAGCCTGCTCAAGAGAACTAGAGTGCTGATGATTAAGTGCTGCCCTGGCAGCAGGGTGTAATAACGCAAGTGCTGCAGCACTCGCGCCTAAAAAACCACGTCGTGTCAATGTTTTCATAGGGTTGCCTTTCATAACAATTGCGTTACGGCTAGGCACCATGCCTAGCCCCTAAAGTAGCGCAACTGTTCGTTTCGGCGGGGGCAATAAAATATGCGCATGGGTGGGCAGTACTTTGGCTATGAATGGTATCGTTACAAACTGCACTACAACATCCATAGCCACTACGTGAGAGACGGGGACCACAGCGGCGCAACAGCTCATGGCTGCAGCGCAATGGGCAAAACAATCCATTGATTCTGTTTGGCAATGTTCATCGTGAAAGCACGCTTCAACGCTGGCAGAGGGCACAGCCGTGTTGGCTGCCACGGCGGTACCGCCTGCGCACAACAGTAGCAATACTAATAACGAACGTTGAACAAAAACTAACATTGTTTCACTGCACCTAATCGCTGCGTTAATGTTAAGGTAACGGGATTCATTGAAATCACTTTCGTCGCTTTACACAATGACAAGACGCAATATCGAGGCATCCTGTGCGTATATCTTCCCTTCTACTGATTACCTTGCTATTAAGTGGTTGCGAGTTTTGGTTTGATAATTTCACCAAACAAGGCGAGGTGGCCGTTTACTTATCTAGCAGCCCTCGTGCCGAGCTCTCGGGAGTCACGCTCACCATCACCCAGATTGAAATACAACACAGTGCCGGCCAATGGCACACGCTCGATATTAGCAGCAACATCAACCAAAAAAACCTGCAACACGTTTCTTCAGACGCCCCTCTTTTGATGGCGCAGCAGGAAAACTTACCAGAAGGAGAATATACGCGACTACGGGTGTCTTTTAACACTCCTGCCGGTGAAACTATTGCTAGAGACAGCGGTGGCTTATTCAACCTTTATGCAGCCAACACACTAAGCGTAGATATCACACCAAGGTTTAAAATCAACAAAGACCAAAAGCGCGACTTGCTCGCCACCCTAGATTTCCAACGCGCACTCGCTGAATACGAAGACGATAACGAATGGTACTACCGCCTAGAAACGCAGGCATTGCGGGTTACGCCGCGTAATGAAGGTTATATTTACGGCAATATTACGGACTCAGCTTGGCAGCCCCTTGACTGTAATGAAGCAGAGTTTTCAGATAATAACGAGCGTCTTGGCGGCTATGTCTATGTATATCAAGATAAGCAACAAGAGCTCCACAAGCTGACAGACTTACAGCTGGATAATGATCAAGCCCCCATCGCCACTGCAGCTGTAATTGCCGATGAATCAGATAGCAGCAAACAGCAATACCGCTTTAGCCCCCTACCCGAGGGTGATTATATTGTAGCGATCACCTGCCATGGCGAACGAGACCACCCAAGCGGGCACAATAATGATGTATTAATTTCCACAGGCAAAAAGCTCAGCGTTACTGGCACTAGCAACCAACGCATGGACTTTAACTAACGGGCTGCCCTTGGGCACCAAACAAAAAGAAGCTTTCAAAATAATCTGCCATGCTTGCCCTTGGCACACGCCCTTTGCTCTCGCCTTCGCACAGCGCAAGTATGAAATAACCGAACATATCTGCCATCCACGCAGCGGGCAAATCAATACGGAACTCTCCTGCTTGCTGACCTCTCATAAAGAGCTGTAACAGATGCCGCTCAACATCGCTCCAATCCATGGCTTGGCGCCGTTTCTCGCACCCCATGGTGCGTGAAATTAAATACGCACAAAACTCCCGCTGTTCAATATGAGCTGCTATTAACCGTTTTAGCGCATCACGCGCTGTCCCTTGGCTTAAGTCAGCTTGTTCGAACACTTGTTTAACACAAGCCATACTGTATTCATCGAGCAAGCCCAGCAGTTCCTCACGAGTGGCAGCCAAACGGTACAGGGTAGCGCGGCTTACACCTGCGGCGTTAGCAAGTTCCTGCAAGGTAATTTTAGGTTGTTCAGCGAGTGTCACCGCTAGTGCTCTACCTAACTTAGGTTCCACTGGCTGAGTATCACTATCCACAATGATCTCTTTCCTCTCTGCTTAACATTTACGCATGATAGCGGCGAGCTATGACAACAAGCAAAGGCAATTAATTCCCTTATGTAGGCAACATGCATTAGAATGAAACAAAATTGATTCATAAGCATCATTTCCATACATTTCTTAAGGGTTTAAACCATGAATCCCCACGTCAAATCCATTATGACTTCGTTATCAACATATTTGTTACTTGCACTGGCCTGTGTGTTTCCCGTAGCGATGGTAATGTTAGATGTGTTATGGGTTGGTAATAATATAGGCGAACACTCTTTCACTGAGTATTCGCAATCATTCGTTCTAATACTTATTATCGTTACCTTCAGCTACATCACTGCAAAGCACCAAGACCAAAGAGCATTTGCATATATGGCTATTGGCCTTTTTGTCGCCATGCTTATCCGCGAACAAAACTTCTACTTTAACAATATTGCTGCTCATTTATGGGAAACCCTAGTAGCAATCACCTTTATGATCTCATTGGTATTATCGCGCCGCAGCCAGCAACCTTTCGCAGAAACCTTTAGCGCATACTTAGCATCACGCGCTGGTCAAATCATGGCAATTGGCTTGATACTGTTGTTATTTTACTCTCGATTCTTGGGCATGAGCCTTATTTGGAAGGCTGTACTACAAGACGCTTATACCAATGCCTTTAAAAACATTGTGGAAGAAGGCACTGAGCTATTGGCATATGTCCTAATCCTGTATGCATCGCAGGTATACCGTAAGCAATTAGCTGCAAGAACATACAGCTAACTTGAAGCCCAAGCCAATAAAGTTGAAAATAGCGCCCCTGACTTGCTTAATACTGGCGGAGAGCTTATGAGCCAACAGGATAATAATCCCGATACAAACCAATGGAACCTTGAGTCCTTGGTGAGCGAACTACGCGATGTGCGCAACGTTTGGCGCCAAGCCAATGGCCGCACAGGTACGCAAAGTACTCGTGAGCTACCTTCAAAAGCCGTGATAGAAAATATCATTAAGCAATTGAGCGGAGCGCTCTTCCCTATGCGCTTGGGCCCTTCGAACCTGCACCAAGA
>DAHVSB010000070.1 GCA_027324795.1 Alcanivoracaceae bacterium
GTTTCTCTTAGAGGCTAGGATAAATAGGCTGGAAGAAATAGGTTTCACCAACATGGGGTTCGTTGGTGAAACCTATTTCTGCAAGCTTGCTTGGCACAGTGGGTATTAAGAACTCTCGGTAGCGGGAACCTACGCGGTTCCGCGTCCTCGCGCTACTTCCAATAGTTATTGGCTGCCGCTACGGTTTGAAAGTTCACGGCTATTACGTGGGAGGCGGCGGTGAGGCTGTCGGCGGATTTGGCATAAATGGGTCTGAGTTTGTGGAGTACTTCGGCGTCGGGTTGAGTGTATTTTACGCCGCGGCGGCTCAGGGTAATGGCGAGTTCAAAGCCTTCTTGTGGGGTATCGGTGATTAAGCTAGTTAGCCAGATATCGCTCATGATGCTTCCTCTTGTTATTCCATTGGAGGTAAAATTGTTGATAACAAAAATAGAATAACAATAACCACAGCCAAAACGCCATGGCTACATGATTAAAATCAATAATATGATTTAACCATGTAGCCATTGTGGTTTTAAGGCTGTTGCTGGATTAATCTTCGGTAGGAGCCCACCAACGGTGCAATTGTTGTACGGAAGCATCCAACAAAAAGCCAAGAGCACCAATCAATACAATAATGGCCATAAGCTCTGAGTAGGCTAGGCGGTCGCGGGTATCGAGGATTAAGTACCCAAGACCAGAGCTCACCCCTAGCATTTCACAGGGAATAAGCAGTATCCAGCACATGCCAATGGCCACCCTTAAACCCGTGAGGAGATGGCCTAAAATACCGGGGAGAATCACGCGCCATAAGGTTTCCCAACGGGTGGCGCTCATGCTGCGCATGAGTAATAACCACTGTGGATTAAGCTGCCTGACCCCAGAGGAAGTGTTCAAAATAATGGGCCAAATGGCGGTAATGGTAAGTAAAAAGTAAATGGGCGCATCGCCAATACCGAATACCATCACTGCAATGGGCATCCACGAAAGTGGTGAAATCATACGCAAAAACTGAAAGGCGCCACTGGTCATTTGGTTGGCAATGTTAGAAACGCCAATACCAATGCCAATGGGAATGCCAATGGCAAGGGCCATTAATAAACTAAACAATACGCGGCGCAAGCTAGCGATTAAATCCTCATTAATTTCGTTGTAGCTAAACAGCTCATAAAGGCTCGCAAAGGCTTCGCTGGGCGCTAACATGGCAGCGAGGCCTAGCCCTTGCTCTAGCCAGCGCACACCTAAAGACCATAGCAGCAGCAATACTGCGAGGCCGGCAAGGCTCAAACCGATTTTTAAACTTTGCTTGGGTAGCTTAAAGCCACCAGATTCATGGGAGGTGGCGAGGTTAAGCATCAATCACTTCCTCACGCTCGAAGGATTCGGGTTGGCCAAATGCACGCATGCCGCCCAAGCTTTCAATGGCATTTTTCACGAAACTGTCGTCCACTAAATCTTTGGCCACTGCTGCAGGGGCAAGCTTTTCTAAGAAGCGGCTGTTACCTTCCACATAGGTGTCTTTTAGCAGCTCCACCATGCGCTCGGTGTAGCTTGGAAAAGGAAAGGGCTGAAAATCGATGCGGTGTGAAGGCCAGTCATGATGCTTAATGGCACCGCTCTTTTTGTAAAAAGCCTGTTCTTCAGCGGTGGGGGCCAATACTTTTTTAAGCACGTCTTCTGTGTGGGGAGTGTAGCGGCCTAGCGCGCGGCGCGATAACAAGGCCGCGGTCTCTGCGCGGTTATCGCGTATCCATGCTTGGGCTTTCACCAACCCCGTAATGACTTTTTGTGACCACTCAGGCCGCCCTTCTAAATCCTGCTGGTGCATTAATGCCACACAGCAGGCGTGTTCTTTCCACACATCACCGGTAAAACGTAGCACTTTGCCCACTTTGTTGACTTCACTTAAGGCCACAAAGGGCTCTGCCACAATGTAAGCGGCCACACGGCCTGTGGCTAAGGCGGGCAACATATCGGAGGGCGCCATGACCACCAACTTAACTTGGTTCCCTGTGGGGGTGCCTTCGCCGATGGGGTCTAGCCCATCACGGCGGAAAAGATACTGCAAGATAATATTATGAATGGAGTACCAAAAGGGAATGGCAATGGTGGTGCCGGCTAAATCCTTGAGGGTTTCTACATCTTTATTGGCGGCCACCGCGATGGAGGAGCCGTCAATATGGTTCCAAGCCACGATTTTAGCAGGAGATTGGCTGCCGTAGCGGGCATATACCGCCATGGGTGAAAGCATGTGCACTAGGTTAACTTGACCACTTAAAAAGGCCTCCACCAGTTGTGCCCAACTGCGGAATAAACGGGGCTTTTCAACGTTGAGGCCTTGTTTTTGCCAAAATTCTTGCTGGTGGGCTATCAATAAGGGTGTGGCATCGGTAATGGGCAGGTAGCCCACACGCACAGGCGCTTGCGGTTCTGCGGCTTGTGCCTGAGACAAACTGGTGAGCAAAGGGGCCGCTCCCGCCGCAGTAAATAAGGCAGAAAGCTTTAAAAAATCACGGCGTGAAGTTACCAGGGAATCTTTCATGGGGAGTCTCTTGGTGTGTGCTTAGGCAGGAATCGCCACAAGCTGCTCTATGTTGTGAGGCGTTGCAGCGCTTCGGTCTTGGCGTAGGGTGTTAACGATATCGTCGTAAATACGTGCTCTTAACTCGCAGGGTTCATTACTTGTGCGTGCGTCAAGCTGCCAGCTGGCCACCACATGAGAAGGCGTGCCGCCTAGCAATACAATGCGGTCGGCCACTTCGAGGGCTTCATCAATATCGTGGGTTACCAACACTGCTGCTGTGTTGTGGTTTTTGATGGTTTGCAAGAGTAGTTGTTGCATCTCGGTGCGGGTGACGGCATCCAAGGCACTAAAGGGCTCATCAAGCAAAAGCACGTCTGGTTGGCGCACAAGGCTGCGCGCTAGGTTGCCGCGCTGTGCCATACCGCCAGATAAAGACGCCGGGTAATTTTTAGCAGCGTGGGCAAGGCCCACTTCTTTTAATATGGCCGCCACTCTGGCTTTGCGCTCTTGCTTGCTCACGTGCTTTTGATTCTTCAAACGCAGTCCAAATTCCACGTTGGCTTCAAGAGTAAGCCAAGGAAGTAAGCAGGGGTCTTGGAACATAAACCCAATGTGAGGGTGCGGGCCATGGCTGGTTTCACCATGCACTATGACCTGGCCTTGCTGCGGTTTTTTAAGGCCTGCCAACACACGTAGCAAAGAGGATTTGCCTGAGCCACTGAAGCCTAAAATGGCGAGCACTTCCCCTGCGCCTAACTGCAAAGAAACATCATTGAGCACGGGTTTGGTGCTGCCTTTTTGTTGGTAGCTAAGGCTAATGTGTTGTGCTTCTAAAATAGTTCTCGTGCTCATGGTTTGCCTCCATCACGCAATGGCGCGCGCTTGTTCCATATCGTGAATTTCCTTGCGCAAATGCTTGAGCGCAGGGGTCACAATAGCCACAAATACGGCCTCGCGAAGAATGCGATGGGCGGAATCGCGAATGAGGTAGCCCCGTGCACCAGCGTGCAGTACCGCCGAGTTTGCCGCCTTCATGGTAAGTTCTGACGCCTCGGCACGGAGCTTTAACACGGCCAATGGGTTCACCTCTCCTTGGTGAATTTGCTCGGCTAACTTCAAGGTTTTTTGAAGTGCGCCATCCCTAGCATCCCGGAGGAACTCTTCTTGATCATCCAAATATTGATTCACGTGGCTGTGGGTGCGGTTGCTATCAGCGATACGTGCAATGCTGGCATCAATCACACCTAGCCCAAACCCACATTGTGAAATCACAAAGCCGGGTTTAATGGTGTGCATAAAATCTTGGAACTGATGAGGGTGGGCAAGCACTTGATCAGCAGCAACCTTTACACCACGAAAATGCAAACTATAAGTGGCAGTGCCTTGCATGCCTGAAAATTCAGGGCATTGGCGTAAGGTTAGGTTTTCAGCATTGCCATGGGCAATAAACATCACGTAACCACCCGTATCCACTGCTGCGGTAACAATAACGCAGTTGTCATCTGCCACGTTAGACACCCATGGCAAGGTACCTTTAATCACGTATTCATCACCTTGTTTGGTGGCGTTAAGGTGAATACGCTCGATACCTGCTAAGTGCTTGACGGTATTAGACATCCCTGTGCCGGTTAACACTTCCCCTGTGGCAACTTTGTTAAAATAGCGTGCTTTAGTGGCTTCTACTCTGGCATTTTGCAAATACCAAGCGGAAGCGCTTTGGCACCACGCTAAAAAAGCGGTGGAACCACAGTGACGACCCACAGCAGCAATGCTTTGGATAAGATGGGGTAAATCCACATTGCGCTGGGAACCACTAGGTAAACTAAACCCGTCGATGCTTCCTAGCTCTTGCAAGAACTGTTTTGGATAGAAGCCCTCTTGGTCAATTTTGCCCGCCAGCGGCTTCAGCTGCTGTTGAGCAAGTTGCTCGATGGCGGCTAAGGTTGCTGTTGGTGTCGTCATGGTAAATCCTTGCTTATAAAGCGAATTCTTGAAGTTCTGGGTTGATGGGCGTTTGCGCTAGATTATTAGCGTAGTTACATAAGGTGGCTAAACTTACACCCAGTACAGTTTCGAGTGCTTGTTGTTCGGTATAACCGGCTGCAAAGAACGCGGCTAAATCCTCATCAGACACCTGCCCTCTTTTGTTCATCACTTGCAAGGTAAAAATGGCAAGCGCATTCAGCTTTTCATCAGGTAGCGTATCTACTTTGCGTAAAGCCTCTACGAGTTCGTCGCTGAGCTTTAGCGCTACTTTTGAAAGTTTAGTGTGCCCCGCGACACAGAAACCACAACCATTGGTTACCGCTGCGGTGATTTGAATCACTTCGCGCTCAGCGCCTGAAAGGCTGTTGCGGTTGTTGATTTGCGTAACGGTTTGGTAGGCCTCTAGTGCGGTGGGGGCATTGGCTAATACGCCGAGCAGATTAGGTAAGAAACCATTGGCTTTTTGCGCTGCAGCTAAACGTTCAGCAGCACCTTCTTGGGCGGTTTCAACGGATTGAATGGTAAGGCGGCTCATATTCAACTCCTGCGATATGTTGAGTAACTAATGCCGCGAACTATAGAACAGAGACTAATAACTGCAAAATATCAAATATTGATAGGGTTATTCTTTTAGTGAATAAGAGACCTGATGCCGGGCGGCAAAATACGCGGAACCGCGTAGGTTGGCTCTCGTGCCGAGGGGCACCACACAACGAGTTCTAAATTAAATTCATCAGCAATAAGCACTGCGAAATCACTATTTTTTTGCGGAAGAGCACGCAAAAGAAATAGTGGTTTCTCCGTGCCCACCACCGGTGGCTCTAAGATAAATCGGGTTGGTGGAAATGGGGGAATGTTGGTGTCACTAAGCTAGATTTTAGCAAGGGCAGAACCACAGGCTCTGAATAACAACCTCGCACAAAAACCAACACTCTCATATCCGACTTGCACCTGATTTCTCTTAGGGGTTAGTGTGGGCAGACTGGAAAATCTAAGGTTTATTAATAGAGTTTTCGGTGATGGGAATTAGGGAGTGTGGGTGCCACTAAGCTGGCCGTTAGCAGTTGACTAATTGCGTGCTCTGAACTGCACTCTCGCACAAAATCAATAATTCAGACCCCACCCGCACCCGATTTCTCTTAGAGGCTAGGATAAATAGGCTGGAAGAAATGGGTTTCACCAACATGGGGTTCGTTGGTGAAACTCATTTCTGCAAGCTTGCTTGGCACAGTGGTTTTTAAGAATACCTGGTGCCGGGAACCCGCTCGGTTCGAGAGCCTCTGCAAGCTTGCTTGGCACAGTGGCTTTTAAGAACACCTGGCGCCGGGAACCTACGCGGTTCCGCGCATGGGCATATTGCATATATTAGTATAATCTTATATTGTATATTGCAAATACGCGATATTAGGGTGCTAAGGGTGAAAAAATCATTCTGGTTAGGGTTGCTAATAAGCATGGGGTGGGCGGGTTTGGCTGTTGCGAGCCCCGCCACCATGATGGTGGAGGCATCGGCGGAGCCGTATCGTGCCAGTTACGACGCCCATGTGGAGGCGGTAACGCAAACAGATATTGCCGCTCAAGTGGTGGGCCGTATTACTGCTGTTGAAGTGCAAGCGGGGGATACGGTGTCTCGTGGTCAGCGATTGCTGCAAATCGAAGGCGAGCATGCCCAGCAAGAAGCAGCGGCGATGGAAGCCCAGGTGGCGGCCACCGAGGCGCAGTTAGTGGCGTTGCGGGAAGAGTATCGTCGTCAGCAGGCGTTGCGTGAGAAAAACTACATTAGCCAAGCGGCCATTGAGCGTACCGAAGCACAATTAAAAGCCACCCAAGCGCAGCTTAAAGCACAACAAGCGCAAGCCAGTGCGGCAAACACGCAATCGGGTTTCTTCACCATTTATGCGCCTTATGATGCCGTTGTCATCGATGTGTCGGCCACTCAGGGGCAAATGACGATGCCGGGCACGCCGCTATTATCCTTGTACGCCCCAGACGCGTTGCGAGTGACGGCATCGGTGCCTGTATCGGCATTACCCACAGAGATAACCACTGAAACCATTCATATCCTACAAAACGGCAAGCCGTTACCCATTACCAACGTGCAGCAGCTACCCACGGCTGACCCTTACACCCATTCGGTGCGTTTGCGCGCTGAGCTTGAGCCAACGGATGCCATGCCCGGTGAGCAGGTGAAAGTCAGTGTGACCGCCTCTTCAGGCCAATCGCGTGTATTTATTCCGCGCCAAGCCGTGGTAAAACGCGCTGAGCTTTATGGTGTGTACGTCATGAGCCAACAGCAACGGCCTTTGTTGCGTCAGGTGCGGCTGGGTGCCACGCAAGATGAAAACGTGGAAATCCTCAGCGGCTTGGCCGTAGGCGAAACATTGCTGCTTAACCCGAATACCTTGGGTAAGGAGTAATAATGCATACCTTAGGTGTTTCTGGCCGCATTGCTAAGGCGTTTCAGGCTGCTCAAATCACGCCGTTATTGGCGCTGGTGGCGTTGTTGATGGGGCTGTTTGCCATTGTGGTGACCCCACAGGAGGAAGAGCCGCAAATCAACGTCACCATGGCGAACGTGATAATACCTTTTCCCGGTGCCACCGTGGAAAGCGTGGAAAACATGGTGACCATTCCTGCCGAGCAAGTGTTATCACAAATGGCGGGTTTAGAACATGTGATGGCGGTGACCCAGCCCGGCATAGCGGTGCTAACAGCGCAATTTGAAGTGGGCGTTACTCGCAACGAAGCCCTTGTTACTTTGCACGATACCTTGCGCTCTAATGCCCATTGGCTGCCAAAAGACCTTGGCGTGTTGGAGCCCGTGATTCGCCCCATGGGCATTGATGATGTGCCCATCGTGGCGTTGACCTTTTATCACCCCAGCGAAGAGGTGGGCGCTTACGATATAGAGCGCATTGCCCATAGTGTTGAGGCAGAAATTAAGCGTGTGCCGGGCACTCGCGAGGTGCAAACCATTGGTGGGCCCGGCCATGTGGTGAATATTTATATCGAGCCTAGCTCACTTAACGCAGTGGGCTTAACGGTGACAGATATTCGCCAAGCCCTTATCTCGGCGAATTTAGGCTTGCCTGTGGGCGATTTGCTTAGCGGTAATCTCGCGGTGCAAATAGAGGCAGGCGGCTTTTTGGCCAGTGCGCAAGACGTGGGTGAGCTAGTGGTGGGTGTCCATGAAGGCCGCGCTATTTTCTTAAAAGATGTGGCGCAAGTGAGCGCAGGCCCAGCCACGGCACAGCGTTACGTGCGTCATGGCACCGTGGGTGAATCAGCGCAAAGCTACCCTGCGGTAACCCTCACGGTGACTAAAAAGCCGGGTGAAAATGCCATCAGCATTGCTAATGCCGTGATGAAGCGCGTGGATGAACTGCACAACACCCTCATTCCTGCGGATGTGGAGGTGGTGAAAACCCGCGATTATGGTGTTACTGCCAATGAAAAAGCCCGTCAGTTAATCCAAAAGCTGATTTTTGCCACCCTATCTGTGGTGGCGCTCATCTTTTTTGCCCTTGGCCGCCGTGAGGCTGCCATTTTAGGTGTGGCGGTGGGGCTCACCTTGGCTGCCACCCTGTTTGCCTCTTGGGCTTATGGATTTACGCTGAATCGCGTGTCCTTGTTTGCCTTGATTTTTTCCATCGGGATTTTGGTGGACGATGCCATCGTGGTGGTGGAAAACATTCATCGCCACATGCGCTTGCACCCCGATAAAACCTTAAAAGAGATTATTCCCACGGCGGTGGATGAAGTGGGTGGGCCTACGATTCTGGCCACCTTCACGGTGATTGCTGCGTTGCTGCCTATGGCCTTTGTGAGCGGCTTAATGGGACCTTACATGAGCCCAATTCCCATTAATGCCAGCATGGGCATGGTGCTTTCATTGGCCATTGCTTTCACCTTGACGCCTTGGCTTGCACGCCTCTGGCTTAAAAAGCCCAATGCCGAAGAAGCGCCGAAGGAATCAAAGCTACCCGTGATGCTGCAAGGGTTTTTCAGCAAGTTATTTGCTCCTTTCTTGCACCCTGAAAAGGGTAATAAAAACCGTTTTTTCCTAGGCCTTGGGGTGATGGGGCTAATCGGGTTTTCAGTGTTGCTACCCGCCACTGGGTTGGTGATTTTGAAAATGCTGCCCTTTGATAATAAGTCTGAGCTGCAGGTGGTGGTGGATATGCCTGCTGGCACGCCCCTAGAAGAAACCGCAGCGGTGTTAGCGGAGCTAGGAGATTATCTCGCCACAGTGCCTGAAGTGGTGCATTACCAAACCTATGCGGGCACGGCATCGCCTATTAATTTTAATGGGCTGGTGCGCCAATACTACTTACGCAGCGGCAGCGAGCAGGGGGATATTCAGGTGAACTTTGTGGATAAAAAACACCGCAAAGACCAAAGCCATGCCATTGCCACGCGCCTGCGCCCAGAATTGCAGCGCCTTGCTAAGGCGTATAACGCCAACGTTAAGGTGGTGGAAGTGCCCCCCGGCCCGCCCGTGCAGGCTCCCATAGTGGCTGAAATTTATGGGCCCACTGCTGAGGGTCGTCGCGCGGTGGGGGATGCGGTGCGTGCTGTGTTCGAGCAAACCGACAATGTGGTGGATATTGATGACACCGCCATTGCGGATGCACCGCGTAGGGTGTTGCATATTGACCGCCAAAAAGCGAGCCGCTTGGGCATTCCCCATGCTGAAATTGTGGCGACGCTACGAGCGGGCCTGCACGGCGAAGAAAGCACCTGGATTCACGATGGCAGCAAATACCCTGCTGCGGCTTATATTCAACTCAGCCCAGCGTTGCATGGTGATATGGATGCCCTGCTTCAATTGAAAGTGCGTAGCAGGCAAGGCCAAGCGGTGGCCATTAAAGAGCTGGTCACCGTTGAGCACACCTTGCGCGAGCAACCCAGCTTCCGTAAGGACATGCTGCCAGTGCATTTTGTCACTGCGGATATGGCCGGCAAAGTAGATAGCCCCCTGTACGGTATCTTTTCTTCGCGCAGCAAGATTCACGAGATTGTGACCCCCACGGGTGAAGCCATTGAGGAGTATTTTATCCAGCAGCCCACGGACCATTACCGTGGTTACTCCCTGAAGTGGGATGGCGAGTGGCAGATTACCTACGAAACCTTCCGTGATATGGGAGCCGCTTATGCCGTGGGCATCATCCTCATTTATTTATTAGTGGTGGCGCACTTTTCTTCGTATCTCACACCTTTGGTGATTATGGCCCCTATTCCTCTCACCATTATTGGGGTGATGCCTGGCCACGCCTTGCTGAATCAGCAGTTCACCGCCACCAGCATGATCGGCATGATTGCTTTGGCAGGCATCATAGTGCGCAATTCCATATTGCTGGTGGACTTTATTAATCTTGAGCTCAAAGCGGGGCGCACCTTTGAACAAGCGGTGGTGAATTCCACGGCCACCCGTACTCAACCTATCGTGCTCACGGGGCTAGCCGCCATGCTCGGGGCACTCTTTATCCTTGATGACCCCATTTTTAATGGGCTCGCTATTTCGCTCATCTTTGGTGTCTTGGTATCTACCTTGCTCACCTTGGTGGTGATTCCCTTGCTGTATTACGCAGCGTATCGCAACAAAATCGATGCAATTATTGATGGAGAAAAATCATGACCTCTTGGCAATTAGTACGCGTATTCGCAGGTGTGTTTGTGTTGTTATCCGTGGCCTTGGGCGCGCCCGCCAGCCCTGTGTTTGTGAGTCAATGGTGGCTCGCTTTCACCCTGTTTGTAGGAGCCAACTTGCTGCAAAGCGGACTCACTCAATGGTGCTTGCTAGAAACTATTTTTCGCAAGCTAGGATTAAAGGCAGAATAAAGGACCTACGATGAAAATCTTTGCACCGCAATGGGTGAAATTGGCGTTAGCAGCGGCGGTGTTAGTGGCCGCACCTTACAGCGTGGCCGAGCCCTTGGATTTACAACGCACGTGGGAATTAGCGCGCCAAGTGGATCCGCACTTTCAGGCTGAACAGGCGGCGTACCAAGCGGGCCAAACCCAAGCCAAACAAGGGCGCAGCTTATGGCTACCAACGGTGGGGGCCAGTGCCACCGCCGGTGTGGGCAGCCATAAATCCACCATGCGCGGTGCAAATTTCACCATGCCAGGCATGGGTTCAGACGATGTGGAATTTAATACCTCCATCCGTAATGGCGATGTGTTTGGCTATGAGGTGGGGTTAGAACAACCCTTGCTGAATCGACAAAATTTAAGCCATAGCCGTCAACTGCGTTTAGCGGCGGACGTGGCAGAACTCAAGTGGCAGCAAGCCCAACAAAACCTCGTGCTGAGCAGCGCTGAGCACTACTTTAATGTGCTGGTGGCGCGCCAAGCGGTGGCCGTGCTAGAGCGCCAGCAGGAGCAAGTACGGGCTATTTATGATGAAGTGCAAGAGCGCTTTGAGCTAGGTGAGTTGCCCATCACCAGCATTCACGAA
>DAHVSB010000071.1 GCA_027324795.1 Alcanivoracaceae bacterium
ACTTACAGGCTATGGGCTCGGCACCTTGCTGTTTGCTAGCGCATTCTGGTTTGGCTTGCGTGGCTATGCCCTTGGCAGCAGCTTGCTTTTATTGCTCATTCTTAGTCGCACCATTCAATCCGTGGTAATGGCAGCTACACCACCTGCTGTGGCTGCTTACATGGCTGACACCTCCACTGCAGAAACAAGAACCAAAGCAATGGCGAAAATTGGTGCAGCCCACAATATAGGTACTGTTCTTGGCCCTGCCGCAGGCGGTGCCATTGCAGCCGTTAGCCTTTTAGCGCCGCTTTATATTTCTGCCGTACTTATTCTGCTGATGGTGATCACTGTGGCTAAATTGATGCCCGAGTCTCCTTATATCCTCAGCCGCACACCCCCCACAGAGAGTTTTTCGGTTGCGCAAACCCTTGCAGAGACTTTAAAAGCTTATTTTGATCCTCGCTTAATTAAAATACTGAGTGTGGGTATTGGTATCTTTTTTGCGTTTGCTGTAGTGCAGCAGACGTTAGGATTTTTAATTCAGGATCGATTAGCGCTTCCCCCCATGAAGGCTGCCGGCAAAGTAGGGATAGCCATGATGTTTGCCGCTCTCACGTCTATTAGTGCCCAGTTAATTATTGTGCAAAAGCTCACTTGGCCACCTGAGCGTTTACTAAAAACGGCTGTTCCTTTAATGATGCTCGGCGTGGCTTTGTTAATAGTTGCGAATGAAAACTATCAGATTGTTTTAGCCATGTGCTTGGCGGGCCTTGGTGTCGGCTTAGGGATGCCAGGGATAACAAGTGCTGCAAGTTTAATGGTGGGTGCAAATGAGCAAGGCGCAGTAGCCGGATTAATGAGTGCAGCACCAGCATTGGGATACACGCTAGGGCCTGTGGTGGGTACCGGCCTATACCAACTTAATACGACTTACCCTTATCTATTAGTGTTGTTGATATTTTTACCAGTAACTTGGACGGTGTGGAGGTTGTCCACACCGTCTAGTTAAACTTTATTTAGTGTAAGGGATGAGAGTCAGCTCCACGCGACGGTTCTGAGCGCGGCCTTCTGGCGTGCTGTTGCTCGCGATCGGGGAGTTGGGGCCAAAGCCCACCAGATCCAAACGCACTTGCTCTACGCCATACTCTGCTAGAATATTACCCACTGATTGGGCGCGCTGTTGTGATAAAAGCATATTGTACTTTTCTTGCCCCGTGCTGTCCGTGTGACCAGCCACTTGAATCATTGTGGATTTGTACTCTTTTAGTACCTTGCTCACAGAACTAAGCACAGGCTTAAAGTTGCTTTGTACGGTGTAAGAATCACTATCAAAAGTGATATTGCCAGGCATGTTGAGAATAATGTTGTCGCCATCTCTGGTCACAGAAACGCCAGTGCCTTGAAGCTCTTCACGTAACTTAGCTTCTTGCACATCCATATAATAACCAACACCAGTACCTGCCACTGCGCCAATACCTGCGCCAGCTAAAGCACGCTTTTTGCGCTCTTTTGAGCTGCTTGATGTGGCAATACCCACTAAGGCACCAACACCTGCACCAATAGCAGCGCCAGCGCCAGCTTTGCTCGTTTGGGATTCACCAGTGTAGGGATTCACAGTACTGCATCCTGTGGCAGTTAAGGCTACTGCTAAGAAAGCAGCAGAAAAAAGAGGAGTTTTCTTCATTGTTTTTCCTTTATGGTTCACATGTAAAGCGGCAAATTTGCATTAGCAGGTTTTGCCATGAAGTGAGTCTAAATCAAATGCATAAAGTTAGCATGGTTTGATTGCCAAAAAGTTAACGGCGTCCTATTTTGTAAAAGCGTTAATCGATAAGGTGATGTACCCTTTACCAAATTTATTGCGGAGATATGAGTGATGCGTCGCTGGAATGGCTGGGGAAGTGAAAAAAATCATTTTCCGCTCCCAACACACGGAGCTAGTTTTTTATATGAACGTATTGGCGCAGGCCATGTATTAACAGATGCTAGCCTTGACAAGGTGATTGCCACAGTCCCTGATTCGCGCTTACCCAGTCATCCCTTAATACACACAGACCCAGAAATTAGAGTCCGTCATGCCCGTGGCCAGAGCTTGCCCGATTGGCTTGCCATGCGCTCGGGCGAATTTGGCGTTTTCCCAGACGGTGTAGCACTACCAACGAGCAGCGGAGAAGTCGCTGAACTATTGCGCTGGGCCGAACTACATAATGTGCTTGTCATTCCTTATGGAGGTGGCACCTCTGTCGCAGGGCACATCACGCCACCGGTTTCAGAACGGCCAGTACTCACCTTAAGCTTGCGCAAAATGAAGCAACTGCTGCACTTTGATCCTGAGAGTCAGCTTGCCACCTTCGGGGCTGGTGTAAATGGCCCCGAACTTGAAGCTCAATTAGCCCAGCACGGCTATTGCCTTGGGCACTATCCGCAATCTTGGGAGCTTTCTACCCTCGGTGGTTGGGTTGCGAGCCGCTCAAGTGGCCAACAGTCATTGCGCTATGGGCGCATTGAGCAATTGTTTGCTGGCGGCCGCGTGGTTACCCCCAAAGGCGAGCTAGTCATTCCAACATTTCCTGCGAGCTCTGCAGGCCCCGATCTTCGTGAAATGTTGCTTGGCAGTGAAGGGCGCTTTGGTGTGCTAACGGAGATTACTGTTCGCGCTACCCCTTTGCCTGAAAGAGAAAGCTTTCATGTGGCTTTTGCGCCCACATGGGAAAGTGGAATTCGGTTGGTTAGAGCAATTGCGCAAGCCAAAATACCTCTTTCCATGGTGCGTTTATCAAATGCTGTGGAAACCACAACTCAGCTACAGCTTGCGGGCAAGCCAACACTGGTTGCAGCCCTCGAAAAATGGCTGTCTTTACGCGGGCTAGGGCAAGAGAAGTGCATGCTAACTTTCGGAGTTACGGGCTCTAAAGCAGCCTGCGCATTCCAACTCAAAGAAGCTCGCAAGCTGCTCAAAAAGCATGCAGCTATTTATACCGGCACCGCCTTGGGTAAGCGTTGGCAAGAATCACGTTTCCGCTCGCCATACTTCCGCCATGGCCTCTGGGAGCTAGGTTACGCAGTGGACACCTTTGAGACCGCTTGCGATTGGAGCAAAGTTAACTCCTTGTCCCAGCTTATGGAAAGCGCCATCAAAGATGCCGCTGCCAGCACTCCTGTTCATGTTTTCACCCACTTATCCCATATTTACGGTCAGGGTTCGAGTATATACACCACTTATATTTACCCTTGTGCTAGCACCTATAAAGGAACTCTCAATCAATGGAAACGGTTTAAAACCGCTGCCTCAGATGCCGTGATCGCGGGTGGGGGAACCATTAGCCACCAACACGGTGTGGGCCGAGACCATGCTCCCTGGTTAGCCAAAGAAAAAGGCCAGCTGGCTGTAGAAACGCTAAACCACCTCGCCCAACACTTTGACCCTAGGCAACAGCTCAACACTGGTTGTTTAGTAAATAATAAGGACGAATAAATGCTACCGAAAAGAGCGCAGTTATCCCAACTTCCCACACATTGGGATTTATTGGTTATTGGGGGTGGTATTACCGGCGCAGGCGTAGCACTCCTTGCCTCCCAGTTAGGCATCAGGGTGTTACTCGTGGAGCAAAAGGATTATGCGTGGGGCACCTCTAGCCGCTCTTCGAAGATGGTGCATGGCGGCCTTCGCTATCTTAGCCAAGGGAACCTGCGTTTAACGCGTGAATCACTACGAGAGCGGGAGATTTATTTAAAAGAACTGCCACATTTAGTCAAGCGCGTGCCTTATCTTTTTCCCATTAGTAAAGGCCAATTTCCAGGCCGCGGTATCATGGGCATCGCGCTATGGCTTTATGATAAATTAGCTGGGGTCAATGAAAGGCGTTGGCTTAATACTGCAGAATTAAATGAACTATGGCCTAGCTATACGAACCCCAACGCACTTGGCGCTTATTGTTACTCGGATGCGCTCACCGACGATAGCCGCTTAGTAATGCGTGTTTTACAAGAAGCCAGCGCTAATGGTGCCGAGCTAATTAATTATGTGAGGGCTGAAGACATCAAGCTTCACAATGGTACTAGCCAAGTTACCTTAGTGGATGCACACACCAATGACACTCACACTGTTTATGCCCAACAGGTGATCAACGCCACAGGGGCTTGGGCAGATTCATTATCTGGCACAGCTAACAAAATACGCCCTTTACGCGGCAGCCACCTGGTAATACCAACAAATTTATTACCAGCGAACTCTTGCCTGACTTTGCTACACCCAAGGGACAAGCGGCCCGTTTTTATTTTTCCTTGGCAGGGCTCAACACTCATTGGCACCACGGATCACGACCACCAAGACTCTTTACAGATTGAAGCACAAGCCAGCCATAACGAAATCGAGTATTTGCTTGAAGTGGTAAAAACTGTTTTCCCTAAAAACACCGTTAACACCTCCGATATTAGTTCGGTGCAAGCAGGAGTGCGCCCTGTGATTAGCTCTGGGAAGGCCAAAAAACCGAGCCAAGAGCGACGTGAGCACCTAGTGTGGCGCGGAGCAGGGCGCATCAATGTGAGCGGCGGAAAGCTCACCACTTTTCGTGTGATTGCCCTGGATGCTTTAAAAGAAGCCGGCTTTATTGATGGGCCAACCCACCGGCGTTTATACAGACAAGGCCATTTGTTTGAGCATTCAATTACCTGGCCCAAGGGCCTTGGAGACCCATTAGCACCCGCACCAAGCCAAAATGAGTTATTGGCTTGGTGGCAATGGTGCATTCGCCATGAGCAGGTGCAGCACCTTGATGATTTATTACTGCGCCGCACTCATGTGGGTAACCACCAACAAGATGGCGGCCATGCATTGTTGTTAGAGCATGCCCCATGGTTACAACGAGAACTTGGTTGGTCCAAACAACGATGGCAACAAGAGTTAACCCGTTACCAAGCGATTTGGCAGCAGTTTTATCAAATCCAAAAATAACAAAAGAGATAGAAAAGTGGCATCGCCTTTATTTTTTACCATCGACCAAGGCACACAAAGTACAAGGGCTATGTTGTTTGATTGCCAGGGGGAATTGGTGGCAAAAGAGCAGCTTCCCATAACAGCCTATATAAAAGGCAAAGCTGGAGAAGCAGAGCAAGACGCCGACTATTTTTGGCGCTGTATTACCGCGGTTTCGCAACAGCTCTGGCAACGCCACGCACATCTCAAAAGCAGGGTGGTGGGGCTAAGCATAGCGACACAGCGAGCCTCTATTGTGTGTTTAGATAAAGAAAAACAGCCACTTAGGCCCGCCATTATCTGGCTTGACCAACGCCGCGCACAGCAACTGCCCCCAATGCCTGCATGGTTTCTTTTAGGCGCCAAGTTATCTGGCCAACTCAACACATTGCGCCAGTTTCAATCGAAAGCGGAATGCAATTGGATTGCAGAACAAGAGCCGAACCTATGGCGGCAAACATCCCATTACGTATTGCTTTCCGGCTATCTGACTTACCGTTTAACGGGCCGTCTATGTGATTCTGTAGCGGCTCAAGTAGGGTATCTGCCTTTTAATTATAAAAAGCAGCGCTGGGCAGCACCCAAGCATTGGTTGTGGCGCGCACTGCGTGTCACGCCGCAGCAGATGCCTGAATTAGTGCAGCCGGGCACAAAAATTGGCGGACTCACAAAGCAGGCGGCACAGGCATTAATGCTGCCTGAAGGCCTACCTGTGTATGCCTCTGGAGCCGATAAAGCCTGTGAAATACTGGGCGCTGGTGCCATCGAACCCCATATAGCCAACATTAGTTACGGCACCACAGCCACGCTAAACACTAGCCATCAACGCTACATCACGCCACAAGCCTCGGTACCTGCTTACCCAGCAGTTATGCCTGGGCATTTTAATGCCGAAGTGGCCGTGCAAAGAGGCTTTTGGATGATTAACTGGTTTAAGCAAGAGTTTGCCCACGGTGAAATGCAGTTAGCAGAAAAGCTGCTTCAACCCGTGGAAACCTTATTTGAAGGTTTCTTGGAACAAACGCCCACGGGTGCCAAAGGCTTGGTGTTACAACCGTTTTGGAACCCAGGAGTACGCTTTCCAGGGCCCGAAGCTAAAGGCGCCATTATCGGTTTTGGCGACGCACACACGAAAGCACATTTGTATCGCGCCATTATCGAAGGTATTGCTTATGCATTATTGGCGGGCACTAAAACCCTTGAGCGCCGCCAAGGGCAAGCCATTACCGAGCTGCGCGTTACTGGTGGCGGCTCCCAAAGTGATGCCATCATGCAAATTACTGCGGATATTTTTGGGATACCCGCAGTTCGTATACACACAAACGAAGCCACAGGCTTAGGAGCTGCCATGAGCCTGGCTGTAAGTGCAGGCATTTATCAAGATTATTCCACAGCGGTGAACGCCATGTGCCAAGTAAAAGAACGTTTTCTACCAAACCCGCAAAACCATCGCTTGTACCAAGCACTTTTTGAGCAGGTTTACCAAGAGCTGTATCCGCGGCTAGGGCCTTTATACCAACCCAACGCATCAAAAAGATAACGGGGTATCCCGCGCACTGAAGTACTCCACCTGTAGGTTCGCATAATATATATTATGTTAAATCACATAATCCTATTTCTTAGCTCTGCTATCTAAATTCGTAGGTGTGTCTATCAAGGCGCCAAGATATACTGACCCAGATCAATATTTGGTGTGTTTTTAATATGATCTAGGACAAGTTTCTATTAGAGTCTAGATCTGTTACTAGTTCTCGCCAAGAGCCAGCAAACTAATGCTATCAACCTAAAGGTACAGCTATGTTCAAACGTGAAGTCAGTTGCGAAAAATGCAGTCTTCGCCCTATCTGCTTAGCCTCGGCCATTAGCCCTGAGCAGCTTGATGAGATAGACCGCATAGTTCGTCGTGGCCGCTCCATCAAGCGTGGAGAAACATTATTTCATGCATCTAGCCCCTTTGAATCGGTATACGCCGTTCGCAGTGGTGCTATTAAAACATATAGCTTGGCTCCTGATGGCGAGGAACTTGTGACAGGGTTTTATTTGCCTGGAGAAATTCTTGGCTTAGAAGGCATTAGCCAAGAAGAACATACCTCCACCGCTGTGGCACTCGAAACTTCTACCGTATGCGAAATTCCTTTCAAGCGTTTTGGCGAGTTGGCGGTAAAAATACCTTCACTACAACAGCACTTTTTTAGCATCATGAGTGAAGAAATCTACAAAGACAGAACTCTTCACCGCTTGCTAAGTAAACGCTCAGCCGACGAGCGCGTTATTGCTTTGCTGTTGTCACTATCAGCTCGCAACCGTCGCCGTGGGCTCTCTGGAAATGAGTTTCGCCTACCCATGTCGCGGTATGATATTGGAAACTATCTTGGCCTAGCCGTTGAAACTGTGAGCCGAATCTTCACCCGCTTAAACAAAAGCGAGCTACTGGAGGTTAGCGGCAGAGAAATTAAAATACCCTGCCTTGCTACCTTAAGACAAAGTTACACAGGCGAAAATTAATTCGCTTCTGGTCGACGAAACACGGGTGCATCCTCGCTAGATAATTCGGGCTGGTATTCATAACCAGCCCAATTAAATTCAGATACCTGCTTCGCCTCGATCTTTTCCTTAGCTACCCAAGCCGCCATAGCCCCTCTTGCTTTTTTAGCATGGAAACTAATCACCTTATATGTGCCATTTTTCTCATCTTGGAACACAGGCGTGATAATGTCGGCTTCTAGGATACTCGTATTAACCGCTTTAAAGTATTCTTGTGACGCCAAATTAAGCAAGACGTCACTGCCCTGCTCTTTAAGGTCGTTATTTAGCAATTCAGCAATACTGTCCCCCCAGAATTCATAAAGGTTTTTGCCTTTCGCGTTTTTCAGGCGCGTGCCCATCTCTAGCCGGTATGGCATCATCAAGTCCATGGGCCTTAGTAAGCCATACAACCCTGATAAGATTCGCAAGCGACTTTGCAGGGCCTCCACTGTTGCTTGTGAATGTGAATTAACATCTAAACCTGTGTATACATCGCCAGTAAAAGCATAAATACAGGGTTTGGCAGCGGGCTCCTTCATTGGTTGCTGCCATTCGGCAAATCGTGCGGCATTTAAATCTGCCAGCTTATCGCTGATTTTCATTAGCGTTGCGATTTCTGCAGGCGAATAGGTTGTTAATGTGTCAATTAATTCTTGGCTTTGCGCTAACATACGTGGCGCTGTGGTGGGATAATTTGGATAAGCAGAGGTATAATCCAGTGATTTTGCAGGTGAAACAACCATCAACATAATATTACTCCTAGTCAAACAGCCATCATTATAGGCAGCTGTAGGATGATTGGGCGACTTCTTTAAATTGTAATGGAGGCCACATGTGGCGTTTTGTTTTAGTGGCGAGCATAGTGCTTGCTGTATCGCTACTACTATGGAGCACTTGGCGCCTAGATCGGCGCTTGTTTGCCACTGTAAGTGTTGGGTTGGCAGTGTTTGGGGTTGTGTTTGGCTTTGGCGCTTGGCAAGGCAGCCAACAAGCGTTGATAGTCGTGCCCCACGACAAGCTGACGTTTAATCTTGAAAGCGCTACACCATTGGAAACAGGTGTGCGCATTAAAGGGCATCTGTACAACAATGAAGCTGTGCCCATCGCCACGGCAAAGCTTAGCGTTAGCCAACAGGTGTGTAATGATAGCAATGAATGCCAAACAACAGACACAGCCACTATTATAATTCGGCGCCATTTAAATCCAGGTGCTGAGGCACCTATCAGCGAAGTGGTGCGGTTAGCAGACACACATAATTCAGATACAGCCTCCAACTATGTTGTCACCATTACTCAAGCAAAAGGCTACAAACAAGCTAAAGGCCAATCGGGCTTATCAAAAATAAAATAGCCATTAACCAATAAAGAGAAACGCTATGTCTTTACCCCTTGTTGCCGGAGAGTTAACACCTATTTCAGCCTTGGTATGGCGTGTTTTAGCGCCCAACCCTAGTTTGATGACAGGCCCTGGCACCAATTCTTACTTATTAGCTTATAAAGACGGGCTAATGGTGCTAGACCCGGGCCCCAATCACCCGCAACATATTGAAGCCATTCTCCAAGCAAGCCAACAGCTTGAAAGGCCCATTACTCACATTTTGGTGACCCATACCCACCAAGATCACTCTCCTGGTGCCCAAGGTCTATTACAGCATTTTCCGAATGCCCAACTTATGGGCACCACTGCTCCCAACGACGGTTTACAGGATGAAGCTTGGTTGCCCGATGTGGTGCTAGAAGATGGCATGCGCATGGACTTGAGCCATGGCCACACACTCACAGTAATTAGTTCGCCAGGCCATGTGGACAATCATTTATGCTTCTTACTCGAAGAAGAAGGCATTTTATTTACAGGCGACCACTTAATCGATGGCTCCACAGTGGTAATTGCGCCCCCTTCCGGTTCCATGTCAGCGTACTTACATTCGCTAACAAAGTTACAGGACTACCAAATTGCGTTTATCGCTCCAGGACATGGAAATCTTATTCAACAACCTCAAACTTATATACAGCGCACCATTGAGCACAGGCTAAAGCGTGAAGATAAAGTGAAATCAGTCCTGACCGCCGACCTTGGCCAAAGCCTTGAGGAAATAGTGAAGCAAGCCTACGACGATACCCCCGCTATGCTTCATGCTTTAGCACAATACTCTTTATGGGCACATTTAATTAAACTCCAAGAAGATGCTGTTGCCTATGAAGACGACCATAAGAAATGGTGGCTCTGTTCCCAATAATTTTTTCGGCAGCCATAAGATGACTAAAATTGGTATATAACCGACGCCTTACCTTATACTTACAAGCCTAATTTAGATAAATATGGATTTAACGCTTATGATTCGTCATATTTCCTCCCTACGCTACTTGATTGTTGCTGCGCTCTGTTTTGGGCTGGCAATGCAAGTATCGGGCGCTTTTAGCAAAGCACCTGATATTGATGCCATCAGCAAAACCCATGCGCTTGCTCCCGAGGAAGTTCATGGCCCCACAGCTAAATCCATTGTTACTCGATTAAAAGGGCACTATCTAAGCCTCGACGATTCCACTCTTTCAGAGCGCTTACTTGATCGTTATTTGCAGGATCTAGATAG
>DAHVSB010000072.1 GCA_027324795.1 Alcanivoracaceae bacterium
CTGGCGGGAAAGGCATCTTTGCACTTGATATAACTGAGCCGGGCGAAGATGGTAACGGCATTGAGCTACTCTGGGAGCTTAACGAAGGCGATGTAAGTGGCGATGTTCAGCCAGGCTATAGCTTCCCCGAACCAACAGTAGCCCGCATGCATAATGGTAGGTGGGCAGTCATTACAGGTAATGGTTATGAGGGAGCGGGTACCAATAATGGTAAAGCCGCCTTGTTTGTGATCGATGCATTTACCGGTGAAACCAGAAGCTTAGAGGTGACCAGCGAGGCTGGTGGCAAAAATGGCCTATCCACCCCACGGGTGGTAGATCTTGATGGTGATGGTGTTGCCGACTTTGCTTATGCAGGTGATCTGCAAGGGAATTTATGGCGCTTTGATTTACTTGGCGCCTCCGCCACCGGCGAAAGTGAAGCATATCCTAATGGCTACTTTGGTGGCAAAAATGATGGCGATGGCAGCACCTTTAAAGCGTCTTATAATGGCACGCCGTTGTTCGTAGCGAAAGATGACACGGGTCGTCGTCAGCCGATTACAGCGCCTCCAAGTGTAGTGCGCCACCCTTCCGGGCAAGGCTATATAGTGATTGCGGGTACAGGTAAGTACTTTGAGTATAACGATGATACAGCTACAGACTTGAACAGTTTGTATGGCGTGTGGGATATGAACACGCGCGGGCCTTCAAGTGGTGATGCACCATCGATCACGCGCGACAAGCTGCAAAAACAAGAAGTCACCACCCAAAGTCGTAGCAATAATGCTGCATCAGGCGTGGAGCGTGACGTGCGTGTGCTTTCATCCAATAATGTGGACTGGGCTAATGCCGACAATTCGAGCGGTAAGTTAGGTTGGTACTTGGACTTACGCTTTAGTGATAATAAGGACGGTGAAATGGTCATTGAGGGTATGAGAACGCTAGGCAATATGCTGCTTTTCCAAACGTTGCTACCAAATGATGATCCTTGCGCAGATGGTAGCTCCACTTGGCTATATGCATTAAATCCAGCTACGGGCGGCGCTACAGACCATGACCCCTTTGGCTACGACAAAGTAAATGGTGGTGTGGTATCAGGCATTAGTTTTGGTTCGGAAGGTGGTTTCTCCTTGAGCCAAGGCGAGCTAGATTTCTCTGTGCACTCCGGTGGTGAGAAAGAACGTATCAATCCGCCACCTGAATCCATGGGGCGTCAAACGTGGCGATTAATTCATAATCCTTAATAGTGTAGTGAAACTAAAAAGGCGGCTAATAAAGCCGCCCCTACTTATGGGAAGTGCATATGCTTAAAACACGACAGCAGCATGGTTTTAACCTCGTAGAATTAATGGCAGTAGTTATTATTATTGGCATTATTTCTGCGGTAGCTTATCCCTCGTATACAAACTATGTTGAACGCGCCAACCGCAGTGAAGGTCAGGCCTTCTTAATGGACATAGCAGCCAAGCAAGAAAGATACCGAAGCCAGAACAATGCTTATATTACTAGTAATGCGGGAATTACAAGCATGGGGGGTAAGGCGAGCTCAGAAACAGGCAAATATAACTTAACTGTGGTTGAGGGCGGCAGTGGTGACGGCGGCTATTTGTTAACGGCTAGCCCGACCTTTAATGATTCTAAATGCGGGAATTTAATACTAAATGCGCGCGGTGAGAAAAAGGTCTCTTCTGGCGATAAGGATGAATGCTGGCGTTAGGTTTGCTGGTGATTTTTGAACACACTCTAGCCGTCCTCAAGCGTTTCTTTCAATGTTTGGGACGGCTTACTTCAGTGCTAAGTTTTCTTATCTCAACAATAACAGCGGCACCTCCGTCTGTTGCATCATATGCACCGTATTGCTCCCCACAATAAAATTCCGAATACGTGAGTGTCCATAAGCGCCCATCACGAGCAAATCAATGTGGTGCTTTTTCTTATAGGCGAGCAAAAGAGCTTCCACGTCTCCCTGCTGTAGGTTGGCATGAACCGTATAGCCAGCCTGGCGTAAAGTTTCTGCGGCTTGGTTTAATGCAGTGGCGTTATCGCCGGAGCTTAAGCCCACCATTAATAAATGAATTTCGCACCCTTTGAGTAGCTGGCTAGAAGCTATAAAGCTAATAATCTTTTGCGCAGTGGGGCTGTTGTCATAAGCCACTAGCACTTTTTTCGGGGTAGAAAAATCGTGCGCTGCCACCAGTACTGGGTTTTGAATGGTGCGGATGACATTTTCTAATTGGCTGCCAATAAACTGCCCCGCTTTACTATCACTACCCCGTTTGCCGATCACCACTAAAGGTGCCCCTGTGGCTACCATTTCAACACACGTGGGCAGGCGGCCATGACGCTGCGTGCCTGTGCTTTTGACCCCAGCGCTTTTTGCTCTGGATTGGGCCTTAGCTAACAATTCTTCACCTCGATTCCAGCCAAGCTTTGCACGCTCTGTGTCAAGTTCTTCTAAGGCGTTAGCGGCAGAGGCTGTAGGGGCTTGGGGGTATCGACGTTTATCTAGCACGTGCAAAAACTGTAGGGGTTGTTGTAATTGTTGGCTAGCCCATATAGCGTAATCAGTGACGCCCTTGGCAGCGGTAGAATCATCAATGCAGGTAATTATTGCTGTCATAATATTGCTCGCACATCTGTTGGTGTTAAGTACCATTACAGGCTACCACGAAAATTAAATTACAGCTTGATTAGGGCTAAGTGCAGTAATAAAGCGTTTGCCGTTCTTATAGGTTTTTTTATGAGACGATGATATTCAAAAATGATATACTCATATTCCTTAATATTATCATGGTGAAAAGTACCAAAAGGCAAACAATACACAAGTATTGCAATAATAAATTAACGCTTTCTTGTTAGGAGCAGAATAATGAAAACTCGTCGGCGTACTCGCTGGGGACTAATGCTTGGCGCATTGCTGTGGCTAAGCCCCGTTACAGCGATAAGTGCAGATGTAGATAAGGGTAAAGAGGTGGCAAACACTTGTGTGGCTTGCCATGGCATGGATGGGGCAGGCCAAGCGCAAGGTAAGTTCCCGAGGTTGGATATTTTGACGGCAGATTACATTACTAAGCAGTTGCACGATTTTAAGGATGGAAAACGCAATAGCCCAGTGATGGCGCCTTTTGTGGGCATGCTCGATGATGAAAAAATGCAGAATGTGGCAGCTTATTATGCTTCACAAAGTGCTCAAGTCCCTGCGCCGGAAGAAGCAGATGATGCCTTGCTTAAACGTGGTGAGCAATTAGCGTTGCATGGTGATTGGGATAACTATGTGCCCTCTTGCCGCAGCTGCCATGGCCCTGATAACCAAGGTGTGGGTAATACTTTCCCACCATTGGCGGGGCAGCATGCGAGTTATATCGCTGGTGAGCTTAAAGCGTGGCAGAGCGGTGATAGAGCTAACGATCCGCAAAATCTAATGTTAGCCGTAGCAGAGCGCTTGTCTGCTGAAGATATTGAGGCCGTGTCTGCGTATTTAGCGGCTCAGCCAGTGAAATAGGAGGCAAGCAATGAAAAGGTTTTTAGCAGTATCTATGGTTTTGTTGAGCACTTTTTCTGTCGTGGCCGTGCAGGCAGCAGAAACGAAAGTGCCTGTAAATTTGCCAGAGTTAGAAGAAGATAAATATCAGCATCAAGCACCAACGATGGCTGATCTTGAAGCTGATGAGAGCATTCACTCTGAACTCAAACGTGTTATTCGCCGTGGCTATGACCTATTTACGAATACGCAGCAATTGCGAGGAAAGAACGTTTTTAATGACATGAACTGTAGTAGCTGTCACATGGGCGAGGGGCGCATGCCTTTCTCTGGCCCAGTTTGGCCGGCGGTGACGACACTGCCAGACTACCGTGGTAAAAACAATCATGTGAATAATATTGAAGAGCGAATTTCTGGTTGTTTCAGTTTTTCTATGAACGGTATGCCACCGGAGTATGGCAGTGATGACATGGTGGCTCTAGTGACCTATCACCAGTGGTTAGCAACGGGCGCCAAAGTATACGATACCAATATTGCTGGCCGGGGTTACGGCAGTGTGCCTAAGCCAGCTAAGGCGCCAAGCTACGAGCGCGGTGAAAAGCTTTATGCTGAAAATTGCGCTATTTGCCACGGCGCTGATGGCCAGGGGCAAAAAGTAGATGGCAAGGTACAGTTTCCTCCTTTATGGGGCGACAACTCCTTTAACTGGGGGGCAGGCCTTGTACGGCTTAACACAGCGGCTGGTTTTATTAAGCACAATATGCCACTAGGGCAGCCAGGCAGTTTATCAGATCAAGAAGCATGGGATTTGGCGCAGTTCATGAACTCACATGAGCGTCCGCAAGATCCGCGTTTTGAAAAGAGCGCCAAGCACACACGCGAAAAGTACCTTAACTTTCATCAGCACACCATGTATGGCAAAGAGTTTAAGGGCAAAGTGCTAGGCGAGCATAACAATACAGGTGAGAAACCATTTTTGAAGCCAGATGTGCTGCGTCCGCGCATTTTTGAGTAATTTGTAGCGCTCCGCTAAAACCCCAGAAAGCTCAAATGCTTTTTGGGGGTTTAGCTGTCTACGCGGGCACCGAATATCTTTTTTGGCTCTCTAAACAATAAGCGGTTAGTGAGCCACCCCACACGCAGCCCGTATCAATTGCTTCTACGCCCTCTGTGCCGCTGTTACCCTCAAGGGCTGCCCAGTGCCCGAATATAATGCGTGTTTTTCCTCGTTGGTGAGGCGCTTTAAACCAAGGTTTGTAGCCCGCAGGCGCATCTTGTGGCTTGCCTTTGAGTTTGAGGTTAAGAGCGCCTTGGTTGTCTACAAAACGCATACGAGTCAGGTAGTTGGTAATTAAGCGTAAGCGCGGCATGCCTGTGAGTTGCTCGTTCCATAGTTCGGGCTCGTTGCCGTACATGTGCTCAAAAAACGCATCAGCGTTGGAGCTGCGCAATACAGCTTCTAGTTCGCTGCTGTATTGAAGCAACTCGGTTAAGCGCCACAGAGGGGGCCATCCCGCATGGGTGAGCAAAGCCTCCTGCTCAGGAAAATAAATAGCCATGGATAAGCCCTGCAACCAACGAAGGAGCTGCTGACTATCAGGGGCGTCCAAAATTTCAGCTAAATCTTGTTCATGGGGTTGTGGCGTTTTGCCTGTGCTGGCAAGAGCGAGAAGGTGCAAATCATGGTTTCCTAGCACACCACCTACACTCTCTCGCATCTGGTAAAGAAAACGCAGGGTGCCTAGTGAATCCTCGCCGCGGCTTACCACATCGCCAGCTACCAATAGCTTATCTGTAACGGGATTAAAATGAATTTTAGCAAGTAGTCGCTTCAAAGCGCCTAAGCACCCTTGGATATCTCCTACTATATAAGTAGCCATGGGTATCTAGTGCAGGCTATTAGGCAGGGCAAGTGTAAAGGCCGGTATAGCAACCTCAAAATAGTTACCGTTTTCATCAATCATCTGATAACTGCCATGCATGCTACCCACGGGCGTATTGATAGCCACTCGGCTACTGTATTGATAGGTTTCACTCGGACGAATATAAGGTTGGCGGCCCACAACGCCCTCGCCGTGCACTTCTTGGGTTTTCTCTTCACCATCGGTTACTACCCAATGACGCGTTAGCAGCGTTGCCGCCGCCGTGCCTGTATTGTGCAGGCTGATGTGGTAGTGGTACACCCAATAGCTATGCTCGGGTGCACTTTCTTCGGCTGAGAAGTTTACGTCAACATTAATAATAATATGCGCTTGCTGGCTATTAGTAGCAGAACTCATTAGGCACCTAAATCAGTAACGGCTGTGTTGGCTAATGTAACATATTGTGCAACTGATAAAGCATCGGGTCTGAGGGAAGGATCAATGCCTGTGCTTTCGATGGCTTCTGCGCTCAAAAAAGGCTTGATGCTATTGCGGATCGCTTTGCGCCGTTGTGTGAATGCTTGATTGACTAACCGCGCAAATAACGCGTAGTCCTGTGCTGTGGGGGTGATAGGGTCACGGGGTGTGAGCCGTATAATGGCTGAGTCCACCTTGGGGGCGGGAGAAAACGCCTGTGGCGGTACAGTAAATAGATACTCTGCATTGCAATGGTATTGCACCATGACGCTCAAGCGCCCCCAGTGCTTACTATTAGGTGCTGCTGTGAGGCGAGTGACCATTTCTTTCTGCAACATAAAATGCATATCTTTCACCACACTTAACTGTTCAATCAGATGGAACATAATAGGAGTGGAGATGTTATAGGGCAGGTTGCCCACCACACGTAAGTCATGCTGCTTAGTGGCTGAGAGGGTGCGAAAATCAAACTTCAATACATCGCTTTCGTGCAATGTCAGACGGCGTGGATGAATTTGGCGCTGGAGCAGTGCAATCAAGTCACGGTCTAGTTCTACGGCGTGCAAATGCTCAACCGCATCAAGCAAAGGGCGTGTTAATGCGCCTTGGCCTGGGCCAATCTCTACCATTAAATCCTTGGGTTGAGGCTGAATATGGCGCACAATTTTGTCAATAATGTTGTGGTCGGTTAAAAAGTTTTGACCAAAACGTTTTCTTGCTTTGTGCATTGACATGATTTACTGGCCCTTGAGGCGAGGTTGAATGATGGTTTCTGCCATGCGTGTAGCGGCAACTAAACTGCCCACATTGGCTTTGCCTGTGCCCGCTAGGCTATAAGCTGTACCGTGATCCACTGAGGTGCGTAAAAAAGGAAGTCCTAGAGTAATATTCACCGCGTTACCAAAACCGGTGTATTTTAACACCGGCAGTCCTTGGTCGTGATACATGGCAAGCACAGCATCGTGCTGCTCTAGCAGATGGGGTGTAAAAGCCGTATCAGCAGGAACAGGGCCTGTTAGACGCATGCCTTCATTACGGAGCTTATGAATTGTGGGGGTGATTGTGTGAATTTCTTCCATGCCAAGATGGCCGTCTTCCCCTGCGTGCGGGTTAAGGCCGAGTACTAGAATATTAGGTTGTTCAATGCCAAAGTGTTGCACTAAATCAGAGTGCAAAATACGTAAAGTTGTAGTCAAGCTTTCTACGGTAATAGCATCCGCAACGGCTCGCAATGGTAAATGTGTGGTAGCCAATGCCACACGTAATTGCTCAGTGGCAAGCATCATTACCACTTGTTTGGTTTTGCTGCGCAGGGCAAGGTATTCCGTGTGTCCAGTAAAAGTAGGATCGGCACCCTCGCAGATAACAGACTTTGCTAAAGGCGCCGTCACCATGGCGCTAAAAGTACCATCCAAGCAGCCGTCAATAGCGCGGTTGAGCATTAACAGGGTGCCTTGGGCGGTTTTAGCGTCAGGTTGCCCAGGTGTGACGGTTACTCCCGCCGGGCAATGCCATACAGCAAGGCCTTGATTGGGTAAGGCTTGATGCGGTTCCCATTGCTGTAGGTTAACAGATAAACCTAATTGCTGTGCTCGCGCTGTGAGTACATCTATATCGCCGAGCACCACAAAGCGGCTGTTGGGTAAAGCAGCATTTAGGGCTAGCACTAGGTCTGGCCCTATGCCGGCGGGGTCGCCGCTAGTGATTGCTAAGGGAGCAGTGTGAGTCATTGAGGCCTCTTATAAACGAACGTCCACGTAGGCTTCGCCACGCAGCTCGCGCACCCATTGTTCTAGCTCTTCTTCGAAACGGCGCTGTTGCAAGGTCTGTCGTGCTTTAATGCGGCGATATTCTTCGCTCATGTCAGTGGTGCGCTTGTCTAACACTTCGAGAAAATGCCAACCAAACTCAGACTGAAATACAGGAGAAAGCTCGCCAATGGGAGTGTTACGATAGGTTTCTTCAAACTCGGGCACCATTTCGCCAGGGTTAACCCAACCAAGATTGCCGCCGTCGCGGGCGCTGCCTGGATCGTTGGAATACTCTTTTGCTAGTGCGGCAAAATCGGCCCCATTTAATATATCTTGGTGCAGTCGAATAATAAGCGCTTCGGCTTGCTTGGGAGAGCGCACTGCGCTACTGGTAATTAATATGTGGCGCACCTTGTACTGCTCCACTTTTTGAGTAGCATCGCCGCGCTTATCTTTTAACTGAATAATATGAAAGCCGTTACCCGCGCGTAGAGGTTCAGACACGTCGCCCACTTCTAAGGCGACGGCAGCTTCGGCAAATAAAGTAGGCCATTGGGCAGCTTCGCGCCAGCCTAGATCGCCTCCCTTGAGTGCTTCATTGCCGGCGGAGTGGCGGAGTGCTTGTTCGTGGAAAGAGGCGCCATTACGGATGGCTTCCACAACTTTCTCGGCCTCTTGTTTAGCGGCATCTACTTCATCCGGTGTGGCGCCGTCGGGCACTTCAATAAGAATATGTGCCAAATGCATTTCGGCATTAAACAGCTGCTTACCCATTTCTGAATTTAAGAAGCGATCCACTTCACGATCAGTCACTTGTATACGGCGCGCCACCGCTTGTTGGTGGAGTTGGTTCATAACCATCTCGCGGCGAATTTCTTCGCGAAAGCTAGCCCAGTTAAGGCCGTCCTCACGCACAGCTTGAGAAAACTCATCAAGGGTCATTTGATTTTGGCGTGCAATGTTCACCAGCGCTTGGTTGAGGCTGCTGTCATCAACGCGAATACCATTGCGGCGCGCTAGGTCAAGTTGAAGTTCTTCAAGCACCATTCGTTCAAGCACTTGTTTGTCAAAAATGGTTTTTGGAGGGAGTTGCACACCTTGAGCGCGTAAATCTGCTGCAACGGTGTTGACTCTTTCTTCAAGTTCGCTCGCCATAATAACGTTGTCGTTAACGACGGCAACGATGCGGTCTAAAATTTCTAGGTTTTGCGCTTGCGCTCCCAGAGTTATTGTGAGAAAGCAAAAAGCAGCTGTAAGCTGTTGAAATTTTCGTAACATGGACAAGCCCTTAGTAATGGGTGCTGTATCGTCTGCCATAGCCAGTAAAGCTGCGTTCAAGCAAGCTTTCCATGCGGCCGCCAAAGCCACCTAGGCCAACCAGTTGAATTTGGAACATAACTGAGCGATCGCTTTCGAGTTCGCCCGTACCTTTGCGATCTGTGAGATCACGAATGGTTACCAGTCGTAGCTGTACGCAGCAGTCGCGATATTCTACACCAGCAATGTTTTCGATGGAGCGCTTATTTTCTAAGTCATAAAGCCAGCGACTAATAAAGCTCCAATGACGATGGACAGGCCAGATGGTGGCAAGTTCCGTTTGACGGATTTCTTCGTTATGTTCGCGCCGCTGGCGGTAGCCGATATTAAATAGGCGCCGGTCTCCATCGTTATAACCTAAGCGCAGACGGCTTTGTGTCCTATGATTTTCTTCTGTGTCCCACTGCATCTCGGTGAATAATTGCCAGTGGCGGCTAAAGTACCATGTTACATCGCCCACTGCAGGGGAGAGTTTAAGCGTATCTACGGGCGCATTATTGCGGCGATGTACTCGACGATCGGTAAAGTTATAAGCTTGTGCAGCGCGCAGGCGTAATATTTCTCGCCCCGTGTCCTGGTTGAGGTAGCGCGATGTAACCCCCAATGAAATTTTCTCTTCATCGCCGATACGATCGTAACCCGTGAGGCGATTTTCGCGGAATAAGCTGTCATAGCCAAAGGTCAGCTCACCGGAGTCAAAGTCGGGTAAATGGCTTTGTTTCTCATAGGGGATTTTGTTATAGAACAAACGAGGCTCTAGCGTTTGTTGTAAGCGTA
>DAHVSB010000073.1 GCA_027324795.1 Alcanivoracaceae bacterium
GGTACTCAAAAGATTTCACCTGCATTGCCACCATGCCAAGCAAGCCAATAGCGGTAAGCAATAAAGTAATTAGCACTTCTATTAAGCTAAACCCTTGCTGTTTCATCGCTCTGCTCTCACACATCACAATCATCTCTGCGCTCTCTCAGCCCTTTGGAAATGCGTCCAGATTTACTTACTTCAATCATCTGCGCGATTTGCTTATCTCCATCCTCGCTGCACACTAAAACACTAAGTGCTTCGCTTGCAGTACCATTAGCTCGAAATAGTAAAGAGTTTTTTGAGTACTTCACTGTAAGGTGAGGGGATATCTCTAAAACTCTGTTCGCACCATCAACTTCGAACGCATCACTCGCAAGACTCACTCCTTGCTCTTGCCTCCGCACCACCGCCTCCCCACGCGCATACTGCAAAAACCGATGAATCTCATCAGCTTGTGTTGTCACACGGTTATTGTTTACGAACCGAGTAAAGCTTGGCACGGCAACCCCCGCCATAATGGCTACCAGCGCAATAATCACCATCAGCTCAATCAGTGTGAAGCCTCGCTGTTTTACTTGAATAGGCATAACACCCCTCTTATTTTTTATCTCAATTAACGTTACAAAAACTTTGAGAACAATACAGCTACAGTGGGACTAGCGGCGAATTTCCAATGACTGGCGGCAAACATCACGGCATAAACGAGCACTGGCTCACACTTTTTGACCACACTCAATGCTCAAGGCACGTAAACAAAACAGGAAGAGCTCGCCGCCCATAGCTTTACCAATGATTTCAATTACACTTAAAACACTTGTAGTATTAAGCCAACAAGGATGTTGATATGAATAAGCCTGCTTTTTATTGAAATTTACAATCAAGCTTAATGAGAACAACACCATGCGAGCTTTACGACACATATTTTTTTTTACTTCTCACGCTGGCAAGCCTACAAGCTTGGGCTCAAGATGCCGAAACGCAGCTACTCACAGAAGTTTATGCCACTGATGACGAGCGCTTAACCCTTTATTGCCAAACCCCATTCAAACCCAACGATCGCATCCACATAGAAAGAGTATATCCACAACGAACATTGCTCGATCACTTTGGCTGTGAGAGCGCAAGAAGCTGCGAAATGAATGCAGATTATTTGGTTGTTTGGAATGATCTTCACCAAATGTTTCCTATTACATCTAGCACAAGTCGCCACCGCCGTGGCACATTTATCGACGACACACGCCTTGAAGAGCCGAACCATGCGTGTGGTTATAAAACCACATTCCAAACATTCGAACCTTCGGATCACGCTAAAGGCGATATCGCCAGAGCAATACTTTATTTATACGACACATACAAAGTGCCACTGGCGGGCAACTTAGGTACTTTGCAAGAGTGGAACAAACTCGATCCGCCCGATGAATTTGAAAAGCTGCGCAATCAGCGTATTGCCGACATTCAGGGCAAGAGCAACCCCTTTATTGATAATCCTGAATTAGCTGAGCAAGTAGTAATGGATCTGTTTGGTTTTTAGCACGCGTTCAAAGCTGTTCTAACGCTTGCGCCAAAGTGCTTACCGCCACCACTTCCATACCAGGAATGGCTTCGCGGGGCTTATTCCCTAAAGGCACAATAGCTTTTTTAAAACCGTGCTTTGCTGCTTCTGCGATACGCTCTTGTCCTTGGGGCACGGGGCGTATTTCACCCGTCAAGCCCACTTCGCCAAACACCACTAAATGGCGGTCTAACACACGGTTTCTAAAACTGGCCACCACGGCTAACAACAAGGCTAAATCTGCACCCGTTTCCATGACTTTCACGCCACCCACTACGTTAGCGAACACGTCCTGATCCCCCACTTGAACACCGCCATGGCGATGCAGCACCGCCAGTAGCATGGCCAAACGATTTTGTTCTAACCCCACGCACACACGCCGCGGGTTGCCAAAATGGCTGGTATCCACAAGGGCCTGAAGCTCAACCAACAAAGAACGCGTACCTTCCCACACCACTGTCACCAAGGTGCCGGCGGCAAGCTCTTCGCCTCGGTTTAGAAATATGGCAGAAGGATTTTTCACTTCGCGCATACCTTCTTGCAGCATGGCAAACACGCCCAACTCATTCACTGCGCCGAAACGGTTTTTTAATCCTCTAAGTGTACGGAAGCGCGAATCTGCTGTGCCTTCAAGCATGAGCGAACAATCAATCATGTGCTCTAGCACTTTAGGGCCAGCTAAGGAGCCATCTTTGGTGACGTGCCCCACTAAGAGCAATACGGTACCGGTTTGTTTGGCGTAACGCGTTAAGGCGGCAGCGGATTCACGCACTTGAGCCACAGAACCCGGTGCCGAGGTTAAAGCCGCCAAATACATCACTTGGATGGAGTCCACCACTAAAATTTTAGGTTGCTCACGGCGAGCAAGGTTCAGCACCTGTTCTACGTCAGTTTCGGCGGCAAGGCGGAGTTTATCCTTAGGCAACCCTAAGCGATCGGCACGCATGGCCACTTGCGATAGGGACTCTTCGCCAGTGATGTATAAGCAGGGATGCTGCTCAGCCAAGCGGCACATGGCCTGCAATAGCAAGGTGGATTTACCCGCACCGGGGTGGCCCCCCATGAGCACAGCCGAACCAGGCACTAAACCACCACCGAGCACGCGGTCTAATTCGCCGATGCCCGTCTGAATGCGGGGGGTATCCTCTAACACAATATCTTTGAGCTGCTGCACTTCGGCGAGCACCCCTGCATACCCAGTTCTATCACTGCTGCGACCTATGCTAGCGGCAGGTTCCGTAACAAACTCAGATAGCGTATTCCAACTCCCGCAACTAGCGCACTGTCCTTGCCACTTAGGGTGGTCTGCGCCGCAATCCGTGCACACATAGGCTACTTTCTTCTTGGCCATTTACTTATCTCTTATTACTCTGCGGGGGCGTGATGTGACCTGGCAAAACAGCTCATAACTGATGGTGCCGCAGGCCTCAGCCACCTCGGTAGCACTCACCGTATCGCCCCAGAACTCAACCCTATCCCCAATCATCACATGGGGCATATCCGTTACATCCACGGTGAGCATATCCATGGAAACCCGCCCTGCTAAGGTGGTGCGTTGCCCGTTAATGGCCACTGGGGTGTGGCTTGGCGCATGGCGCGGATAACCATCGCCGTATCCTAGCGCCACTACCGCCACGCGGGTGTCGCGCTCTGCCACCCAAGAGGCGCCATAACCCACACTTTCGCCTTTAGGGACCTGTGTAAACGCGATAATAGGAGCGGTGAGTTGCTGTGTTACCGCAATACCTAAGGCTGCCGCGCTTTGTTCCGCTAAGGGTGAAGCGCCATACAGCATAATGCCAGGGCGCACCAAGGTATTATGATGCTCGGGGTAACGTATTAACGCTGCGGAATTTGCCACAGAGTAAGGCAAACCAAAACTTTGAGCCGCCGCAGAAATAAGGGCTAGCTGTCGCGCGGTTAATGGATGCTGAGGTTCATCAGCACAAGCAAGGTGGCTCATCAGCCCTTTTAGCTCAATATAAGGATTGTGTTTGAGTGCGGATATCGCAGCATCAACCTCGCCCACAGGCATGCCTAAACGGTGCATCCCTGTGTCCACTTTCACCCATAAAGCAAGGGACCTAGGCAGCTTGAGCACATTAAGTTGCGCGAGTTGTGCAGTGGAACGTAGCACCACGGTTAAGCCAAGCTCGCTCGCCAATAGCCACTCTTCTTCATCAAAACAGCCTTCGAGCACCATCACCCTAACATCGGGTTTAATGGCTAACAGTTCTTGGGCCTCTTCCATAAAAGCCACGCCAAAGCCATCCACAACAGGAGCCATGGCGTTCACCGCTAGCGCGAGCCCATGGCCATAGGCATTAGCCTTCACCATGGCATAAACGCTTGAATCAGGCGCTAGCTTACGGGCAAGTGCGGCATTGTGGCGCAAGGCTTGTGGGCGTATCTCTAGTTGAGTACCGCGGGTCATAAGTTGCCCTTATTCGTTATCGTATTCGGCATAATATTCTGGAGCCAGGTCATCAAAACGGGTGTATTCCCCACGGAAAGCCAGGCGCACAGTACCAATAGGACCGTTTCGCTGCTTACCAATAATTACCTCGGCAATCCCTTTTTCGGGGCTTTCTTTGTTATATACCTCATCGCGATAGAGGAACAAAATTAAGTCAGCATCTTGCTCAATGGCACCAGATTCACGTAAATCCGACATCACGGGGCGCTTGTTAGGGCGCTGTTCCAAAGAACGGTTGAGCTGAGAAAGTGCTATGACGGGCGCATTCAGCTCCCGCGCTAACCCTTTTAGGGACCGAGAAATTTCGGAAATTTCATTCACTCGGTTGTCACTGCCAGGCACCTGCATCAGCTGCAAATAGTCCACCATGATGGCACCGATTTCACCCCCACATTCACGAGCTACACGACGGGCGCGCGCACGCATTTCCAAGGGGCTTAGGCCACCAGTGTCATCAATGTAGAACTTTTTCTCTGATAACAGTTGTATGGTTGAGCTAATGCGTGGCCAATCGTCGGCGGTGAGATTTCCCGAGCGAATATTCTGTTGCGGGATACGCCCCAAAGACGAAAGCGAGCGCATCATCAAGCTTTCTGCAGGCATTTCCATGGAAAACACCAACACCGGCTTATTACTGTGCATCACAATATGTTCACACAGGTTCATGGCAAAGGTGGTTTTACCCATGGAGGGGCGCCCAGCCACAATCACTAAATCCGCTGGCTGCAGGCCGGAAGTCATTTTATCTAGCTCAGTAAACCCGGTGGGCAACCCGGTAATACTGCCCTTGTTACGGTACAGCTCGTCGAGCCGATCCACTGTGGTTTCTAGGATAGATTTAACATCCCTCGGGCCATCGCCTTTTTGCTGCTGCTCAGCAATTTGGAAAATGGCCGACTCAGCCTCATCCAAGATCTCGCCACTGCTTGCACCTTCAGGGTTAAAGGCTTTATCTGCTGTGTTTTGAGAAATTTGTATGAGCTGCCTTAAAATAGAACGCTCACGCACAATGCTGGCATAGGCGGCAATATTCGCGGCACTAGGTGTGTTACGCGAAATTTCAGATAAATAAGCAATGCCACCTGCGTTTTCAAGCTGCCCAAAGTTAGTCAATGCTTCCGAAACGGTAACTAGATCTAATGGCTGCTCTTCTTCGGCAAGCTGCACCATAACGCGGAAGATTAACTTGTGCTCTTTACGATAAAAATCGGGCTCGCCTACTTGCTCAGACACCGTATCCCACGCGTCTGCGTTCAACATTAAGCCGCCTAAAATGGATTGCTCCGCCTCTATGGAATGAGGTGGTAAACGTAAACTTTCTGGAAGATGTTCTTCCATTTGTGCGAAATCACTCATAACCCTAACCTAATATTGGCTTCACGTTGAACACGCCACCACAGTAGCGCTATAAAAATACACCCTTGCACCAATAGCCAGCCAATGTGTGCTGCCATTTGCTGCCACTGAGCCCCCATTTGATTCAACGACAACAAACCAAGAATGCCCGGCCTTGCGGGCACCAAGTTCACCGCTGCATCAAGCCAAATGGGTAGGCTGGTTACCGGCCACGCAAAGCCCACTAGAAACACTAAAGGCAACGACGATACCAATACCAGTAAAATGGACTGCTCTGGTGCGCTGTAATAATAACCAAGCAGCATAGCTAGCAGAGCACACACACCTAAAAATAAGACACTGAGCGCTAACAAGGGCAGCCAAGACGCCACAGCTTGCACCACGTATAGTTTAAAGAAGAAACCAAAATAAAGCGCCGCAAAAACACTGTACAGCCCCACAAACAAAATAAATCGAGCGAGCAGCGCCACACCAATGGAATGCGAAGGAGGTGTAATAGCCCGTGCTTGACGGTCTAAAACCGTAACACTCCCCAAGGAAATAAGCATGGTTTGTTGCAATATGAGCACAAAAACAGCGGGAATCACATAATTTAAATACCCTGCTTGGGCATTAAACACAGGTTTCACGGAAACTGCTACTGGCTGAATTTGGGCGACCAATGGCGCCTTGGTTTCTTTTACCGCTACGCTACGTAAGGCTTGCACCTCTAGGGCCAAGGTGGTGCCAGCGGTGAGCAAACCTTCCACCACTGTGCCATAAATAAGAAAGTAACTGGCATCTCCTGCATACGACAGTACCGCGGGCACCCCGAGGAGCAAATCCTTTTGAAAATCCCGCGGCACAATCAGCAAGCCCTGTGCCTCACCTGCAGTTATCATGGCGCGTGCCTCTTGCATGCTAGGCACCACCGCTTGCACTCGCGTTTGTGGCATAGCATCCACTCGGCGGATTAAGGTTCGTGAAAGGGCGGTTTTATCTTCATCGAGCACCACCACGGCTTGCTCCCCTGCCACATTGTGCAGATAAGGCAGCGGGTACAGAAAAGCATAAAATAAAATGCCACCAAACAGCACCAACATCACCGCTTTATTGTGACGAACCAGCTGCCACTCGTGCAGCAGCGCCCTAAACAGTGCCATGGCTCGTCTCCTCTTGTTGGGATTGTTGGTTTAAACGCCATAGCGCCGCCAGGGCCAACAACCCAAATACCATTAAGGCACCCAGAGCGCCCAACACATGCACGCCCCGCGCTCCTTGATCTGCCACCGCAATTTGTACCGCCATGTAATGGGTGCTGGGCATTAAGTTCGCCCAAAACTGCCCTAAGGCAGGCATATCATGGCGAGGAAAAGTGACCCCCATAAAAGCAAAAGCAGGTGCCAAATAAGCCGCACTGATGCTCAATGCTCGAACAAGGTCTTGGATTACCACCATAAGTAAAAGGGCGATAGCCTGGATGGCCAACAGCATGAGTAACAACCCTAAGAGAATCCAACCCACATGCCCAACGGGTTGCCAACCCAGCAGCGTCACAAAGGCTAATAACATTAGCCCAGCCTGTATCATCATGGTGAATGCCACGGGGCCAAGGGTGTAAAACACCTCTTTGGCAAGGGCCATTCTCTGCTGCGGTAAAGGCCCCTGTTGCCACCGCCAGTTCAACGCAAGCAATGAGGCCATCACCACAAACAGTTGCCACAGGGCTGGGGCAATGGCGGTGCCTAAAAAATGGGAATAACTCATGGCAGGATTAAACAGCGGCGTCATTTGCGGCCGTACCGCCGCCGCTTGAGCCACGGCACTTAACGCTTCCTGCCCGTATGCAATACGCAACATGGCCCCCGATTTTGCCGAATAAACAGCAGCAGCTTCTCGTAGGGCTGAAGAGGCTAGCTTTCCTGCCAACAGGTATTGGCTGTTATAAAACACCACCACCTCTGGGCTTAACCCACGACGCAAGCCCTCTTGAAAATCCGTTGCAATGGCCACCACGGCAAACACTTCCCCCGTACGCAGCGCCTCTTTAGCCTCTTTCATGGAGGAGTAACGCCACTTGACATCCAAGGCGGGGCTTGCGTCCAAGTGCCGAATTAAGGCACGGCTTTCCACAGAGGCATCCGCATCCACCACCGCCACCGGCATTTGCCGCGGCGTGCCCTCGGCAAAAATCACCACCACCAGCCCTAGCATTAACGGAAATAGCCAAAAATTTAAGGCGCGCATCCAAGCGCTGTGGGTAAGCACCTGCCAATGCATGCTTAATTATCCAAGGTTAATAATACACTCATGCCGGGCCGTAGCTCCGGCTCTGGGGATACGGGCCTTAGTTCCACCTCAAAGGTGCGCATATCAAAATCTTGCCCTGGAGATGTGGCGCGCCAGGTGGCGTAATCCCCCATGGCGGCTCGATACACTACGGTAAAGGGAAGCTCTTTTTTTAAAGCAGGCACATAAAGAGATAGCTCTGCACCTTCTTCAAAATGGGCGAGTAAATCTTCGCGCACGTTAAACAGCGCCCAGGATTCATCAAAATCCACCACGGTAACCACGGGGAACCCCTGGGGGACTAGCTCCCCTGGTTGCAACATCACATCGCTCACCACCCCAGCATGGTAGGCAAGCACTTGGGTATCCTTGAGAAGATTCCGCACCTCCTCCATTAAGCTTTCCGTGGCTTCTCGGCTGGCCTTTGAGGCATCACGGGTTTCATCTCTGGCACCGGCCAAAGCGAGCTTATGGATTTCATGGGCGGTTTCTTCCGTGCGGTTCGCCACTTGCAACATGGTCCAGGCTTCATCACGGCTTTGTGCAGAAACCAAGCCCTCATCCGCTAAGCTCTTCACACGCTCCCAGCTTTTTTGAGCAAACACCTGGGCGGCTTTGGCTTTTTCCCATTCGCTTTTAGTGGCTGCCACACGTTCCTCACGGGTGCCACCCTCAATGGCTTGCACTAAAGATTGCGCCATGCGATCTATGGCCGCCACTTGGGTGAGTTTGGATTCGAGTTCTGGGCTATCAATGCGGAATACTAGCTGCTCTTTCTCCACCTTATCGCCGCGCTTAACATGCACCTCCGCTAAGCGCCCTGGTATTTTGGATGACAACATGTACTGCTGCGCTTCTATTTGTCCTTGCAGCACCATGGGCTCAGGGCGCAGTGAAAACCACAAGAGCCCCC
>DAHVSB010000074.1 GCA_027324795.1 Alcanivoracaceae bacterium
TTAGCGGTGTAGCACGCCAAATTATTGCTCTAGGACTTTCCATTTGTGTGTTGTATTGCCTAGCCCTGAGGGGCTAGGTGCCTATGGGTGATTTGAAGAAGAAGGGCTGACCATGGTGTGGGAACAGTTCCTTATGCAGCAACGTTTTATGGTTATTGGCTATGCGTTGGTTGCAGGTGTGCTATGAGTGCATCAAGCAGCCCATGCTGGGCGGCCCTTGGAAGTGGATGACGCGGGTATCGTCGATTATCGTTCTTGCCAACTGGAGGCGTGGAGCGAGCATCGTAAAGCCAGTGATGGATATTGGGTGATGCCAGCGTGTAATCTATTACGCTGGGTGTAGGAGATAAGCTTGAGGGTAATAAAGAAGAGCGTTGGGTGAGTATAGGGGTGAATATCGTCAGTTTACCTTTTTAACTACAATCCTAAGCACAAAGCAGTGGCACCTTCAAAAGGTGTTGCTGCTTTAATACTTCGGCTGAGGTATCACAATGTATGAATCTAAAAACCACCCTTTAATTAGCCGTGGTGCGTTTGCGGTAAGAATGGCTAAGCATTTGTTGGCCGTGTTGTTGATTATCGCCGCCTCTGTATTGCTAGGTATGCTAGGTTATTGGCATTTTGAGGGGCACTCTTGGGCAAGTGCATTTATGCACACTTGTTTTTTGCTGGGGGGATACGGCCATTTAACCTCGCCACACAGTGTGTCGGGGCAGGTGTTTCTGGGTTTTTATGGTTTGTATGCCAACTTGGTATTTATTGCGGCCCTAGGTGTATTGATGATGCCAGTGATTCATCGGTTATTGCATGCTTTTCATTTGGAGCAAGAGAATGGTAACGAATAAGACGGGCGCTAAGCCCGCCTTATTCCCATTGATAATTAATCTAGCCCAAGGAATCGGAAAGGAGAGGTTTCCACAAATTTATTGGAAACTTCGCCCGCATAAATAGTGCTTTGTTGCTTACCTAAGGCGAGTTTTTTAGCACGCTCGGGTGAGAAGCCAAAATCCACTTTCTTGAGATCCACCCAAAACACATTCGGGCTTAAGGCTGATTCAAAAAAGTAGTGCAGATGCTTGTGATCTACCACGGTGCGCCAGCGAGTAGAAGAAATATTCGGCTCATTTTCGGTAGTAATACCGTAGGGTACCGACACGTTACGAATGACACCAAACATGCTAGCAAGAGCTTCTTCGATATTGGCTTCTTGCGGAATGGCATCCACATAAAAAGAGGCGCGCACAAAGCGGTCAGCGGCACGGTTAGTGCCTGGCAACATGGTGGTGCCTCCAATTTGTTGCCAGTATTGGTTAAGTGTAAGTTGCTGATCAAAGGTGGGGGAGTTAGTCATCACTTGGTATGCTTTGCTGTGGTGAATCACTTGCTTGCCATCAATGTATTCTACGATGGCGCTATCACCTGTGGCGTCAGAGAGCGATAAGTGCAGTGTGGCTAAACGCTTTTGGCCTGGCACGTTAGCTGTGACTAAGGTAAACGGTTCTTTCTTTAGCGTTTTAACGGCGTCTTCTACCGTAGCGAAATTATCCAACATATATTGCGCCCATGCGGCAATCGTGAGCCCAGGTTTACTCTTTTTGGTAAACACTGGGTACTCAGATTCCACCAGCCACAATACGTTGGCGGCCAGCCCTTTTTCATTTACACCGTCGGTGGTAGAAATATCATAACCCGTGGCCACCACACTGCCGTACTTGGCTGTCCATTCCAAGGAGTTGGGGCCAGCTTGGCCGTGGCGTTTAGCGCCGCGCGGTAGCACCCATAAATTCGTGCCAACGTCTAACTTCCAATCCATCGAGCGCGCAGTAATGACTTGATTGTCTGCCCCTAAGTACACCACGCGTGTGCAAGCTGAAGCGACTTCAACTAAGCACCACGTAAAAATAAACAGGCCAAATAGCCATGTTTTTTCAAACCGTTTAAGTGCGTGCATAAAAACCCCCTTGTGAAGGCAAAGCCAGTGATAAGTGAGCCCATTAAACCCACGTTTGGCTGAGTTTGCATCAAAAATATAGTTGTTGTGGCGCGTAAAAAGCGGGTGGATTATAACCAATACCTAGGAGAAAGAGGCGGTATCTTTGTCAATCGTTTGTAAATACTCAGCCATAAGCTGATTGGCCCAAGAGGTTGCGCGCCAACCTTCGTAAAAAGCGCAATGGCTACCGCGCTGGGTGCGTACCAGCAGCGTTTTATCCATGGAGAGTATTTTGTCTTGGTGCTCTAGTACGTTTTGTTTGACGCACACAGGGTCATCATCAGCGTTAATAACGAGCAGCGGCACCTTAATGTCGCTCATCACTGTGGCGGGGTTGCACTGCTGGTGATAGGCGGTAGGCGTTGCGTAGCCAGCAAACTCGTGCATATACGATTGTAGTTGCGCTAGATTTTTTGCTTGGCAAGCGCGTTCAAAACTCGGTAGTTGCGCAAAATAGGCCGTGTGCGGAGCAATAAACTCACGCACCAAATCGCGCGCGATTTTGCGGCTATAAAAAGGGTGCAAGCGCTCAAACGCTACCTCGGTGTCGTAAGCTGGGCAATAGGCGATACCAGCCGCTAACGCAGAGTTATCTTGGGTTTCGCCTAAATAGCGCACTAATAATGCAGAGCCTGCAGACGAACCTACGCCGTACAGTGGGGCGTTTGGGTAGCGCGATTTTATATGGGCTAGCTGTTCATGGAAATCATCCATATCACCCATAGTGTTATAGCGGGCGGCGGTGAAAGGCAGAGTGTCGTGGCCTCGCCGTAAGCAAAGCGCGAGCCGCCAACCGGTTAGCTCGTGTAAGTCTTTCATTAACGCCGTCATGCTTTGGCGGCTGCCGCCGATGGTGTGCAGTACCACTAGGATAGGTGAGTCTGGGGGTTGGTCGGTGTCGAGCCAATCTACCGCGGTAGTGCCACCATCTTTCATCGTGAGTAGCTGGCGCTGCATGGGCAGTTGGCGTTTAAAAACAGTGCTGCTAAACACGAGCCAAATGAGTTGTGCGTGCGTGTTATAGGCCCAAGGCGTGGGGGTGTATTTACGTGTGAGACGTGGAATGTTGTGAATTAAGCGTTGATGAAAGGCGTTATCTTGATGCACTAGCTTGGGTGTGTGTACAGCACGATGACGGTAATGCCACCACCACGTTATTAATCCCCCACCCATCAGTAGCGCCCACAAGCCCATGTTATCTAAGCCTTAATTCTGAATTAAGGCATAAGCTTAATGGATACGGCGGGCGGCTGCTAGGATTTATGCCGCTCCGTCGTTTAGCGCTTGGTTAACTTAGAGTGCCCACTTGCCCAACCATTTCTTCTTGGCTTTACTCACTAAGTGGCGGGCATCGTGATCCCAAGGGTGGAAGCTGGGGCGGTAGTAGCGCAAATAAGCCGGTATTAGCTTGCGGAATACCCCTGGTTTGAACCACATATAGTTAGCCGCGTTGGCCCAAGATTTAAGGTTGAAGAGCTGGCCATCCGCCTTCATCAGCTGCACTAGATGAATGCTGGAGAAAAGGGGAAACATAATGCTTACCATGGCCATTTCTGAAATACGCACAAATTCGCTGCCGCCGATGGCTTTATACACATCAAAGGCCACAGCTTTGTGCTCGGATTCTTCAATGGCGTGCCAAGCCCACACGGGCGCCATGCGTGGGTCCATGGTTTCGAGGACGTCGTCGTATTTCAGTAAGAACTCTTCGGCCATGAGGGCGGTGAAGTGTTCCACAGCTACCGTGTGGGCAAGCTGGCGCTCAGGGCTGAAACGCTTGCGCATCCAATCCATAAACCACTGCACTTCGCGCTCGAGACGGTGCACATCAATACCGCGATCCTGCAAAAAGTTATTAAGCTCTTCGTGCTCGCGGGAGTGGTGCGCTTCTTGGCCAATAAAGCCGCGAATCGCTTTTTGTAATTGAGGGTCTTTAATCTGTTTTTGGTAGTGGCGCACAGAATCGATAAAGAAGCGCTCACCCGCAGGGAAGCTGGCGGATAGCGCCGCTAGCAATAAGGTTTTTGCAGGATCGTTATCCCACCAGTAACGGGGAATATCTTTGGCTTCATTAAAATCAAACTCAGGCTGGCGCACCTTAGGCACCATACCTTTGCCGCTATTCTGTTCGTTCACGAGAGAAAGTGTAGCGCTCATGGGAACCTCCTAAGATTGTTGAGTAGAAAACCATCAAGTCACATAGTAGGCATAGCCAGCAGATGGCGCTTGACTGAAGATGCCACCCCGTTTGCCCTGGCGCCGAGCCGTGGTGCGATAAGTCCTGTTAGGGGCCATGATTGGCGTTGCTCAAGGCTTTTTGCGGCTAAGTGAGCTGTCAGCAAAGCAAATGAACTCTACAAAAAATCTGTCATAGTGCTGAGCTTTTATGGACGGAGGAAGAGATGAGCTCGCCGATTGAACAATTAGCCCAGCAGCAATTGCCTGAGCAAGCGCAAAATTATTTGGCTGCTTTGCCTGAAGCACAACAAAACCAACTAGCCGCCCAGGTGTTGGCCACCATGCAAGAAAAAGATGAGCGCGTGGAGCGTGCCTTGAGCCGCGCTTTAGATGTGGTGCCAGCGCCTTTGCGCCGCACAGTTCGTAAGATGCTTTTTTCCTAGGAGAGCGCAATGACAACCATGGACCATGTGGCAGAACAAACAAAACTAGAGCGCTTGTTGCAAGTGGAAGAGGGCAGCTTGGGCTTTATCGCCGAGCAAGAGGTGGCGGCTACCCGCTTGTTTCGCCAGCAGCTAAGCGAGTTTTACTACCAGCGTCATCAGGATGCGTTTCACCGCTTGGCGGGCTTGAGTAAATTATTGCCTATTTCAGCTAGCGCTAAGATTGCCATGAATCTGCTCGGCCCTGTGCTAGCAGCAGGTATTGCTTGTGAGCTACCTAAAGATAGGGCGGCGAAGCTTGCTGGGCGTTTGCCCACAGATTTTTTAGCCAAACTCAGTTTATATCTTGAGCCAAGCCGTGCCGGTGCCATTATTGCTGCAGTGGACGAAAACCACGTGGTTGAAGTGGCCAAGCACCTTATCGAGCAGCAAGAATTTATTACGCTAGCCAGCTTTGTGACTGTGATTAGTGAATCCACCCTAAAGCGTATTATGCAGCAGGTGGGTAACGATGGTTTGAGCTTGCTGAAAGTGGGCTTTTATGTGGAAGATAAGTCTGCCTTGAATCTGTTGGTGAAAATGCTCGAGCCAAGCCAACGTAGCGCCTTGCTTGATGCAGCCCACGATCAGAATCTATGGCCTGCGGTGCTGTCCTTGTTGCCTCACCTCAATGAGCAATTGCAAGCTGAGATGGCGAACCTTGCTGCTGAAGGCAGCGCCGACGTGCGTGAAAACTTGGTGCGCTCCGTGGCTGAACAAGGTGACTGGTATCCCTTGCTATTGGCGCTATCTCGCATGACTGAGGAAAACCTTAAAAATAGCGTGACGCTTGCTGCCATGCACGAAGAAGCTTTGTTGCGTGAGTGTGCGGCGCAAATCAAAGCGCTAGAGATGGAGGCGGCACTGTCTTCATTTACAGAACTACTCACCGATGAACAAAAAGCCTTGCTAGGCTAATTCTCTTACTACTCCGCCGTGCTGCGTTATGGCTTCATTTGAAGGGGTGTTGTTCCTTTGAGCGTGAAAGCGATAAACTAGGCGCCCGGCGGAGCCTGCCTATGGGTTTCCGCCCTTCATTTTTGCCTTTCGGCTTTATTAGTAATAGCACTTGTTAAAGGAAACACCATGATGCCAGGGAATCCTGAGCTAACGATGACGGTATTAATGACGCCCGAGATGGCAAACTTCGCTGGTAATGTACACGGCGGCACCTTGCTTAAATATATGGACCAGGTGGCATATGCCTGTGCCAGCCGCTATGCGGGCACTTATGTGGTTACTGTGTCGGTGGATCAGGTGATTTTCCGTGAGCCTGTAAAGGTTGGGGAGCTGGTGACTTTTTTGGCTTCGGTGAACTACACCGGCAGAACCTCCATGGAAGTGGGTATTAAGGTGGTCACAGAAAACGTGTATGGGCGCAGTATGCGTCACACCAACAGTAGCTTTTTTACTATGGTGGCGCTGGGTGATGACCAAAAGCCCACCACGGTACCGCCACTGAAGTTAGATACCCACGCTCGCAAACGCCGTTATCACCAAGCAAAGCTGCGCCGCCAGTTACGCGCTGAACTCAAGAAAACCTATCAAGATATCCACGAAACCGACGTGGCTGATGGGGAGTAACTAAAAGCGTAATGAGAGGGCCATAAAAGGTCCGCCGAGCTTAATATCCACCTCAATAGAATCCTCCGCACTAAAACAATGCAGTTGGTAGCTGTAACCTGCTTCAACGCCCAAATGGTAAGGCGAGACCCAGCCCACGCCTAAGCGGCTGTGGTAAAGCTTGCGGTCTTTGTTATAAGGGATATTGAACGTAATGATAATGACTTTCATTGCCTTGTGCTTAAGAGGTTGCAAAATAGTTGATTTTGCCTAAGCCCATAGGTTGTGCAGCGCGTAGGAGATGGGGGTGCCATGTCCGCTAGTTTGGAGTTCGTACACTTTACGAGCGAACAATGTAAAAAAAGCCTTTTCATGCTCAACATTCCACCAAACAGAGCACCTTGGGGTTGACCTTACTCAACTCGAGGCATAGTATGCCTCTCGTGACTTTTTTACTATATATTGTGTTTTTTAATAAAAAATTTTCTATATAGTGTGTTTTGCAGAAAAGTCAACTTGCTCTTTAAAGCGGCAATAATAATAAAAACAAGCAATTAATAACCTTATTGAATCCCTTAGTGGATATACCGTAATTAACTGACAATTCAGGCACCAAGATGATTGAAACCATTATCAAGCGCGATGGCCGCAAAGAACCTTTTACCCCATCAAAACTTAACCAGTGGGGTGAGTGGGCAGCAAATACCTTGGGTGATTACGTGGATTGGCCCTCCGTGGTACTAGAAACCGTTTCGGGCCTCAATGGTGAATGTACATCTGCTGCGCTACAAGATCGCTTAATCCGCACCTGCTTAGATTACGATACCTGGGCCTACAACCGTATGGCTGGCCGTTTGTATGCCACCATCATTCGTAAAGATATTTACAACGGTAAAATGCCCACCGTAAAGGAGTTGCACGCCAAGCTGCAAAAGCTCGGTTATATGGAGCATCTTGATTACTCCGATGAGGAGTATGAACAAGTGCAGGGAATCATCGATCACGAGCGTGATTTTACCTACGCGCATTATCAAATTCATACGCATCTCACTAAATACGCTATTTCCGACCGCGTTAACGATGTGTTTTATGAAACCCCTCAATACATTTACATGCGTATGGCCATGGCGTTGGCGGTGGATCAGCCTCGCGAGCGCCGTATGACAGACGTGGCCAAGTTCTATGAGCACTTGTCCATGAACCGCATTAATGCGCCCACGCCCAACCATGTCAACCTAGGTACGCCCTTGCGCGGCTATGCTAGCTGCTGCTTGTACGCCACCGATGACACGGCCAAATCCATTGCCATTGGTAACCACATTGCCAACACCATGACCTATATGAGTGCGGGTATCGGTGCCTATATGCAGATGCGTTCCATGAACGACCCTGTGCGTGGCGGTGTGATTCGCCACCAAGGTAAATTACCGTATTACCGCGCCATTGTGGGTGAAGTAAAAGCAAACCTACAAAATGGCCGAGGCGGCGCTTGCACCACGCACTTCCCCATTTATGACCCCGAAGTGGATACGCTGCTGCGCCTCAAAAACCCCATGTCCACCGAGGATAAGAAAATCCGTGGTATGGATTACTCCTGGGGCGGCAACCGTTTCTTTGCCCGCAAGGTGGCACGCAACGAAGATATCTTTTTGTTTAACTGCTTCACTGCGCCTGATTTGTATGATGCGCTATACAGCGATGACGAAGAGCGCTTTGCCGAAATCTATGCCAAATACGAAGCCGACGATAACTTCAAAAAGACCTACGTTAATGCGCGCAGCATTTTGATTACCGCTGAAAACGAGTGGAACGAAACGGGTCGTGTGTACGAGCACAACATTTTTGAGCTTAACAACCATACACCTTTTAACGATAAGATTTTTAGCTCCAACCTGTGCCAAGAGATTGCGCTGCCCACTAAGCCTTATCACGACATGATGGATTTGTACTCTGATTCCGAGGACGTGGAAGGTGAGGTGGCCACCTGTAACTTGGCGGGTATTTGTATTGATAAAATCGAGAGCGAGGAGCAATACGAAGAAGTGGCTTACTACGCGCTCTTGATGGTGGATAAGTGCATCCACTTGGCTCACTACGAGCTGCCGCACATTGGTGTGACCTCTAAAGCGCGCTTGAATGCGGGT
>DAHVSB010000075.1 GCA_027324795.1 Alcanivoracaceae bacterium
CGCCCAGTCATCACTATAGTACGCATCCAGTCGCCGGCACATACCAGAGCCGAAGGCTAGAAGACATCAAGCGTTGCACTGTGTTAGCAAGGTTTGAAAGCCCACTGCCAGGGCTCTAAAAAGGGGGCAGAAAGTTTTGATGCGGGGTGGAGCAGTCTGGTAGCTCGTCGGGCTCATAACCCGAAGGTCGTTGGTTCGAATCCAGCCCCCGCTACCAAATATAAGGCATTCAATCTCTGCCTATGTTATAAAGCCCCTCCTTGTAGGGGCTTTTTGTTTATCGCAATAAAAGTCATTTCCTAACAGCGCTATTTTGTGGTGAAGCAATAAAAGATGCGTAAAGTTGAACAGCTAGAAAACATGCTTGCTCCCGTGGTGGAAAGCATGGGGTTCATTTTTTGGGGTGTGGAATACATCCAGGGCCGCGGCGCTGTGGTGCGCGTATTTATTGATTCTGAGGACGGCATTCACGTGGATGATTGTGAGGCCGTAAGCCACCAAATTAGCGGCGTATTAGATGTAGAAGACCCCATCAGTACCGAGTATAGCTTGGAGGTATCCTCTCCAGGTTTAGATAGGCCTTTGTTCTATATAGAGCAGTGGCAAGAATATGTGGGTGAGCAAATTCGAGTTCGCCTGCTAGCGCCCATTGAGGGGCGTCGACGTTTTACAGCTGAACTTGTGGAAGTTGCTGAAGATCAGTTGATGTTGCGCCACAATGGCGAGGTGTTAACCGTACCCTTTGGACAGGTTGATCGTGCTAATTTAGTCCCGCGTTTTGACTAGCTAGTGCTTCAAACTGAAAAATTGTATCCGTTGTCTTTGTAAAAGGCTGGGCCATGAACAAAGAAATTCTACTTGTCGTTGAGACAGTATCAAACGAAAAAGATGTACCCCGTTCGGTGATTTTCGAAGCCATTGAATTGGCTTTGGCCACTGCAACGCGTCGTCGTTTTAAAGAAGATGACGTGAGTATTCGCGTGGTGATTGATCGCAAAACAGGGGCATACCAAGCATACCGCGATTGGCTTGTGGTGGAAGACGAAGAGCTCTTTGAGTTCGGGCGTCAGCTCACCTTGGACGAAGCACATGAGCGCGATCCTAGCTTACAAATTGGCGACACTTGGACAGAGGAAGTGGAGGCCGTTGAGTTTGGCCGCATTGCAGCCCAAGCAGCCAAGCAAGTGATAGTGCAGAAAGTGCGTGAAGCTGAGCGTGCGCAAGTGGTTGAGGAATATCGTGACCGTGTGGGCGAGCTGATTAGCGGCTTGGTTAAAAAAGTCACCCGCGACAGCATTATTTTAGACTTAGGTAACAATGCTGAAGCACTTATTCCACGCGATCAAATGATTCCCCGTGAAGTGGTGCGCCAAAACGATCGCGTGCGAGCGTATTTGTCTGGTGTTAACCCTGAAAACCGTGGCCCACAATTATTTGCTAGCCGCGCTTGCCCAGAAATGCTGATTGAGCTGTTCAAAATCGAAGTGCCAGAAATTGGCGAAGAGCTAATTGAGCTTAAAGGGGCGGCACGTGATCCCGGCTCGCGCGCTAAGATAGCGGTTAAAACCAATGACCAGCGCATTGATCCAGTGGGCGCTTGTGTAGGGATGCGTGGTGCGCGTGTGCAGGCAGTGTCTAATGAGCTTGCCGGTGAGCGCGTAGATATTGTGCTGTGGGATGCCAACCCTGCGCAGTTTGTGATTAATGCTATGCAGCCCGCTGAGGTGGTGTCCATTATTGTGGACGAAGAAAGCCGCTCTATGGACGTGGCGGTGGAAGATGAATCTGCATTGGCTCAGGCCATTGGTCGCGGCGGACAAAATATTCGTTTAGCTTCTGAACTCACTGGTTGGGAGCTAAATGTAATGACCATTGAGGAGGCAGAAGCCAAGCATCAGCAAGAAAGCCAGCAAGCGCTAGACGCTTTTATCGAACATTTAGATGTGGATGAGGAATTAGCGCAAGTGCTGGTGGAGGAAGGCTTTAGCACCTTGGAAGAGGTAGCCTACGTTCCCGCGGAAGAAATGTTGGAAATTGATGGCTTTGATGAGGAAATCGTCGAGCTGTTACGCCAGCGAGCGAAAAATGCATTGTTAACCCGTGCGCTGGCTTCTGAAGGCCGTTTGCTACATGGTCAGCCCGCGGATGACTTGCTCAATATGGATACCATGACACGCGAACTTGCTGCTCAACTGGTTGAGAAAGGCATTGTGAGCATGGAAGATTTAGCCGAGCAAGCGGTTGATGATTTACTCGAAATTGAAGGTATGACTGAAGAGCGTGCCGCTGAGCTGATTATGATAGCTCGCGCGCCTTGGTTTGAGGAATAATTTGCCGTGGCTTAAGCAAAGGCTCCGTTGAGCCCATTATCTGTGAAGCAGCCAGGCGAATAGGAGAAGGTTTGGATATGGTAGATACCACCGTTAAGTCACTAGCAGAAAGCATTAACCTGCCGGTGGATGCGTTAATCACCAAAATGAAAGAAGCTGGCTTGCCTCACAGCAGCGCCGATGATGTGGTGACCAAGGAACAGCAAAAAGAGCTGTTGGCCCATATGCAAGGCGGTAGTGCTGAGCCTAAAAAAATTACCCTGCGTCGTAAAAAAACAAGCACTTTGCGTACCACGGCTGCCTCTGGTAAATCCAAGACGGTGGCTGTTGAGGTGCGCAAAAAGCGTACCTATGTCAATCGCACTGCTTTAGAGGCCGAAAAGGCAGAGCAAGAGCGTTTGGCTGCGGAGCAGGCGGCGAAAGAAGCTGAAGAAGCACGCTTAAAAGCAGAGGCGGAAGAAGCAGCACGTAAGAAAGCCGAGGAAGAAGCGCGCTTAAAGGCTGAAGAAGAAGCGCGTTTGAAGGCCGAAGCAGAGGCACGCAAAAAAGCAGAAGCCGAGAAGCGTAAGCAAGAAGAGGCGGCTAAGGCTGCAGCTGCGGCTAAAGAAACGCCTGAAGAACGTGCTAAGCGTGAAGAAGCGGAAAAGCGTCGTAAAGAAGCAGAAGAAGCGATTCGCAAGCAAGAAGCAGAAGCGCGAAAGAAAGCTGAGGAAGAGGCTGCGCGCCGCACAGCAGAAGAAGCTCGCCGCTTAGCGGAAGAGCTTGAGAAACGCAAGAAAGAAGAAAAGCAGCAGAAGCCGAAGAAAGATGCCAAGGGCAAAAAAGGGTCGGATATTGTTACCCAAGCGCTTGAGGCTAGCTTCCAAGATGAAGAGCGCAGCTCGCGTCGCCGCAGACGTCGTGGCGGCAACCGTGGCGGTAATGTAGCCCACGGCCAGATGCGCAACACACTTAATAAAGAACACGGCTTTAAGAGCCCCACAGGCAAGATGGTGTACGAAGTAGAAGTGCCCGAGAGCATTACTGTGGGCGATCTTGCCCAACGCATGAACGTAAAAGCCACTGAGCTTATTCGTTCGCTAATGAAGCTCGGTGAAATGGCCACGGTTAACCAGGCCATCGATCAAGATACCGCTATTTTACTAGTGGAAGAAATGGGCCACACACCCGTGGCAGCTAAGACCCAAGAAGCAGCTTATGAAGACGACTTGGCCAGCTTGGTGCAGTACGATGTGGAGCCCACGCGCCGCGCCCCCGTGGTGACTATTATGGGTCACGTTGACCATGGTAAAACATCCCTTCTAGATTATATTCGTCGCGCGAAAGTTGCCGCTGGTGAGGCGGGTGGTATTACCCAGCATATTGGTGCTTACCACGTGGAAACCGATAAAGGCATGATTAGCTTCTTAGATACGCCTGGCCACGCCGCTTTTGCTGCCATGCGTGCTCGCGGTGCTCAAGCCACGGATATTGTGGTGATTGTAGTGGCCGCAGATGATGGCGTAATGCCACAAACCGAAGAAGCGATTAACCACGCTAAAGCCGCTGAGGTGCCGATTATTATTGCGGTTAACAAAATGGATAAGCCCGAGGCAAATCCCGACCGTGTGCGCACTGAGCTGTCGCAAATCGGTGTGATTTCAGAAGAATGGGGTGGCGATTACCAGTTTGTGTACCTCTCTGCGAAGAGTGGTGAAGGGGTTGATGAGCTACTCGATAATATTCTTTTGCAGGCTGAAATCCTTGAGCTCTCTGCCGCCGCAGAAGGGCCAGCACGTGGTATTGTTATTGAGTCACGTGTGGACCGTGGTCGCGGGCCAGTAACCTCTGTCTTGGTTCAAGAAGGCCGCTTACGCATTGGCGATACCATGTTGGTGGGCGCTCATTTTGGTCGCAACCGCGCCATGCTAGATGAAAATGGACAGCCCATCGAAGAAGCCGGTCCTTCTATTCCGGTGGAAATTTTAGGGCTAGACGGTGCACCTGAATCAGGTGAGCCCTTCCAAGTACTGCCAGATGAGCGTAAAGCCCGTGAGGTGGCACAGTTCCGCCAGGAGCGTGAGCGTGAGTTGAAGCTACAGCGTGCGCAAAGCTCTAAGCTTGAAAACCTCTTTGAAAATATGGGTGCTAGCGAAGCCCGTAATGTGAATATCATCCTCAAAACGGATGTTCGTGGCACCTTAGAAGCGCTAGTGAATGCACTGAATGACCTCAGCACTGATGAAGTGAAAGTGAATATCGTTTCTGGCGGTGTGGGTGCGATTAACGAATCTGACGTTAACCTCGCCATGACCTCTGGTGGTGTTTTACTTGGCTTTAACGTACGTGCGGATGCCTCTGCACGCCGTTTGTGCGAGCGCGAAGGCATTGATTTACGTTATTACAGCGTAATTTATGAGCTTATCGAAGACGTGAAGAAAGCGCTGAGCGGTTTGCTTGAGCCAGAGCGTCGCGAAGAAATCGTGGGTGTGGCGGAAGTGCGTGATGTGTTCCGTTCATCCAAGTTTGGTGCTGTGGCGGGCTGTATGGTTGTCGAGGGTACCTTGCGTCGTAGCTTGCCTATCCGTGTATTGCGTGACGATATTGTTATCTTTGAAGGCCAGCTTGAATCCCTACGCCGCTTTAAAGACGACGTTAATGAGGTGCGCAGTGGCACTGAATGTGGCTTGGCAGTAAAGAGCTACAACGACGTAAAAGCTGGCGATAAGATTGAAGTCTTTGAAGTGAAAGAAATCGCAAGGTCGCTATAACATGAGTCGTCATCGTCGCCCGCAAGGGTTTAAGCGTACCGATAGAATCGGGGACCACCTCCAGCGTGAGTTGGCTTCCCTGATTCGTACTGAAGTAAAAGATCCGCGCCTTGGTATGGTAACCATACAAGAGGTGCGGGTGTCTCGTGATTTAAGCTGGGCGGATGTGTATTTCACCTTGCTTGGTGAAGAAGAAGCCGCGGTTAGCCTCGAATCACAGGATATCCTCAACAACGCGGCAGGTTTTTTGCGTACCTGCATCGCCAAAGATCTTAATACCCGCACCACTCCACGTTTACGGTTTCATTACGACCACCTGCCTGAAGAAGCAAGCCGCATGGAAAAGCTAATTCAAGCCGCACGTGCCAGAGATGAAGCCCTGCGTGGCCAAGAGGATGATGAGGAATAGACGCCTCGGGGTTGCCTCAATAGGAGCAAGAATAGATGGCCAGACGTCGCGCACGCGGGCGTAATATCAACGGCATTTTGCTGTTAAATAAATCCACAGGTGTTACCAGCAATGGCGCTTTGCAAGTGGCGAAGCGTTTAATAGCTGGCGCCAAGGCAGGGCATACCGGTAGTTTGGATCCGCTTGCCACTGGCATGCTGCCCTTATGCTTTGGTGAAGCCACCAAGTTCAGTCAGTTTTTACTCGATGCCGATAAAACTTATCAGGTAACCGCCAAGCTAGGTGTGGTTACCGAAACCGGCGATGCGGACGGTGAAATTGTGAGCGAGCGAGCAGTCACAGCGTCAGCAGAAGAAATTAGCACGGCCTTGCTTAGCTTTGTTGGTGACATTGAGCAGATTCCTTCCATGTATTCTGCAATCAAACACCAGGGGCAGCCTTTGTATAAGCTGGCTCGCGAAGGTATCGAAGTAGAACGCAAGCCGCGCCCCGTGACGATTTATCGCATTGATAGCATTGCCGTAAATGGGGATGAAGTGAGCTTTGAGGTGGCTTGTTCAAAGGGCACCTATGTGCGCACTTTAGTGGAAGATGTAGGGGAAAAACTGGGTTGTGGTGGCCATGTTACGGCATTGCACCGCACTGAGGTTGGCCCTTTTGCTGAGGAAACCATGTACACCATGGATGACCTTGGCGCCACTAAACAGGAAGGCGGCTTTGAAGCTCTAGATGCACTATTGTTGCCCATAGATGCTGCTGTGCGTCATTGGCCAGCAGTGCATTTGGGTCCTGACGCGAGCTACTATATCCGCCAAGGGCAACCAGTAATGGTGGCTGATCGCCCAACTTCCGGCTGGGTGCGTCTATATTCTGAAAAAGAAAATGAATTTATAGGTGTCGGAGAGGTGCAAGATGATGGTATGATTGCGCCTCGACGTTTGTTAACCACAAACTAAGTCAAACCTGACGATGGCTATAAATATGCGTGGCCATCGTGTCTTAACGTTGCATATTTGGAGAAAACAATGGCACTAACTGTTGAGCAAAAAGCAGAGATCGTTAAAGAGTATGGCCGCGGCGAAGGCGACACGGGTTCCCCTGAGGTGCAAGTTGCGCTACTCACCGCCAACATCAATAGCTTGCAAAGCCACTTTAAAGATCACAAAAAAGATCACCATGGCCGTCGCGGCTTGATTCGCATGGTAAACCAGCGCCGTAAGTTGCTTGATTATCTTGCGAAAAAAGATCTTGGTCGTTACCAAGAGCTTATTGGCCGTTTAGGTCTACGTCGCTAATTTGTTTTGGTGTACGTAAGCTAAAGTATACAAAAGCCCGCACTTCACGGGCTTTTGTTGTTTTTACTTCTGCAAAACTTAGGAAAGAGTATAGTGTCACACGGGTGTAGGTTGTTCTCATCCGTATTGTTGTGAAAGAAGCGTGTTATAGAAAATAGAGAGAAAAGAAAATATGTTTAATGTCGTTCGCAAAGAATTCCAGTTTGGTGAAAACACCATAGTGTTAGAAACAGGCCACTATGCTCGCCAAGCTAGCGGTGCTGTGATGGTTTCTTCTGGTGAAACCGCTATTTTGGTTACCGCGGTTGCTAAAAAAGAAGCGGATCCTAATAAAGATTTTTTCCCGCTTACCGTAAACTATCAAGAAAGAACCTATGCAGCGGGCCGTATTCCTGGTGGCTTCTTTAAGCGTGAAGGTCGTCCTTCAGAAAAAGAAACTTTAACAAGCCGTTTAATCGATAGACCTATTCGTCCTTTATTCCCTGAGGGGTTTAAGAACGAAGTACAGATTATTGCCACGGTAATGTCTGCCGATAAAAACGTAGATCCTGATGTGTTGTCCTTGATCGGTGCTTCAGCGGCCTTGGCGATTTCTGGTGTGCCCTTTAATGGTCCCTTAGGTGCTGCGCGTGTGGGGTTTGTTGATGGCGCTTATGTGCTTAACCCGAGTTATGCCACGTTAAAAAAATCTAGCCTCGATTTAGTAGTTGCAGGCACAAAAGATGCAGTGTTAATGGTGGAGTCCGTTGCTGAAGAGCTCACTGAAGAGCAAATGCTTGGTGCAGTGCTATTTGGGCACCAACAAATGCAAACGGCCATCCAGGCTATTGAAGAGCTAACCCAAGAAGCGGGCAAACCACGTTGGAATTGGCAGGCACCTGCTATTAACCAAGCATTGTTTGAGCAAGTGAAAAGCGAATTTGGTGCAGCTTTGGCTGAAGCCTACACCATCACCAACAAGCAAGAACGCAACACCAAAGTTGGTGAGCTGCGTAGTGCTTGTGTAGATAAGTTTACGAACGAAGACACTGACGAGCGTGAAGTTGCAGGCATATTTGGTGAGCTAGAAAGCATCACAGTACGCACTGCAGTGGCCTCTGGTAAGCCGCGCATCGATGGTCGCGCTCCAAATCAAGTGCGACCAATCCACGTGGCAGTAGCTAATTTACCTAACGCCCACGGCAGCACAGTGTTCACCCGTGGTGAAACTCAAGCTATTGTGGTGGCTACTCTTGGTGGCTTGCGTGATGCACAACTTATTGATGCACTTGAAGGCTCGCGTAACGAACCTTTCATGCTGCACTATAACTTCCCTCCTTATTGTGTGGGCGAGACAGGCATGGTGGGTTCACCTAAGCGCCGTGAAATTGGTCATGGTAACTTAGCACGTCGCGGTATTCAGGCGGTGTTACCCACGGAACAAGAATTCCCCTACGCTATTCGCGTAGTGAGCGAGATTACCGAGTCTAACGGTTCATCTTCCATGGCATCTGTGTGTGGTGCTTCTCTTGCCTTGATGGACGCTGGTGTGCCCATTAAAGCCCCGGTGGCAGGTA
>DAHVSB010000076.1 GCA_027324795.1 Alcanivoracaceae bacterium
ACGGATAAAATTATAGCGATCGCCGATAATGGCCGATTCATAATCAAGCAGTTGGGAGCGGATATCGAGCACTTGTACACCAATAACACTCCACTTGGTGAGGCTATGATCAATGACGTTTAGCTCTAGGTAAGAATCAGGAATAATCATACTGGCATCGCGCACGGTAGAGGGCCCAAGAAAAGGCAGCATCAGGTATGGGCCTTCGGGTACGCCCCAACGCGCTAAAGTAATCCCTAAATCACTTCTTTCGCGCTTTAACCCAGTAGAGCTTGCCACATCAAATAAACCACCAATGCCCAAGGTAGTGTTAAGTGTGAAACGCCCCAGATTGTGCCCTGCTTGACGCCAACGCCACTGCAGTATGTTGTTTACGCCACTACGAAAATCGCGAAAATTATTGAAGAAATTGCCAATGGGTCCGCGGGCGGATTTGGGCACGGTTTTGGTGTAACCCACCGCTGCGGGTTTGAGCATGTATTTATCCATGCCCTCGTTAAAGGAAAACATTTTGCGATTAAAGTTTTCCCAAGGGTCATCTGGGTGTTGGTTTTTGCTTGCTGTGGGCTTTGTATCGCTGGCGCCAAAGTCATCCGGCGCCACTTCTTCTGCCAATGAGGGCAAAGAAAAGCACAGCATCGCTAAGGAAAGAAAGAGATATCGCACTCAAGGTACTCACTATAATTACAAAGCGGCTATTGTATCGAGCCGCCTTGTAACTGGATAGACACAGGTATTAAACCTTCTCCACGATAACGCTACCAATGGAGTAACCCGCACCAAAGGAACAAATTACGCCTCTGTCGCCTTTGTTAAGGTCTTGATTATGCTTATGAAAAGCAATAACAGAGCCGGCAGAACTGGTATTAGCGTATTCATCAAGAATCACCGGTGCTTCCTCGGTGGTGGCTTCACGCCCCAATACGCGGCGGGCAATAAACTGGTTCATGGCGAGGTTAGCTTGGTGCAGCCACATGCGGCTTAAATCCTTGGCTTCAATATCAAGCTCGCCTAAATGGGTGCTAATTTGCTTAGCCACCATGGGGCACACTTCGCGAAACACTTTGCGCCCCTCTTGGCGGAACAGCTTATCCCGCGCACCTATGCCACTTTCATCAGCGCGGTTTAAAAAACCAAAGTTATTGCGGATGTTGTTAGAAAACTGAGTAGCAAGCTTAGTGCCTAGCACGCGCCACTGGTTGTCGGAAGAAGCGTTATCTTCAAGCTCCAACACCATGGCGGTGGCCACATCACCAAAAATAAAGTGGCAGTCACGGTCTTCCCAAGCCAGGTGCCCAGAGCAAATTTCTGGGTTAACCACCACGATGCACTGGGAAGAACCTGAGCGTAATGAGTCCACAGCGGCTTGTAGGCCAAAGGTGGCGGAAGAACATGCCACGTTCATGTCGTAGCCCCAGCCACGCGTCATGCCAAGGTAGTGCTGAATCTCCACCGCCATGGCCGGGTACGGGCGCTGCATATTGGAACAAGCCACTAAAATAGCATCCACATCCTCTGGGGTGCGGCCTGCGTTTTCTAGTGCCTGCTGAATGGCTTTTACGGCGATTTCTGCTTGTACAGAAATCTCATCGTCAGAACGCTCAGGGATACTTGGCGCTAGGCGTTGTGGGTCTAAAACGCCACTTTTGTTCAGCACGTAGCGCTGTTTGATGCCTGAGGCTTTCTCAATAAACTCCGCACTTGAGGGCTGAAGCGCGTCGAGTTCGCCAGCAGCAATAGCTTCTGCGTTTGCCTCATTAAACTGCTCTACATAACGATTAAACGATGCTACTAACTCTTCGTTGGTAATAGATTCAGTGGGTGTCCATAGCCCGGTGCCACTGATCACTACTTGTTGTTTTGTCACTGTTACTGCCCTCTTGTGGCGCAATCGCGCAAAATGAAAATTTGCCGCTAGGGTATAGCGGCAAATAAAAAAACTGGAATATAGAACGCTATATTAAAAGCTTATGACAAAGATGTGCAAACATTTGCCCAAGATATTTATATCTGCTCACAATGTTGCCATTGTTCACGTAGGCGCTTTGCAGATACAGGCTTAGGTGTACCAAGCTGTTGCGCAAATAGATTAACGCGATACTCCTCTAGCTGCCAGCGATACGCTTGCCAATGGGTTGGCCATAGCCAGTAAGGCTCGCGCCCCATGCGCCGCTCAAGCGCCTCCCATAAGGTATTGAGCTCCGCTGTCATTTGTTTATCTCGCGGCACGTTGGCCCCTATTTTATCGAGCCTGTGCTCAATGGCTTTAATGTAACGGGAATAATGCTGCCACTGCGCTTCCTCCACCGCTTGCCAGGCTTCGGGGAAAAACAAGTGTTCCAGTTGTTTACGGATATCGCCATGGGCATGGGCTAGTGCTAAGGGGAAGTTCTTTTCAAGGCGGCGCTGAATGCTGCGGTACGCTTCAAGCAACTGGCTGGCTTTGGTTAACCACGCCTCCCCTGCTTCCACAAAGGTGCTTTTGTGTGCTGTTAATAGTGCATCAAATGCTTGCTCTGAAACCGGTGGCGCTTCGCGGATAAAATGCACGCGAGCAAACTTGAGCAAGGCATGGTTTGCAGCGGTTCTAGCAAAGCCTGACTTTTCAGCCATAAGCTTTTGAAAACCCGGCAAATTGTTGCGGAACTTTTCAAGCATATGCACCTGCGGGCCAAGGGCATTTAATAGCAAACGCGCTACGCCCCATTGGTGCTGCCATAAGGCTTCGTCTTGGCGGTGGAATAAGCGCTTTTCCACTTGATTGCCCACATCAAACAAAGCGGGCCAAGCACGAAGCATAACGCCATCCTGCTCTTGTTCCACCACTTCTTCTAAGGTGCCAAACACCCAACGGGTGCCGCGCTCGATGGATTGTTTGGGGGCTTGTTGATGTATTGCCTGCACGGCTTTGCCTGCAAAACGCTGCTTTAGCTCGGCTAAATCTTGGCCTTGAGCTAGCACTTCGCCGTCAGAGAGGATTTTGAAATGAAAGCGCAAATGCTCGGGCAGCTCCACCGCTTCCCATTCTTCCAGCGCAATTCTCACCCCTGTCATACGTTCTAGGGCTTGGCTTAGTTGCGCTAGTAAGGGGCCGTTTACTGGATTTAACGTATCTTGCACGGCGCGCACGTACTCAGGCACGGGCACAAAGTTGCGTCGTTTGGCGCGGGGCAAGCCGCGGATTAGGGCTTCTAGTTTTTCAGCCAGCAACCCTGGCACTAGCCATTCAAACAGCTCTTCGGGGGCTTGGTTAATTAAAGTGGCAGGAATAGTCACGGTGACGCCATCGCCTTTGCCCTGCGGATTAAAGCTGTATTCTAAGGGCAGTTGCCATTCGCCCACTAGCAATCTATCCGGGAAATCGGTGCTGAGGCTCGCTGGCGCATCCTTCACGAGGATATCTTGGCGCTCCATCAACAAGCTGGCTTGTTCTGATTTGCTGGCCTTGCGGTACCACGCATTCAGATGATTAAGGCTAATGGCATCTAAGGGAATGCGCTGATGATAAAACTGGTAGAGCACCTCATCATCGGCAATAAAATCGCGGCGACGTTGCTTATGTTCGTACTCTTCTAGCTCGGCGATTAACTGCTTGTTGTGTTGCACAAAGGTTGGCGTGCGCGGCAACTCACCGGCCACCAGCCCTTCGCGTATTAGCAGCTCACGGGCTTGCTCTGGGTCTTGGTGACTAAAGGGCACACGGCGACCACTCACTAACACCAAGCCAAATAAGCTCACTTGCTCACGGGCAAACGCAGCACCGTGGCGCTTGGACCAAAAGGGCTCGCTGTAGCTGTGCTTTAAAAGGTGCTTGCCCTCGGCTTCCACCCAGTGGGGTTCCACTTGAGCCACACAGCGGGCGAATAAACGCTGGGTTTCCACCATTTCTGCTGCGAATAGCCAGTTAGCTTTCGTTTTTGCTAAAGCTGAGCCCGGCCAAATCACAGGTTTGCGGTGGCGGCTCGATAGCCATTCGCCCTCATCGGTGCGCCGTATCACTTGTCCCAATAAACCACTTAACAAAGCACGGTGGATGGCCTCATAGGTAGCCTCGCTAGTGCTGCTGGGTATCTTAAGTTCTTGGCATAACAGCTTGAGCTGGCGATGGGTGTCGCGCCATTCGCGCATACGGTTCGGCGCTAAAAAGCGCTTGCGCAGCAATTTTTCGTATTGGTTGCGGGAATGGGTTTGGCGCTCTGCTTCTGCCCACTGCCACAGGTTCAAAAAGGACAGAAAATCTGACTCTTTGTTTTTCCACGGCTGATGGGCTTGGTCTGCCTGCTGTTGAAACTCCACGGGGCGCTCACGGGGGTCTTGCACCGCCAAAGCAGACACAATAACCAATACTTCCTGCAAGCAAGCAAGCTCACCGGCGCGCAGTAACATGCGACCAAGGCGTGGGTCCAAGGGGAAACGCGCTAGCTTTTTGCCCATGGGGGTGAGTTGGCGCTGCTCAATGGCTCCCAGCTCTTCAAGCAAACGATAGCCATCACGCACCAATCGGCCATCGGGCGGGTCGATAAAGGGGAAGGATTCAATATCGCCCAGGCGCAAATCTTCCATTTGCAGAATAACCGCCGCTAAGTTGGTGCGCTGGATTTCTGCATCGGTGTATTCGGGCCGTGAAAGGTAATCCTCTTCGCTATAAAGGCGATAGCACACCCCGGGCATAATGCGCCCGCTGCGGCCTTTGCGCTGGTCGGCGCTAGCTTGGGAAATGGGCTCCACGGGCAGGCGCTGCACCTTGCTGTGTACGCTATAACGGCTAATGCGCGCCGTGCCTAGGTCAATCACATAACGAATGCCCGGCACTGTGAGTGAGGTCTCGGCCACGTTGGTGCTCAACACCACACGCCGCCCACTATGGGAGCTAAACACTCGCATTTGCTCGCTGCGGCTGAGGCGCGCATACAGGGGCAAAAACTCTGTATGGCGAAAATCACAGCGCTTTAGGTAATGGTGCAATTCACGGATTTCACGTTCACCACTTAAAAACACCAATACATCGCGGGCACTGGGCAGCTGCCCTCTTTCGTTGCGCTCAATATCCTCAAGAATATCGGCCACATCACGGCACCAATCCCGTTCCCCATCGCTGTCCTCGTGGTACCAATACTTCACTTCCACGGGGTAAGTGCGGCCTGAGACTTCCACCACGGGGGCTTGGTTAAAGTGTTTAGCAAACCCCTCGTGGTCAATGGTGGCCGAGGTGATAATCACTTTTAAATCGGGACGCTTGGGCAGCAGTTGGCGTAAATAGCCCAGCAAGAAATCAATATTGAGGCTGCGCTCATGGGCTTCATCAATAATTAAGGTGTCGTATTGGTTGAGCCAAGGGTCGTGCTGAATTTCAGCCAATAAGATGCCGTCCGTCATCAGCTTCACCAAGGAATTAGGGCCGAGTTGCTCCTGAAAGCGGACTTTTAAGCCCACTAGTTCACCCACTTGGCTGCCCAGCTCCTCCGCAATGCGGTTGGCCACGGCCCGCGCAGCAATGCGGCGCGGCTGCGTATGGCCAATGTAACCTTTGCGGCCACGGCCTAGTTTTAGGCACAGCTTGGGTAACTGTGTGGTTTTACCGGAGCCAGTTTCACCTGCCACCACTATCACTTGGTGCTCGGTTAGCGCTGCCTCTAGCTCAGGCAGTGATTCCACCACGGGCAAATCTGGCCAATCGAGGGTGATATTTAGGGCGTCTCGCTGCTCGCGGCGTGCTACTGAGGCATTGATTTGCTCGATTAATCTTGCCGCTCGGTTATCGAGTTTGCGGCGCCTTTTAATGCCACGCAGACGCCCTCGCAAGCGGTAGTAATCCGCTTGCATGGTATCTTCAAGCAGCTTTTCGGCAGCGTTAATATCTTGCCAACTGACGTCAACTTCACTCATGAGTATTGAATAACCATGCGTTTGCGGCAGCGTTAGGGGTGTTATCCATAAATTGTAAATAAGCGGTGGTGGCCTCGCCCTGCTCTAGGTGCACGGTGAAACAACGTAGCTCATCACGGCGGAACGCGTGCACTTGGATGGAGTCACCCGCTTGGTAAGCGCTCAGCAAGGTGTCGAGGTTGTTGCTATCTACCTTTAAGCCATCCAAAGCGATAATCACGTCCCCCGCGGACAGCCCCGCCGCCATGGCCGCGCCTTGCTCATAAGCACTGGCAATACGTACGCCGAGGGGGTCGCTGGCTGGGCGAATGCCCAAGCTTAAGCTGTGTTCAGTGGCCGCAGCCCTACCACCTGTATCGGTGTGATTAGCCGCTGGTCGCCAATGTAGCTCCACTCCCTGCGCTGCCAATAGCTCCGCCAAGGGCAAATCCTCGGTGCTATACAAGGCTTGCTGGAAAAAATCCTCTAGGCTGTCGCCAAGCAATTCTTCGGCAATGGGTTGGATACCGCGCTCGGGTACGCCCACGCCGGTTTTGCCGTAGCGCTGCCAGAGCACACGCATCACATCATCGAGGCTCACTTGGTGTTGGCTTTTTTGGCGCAAGGTTAAATCCAGCGCCAAGGCCACTAAAGCGCCCTTGCTGTAGTAACTCACAATGGCGTTGGGGGCGTTTTCATCCTGCAAATAAAAACGCGTCCACGCATCAAAGCTTGACTCTGTCACCGTTTGCTTAAAACGGCCCCTGCCGCGGTAAACGCGGGTAATATTTTGCCCCAGCAACTCCAGGTAACTCTCGGGGCTAATGGCTTGTGAGCGCGCCAGCATCAATTCGTCGTAATAGCTGGTGATGCCTTCAAAGGCCCATAGCAGCTCGGTGTGGTTTTCTTCGTTGAGGTTATAAGGGGTAAACACCTCTGGTTTAATGCGCTTCACATTCCAACTGTGAAAGTACTCGTGGCTGCACAGCCCTAAATAGTTGCGATATGCGGGCCTTAAGCTATTAGGGTCATCGGAGCGCAAGGGTAAGTCATTGCGTGAGCACAATAAACTGGTGGAGTTTCTGTGCTCTAAGCCGCCGTAACCCTCGCCCACCACACGGGTTAAAAACCAATAACGGTCAAAGGGCGCAGGCTCTTTAAACATTTTGATTTGGGCCGAGCAAATAGCCGCCAAGTCGCGGCTTAAACGCGCTTCATCCGTAAGATGGCGGCCGCTTAACACCACCTCATGGGGCACGCCCTCTGCTTCAAAACTAAAGTGGGTAAACTCACCCATTTCCACGGGATAATCGATTAAGGCATCGTAGTTATCCGCGGTAAAACGCCCAAACTCAAGTAAACCTCCCTCGCGCCTTGGCATGCCCGTGGCCAAACGCCAATGGGCATACTGTTCGCCTTCTGGAGGTAAAATTTGCACATCACAGGGTTTGTCTTCGTGGCCTTTGGCAGCAAGAAAAACGCTGGTGCCATTAAAGTAGCCGTTGAATTGGTCTAAATACGCAGTACGCACGGACAAATCCCAAGCGTACACATCGATTTCAACACTTACAGGGCCTTGCGCGGGGGCGAGTTGCCAGGTGTGCTTATCGAGTTTTGTCCATGGGATGGCCTCGCCCGCTTGATTCAGCGCCTCAAAACGCACCACATTACGCGCAAATTCACGAATCATATAACTGCCAGGAATCCAAGCAGGCAAGGAAAACGCTTGGCCCTCGGGTGTGGGCTCGGGTACCACCACGGTAACAGTGAATAAATGCGCCTCTGGGCGGCTTGGAATAATACGGTACTGAATCATGGTTCCTCCTAATTGCGGGGCCTTAGTATACAGATTTTAGTGAACTGGGCGTTTACGGCTGCGGCTCCACTGGGGTCAGCAGGCTCCATAGTAAGCCCCAGCCCAAGGCCCCCACGCCAATCCAAAATGCGCTTTGCAGCGAGCCACCGGCATCTATCCACACTCTTGCTAGCCAAGGCCCTGCCAATTGAGTGCCGCCGTATAAAGCCACTAATGCGGCCGAAAGCTTGGGCCCTTGGTGGGGATGAAAAGTGCGCGCTAAGCGCTGGGTTAATAGTACTGTGCCTAAGAAGGTGCTCCCCACTAAAATACTTCCTAGCAAGATGCCAACGGTATTGGGCATCAAGATTAACGCCGCAACTCCCAATAACTGTAGGGTGTAATTCCAACGCAATGCTCGGGTGTCGCCCCAACGAACACCCGCCTTATTCCACAACCAGGGCGAAGGCAAAGTAGCGAGGGCCACCAACAGCCAGCTTCCATCCGTTAATGCTTGGGGCAAATACCACAGCTGGGCCACCAAGGTGGGCAA